>NZ_JBFTIL010000004.1:0-321678 GCF_056394745.1 Paenarthrobacter sp. 10N417
CGCGTTCCCCACCACGGCCAACGACACCTTCCAAGGCGCCACCAGCACCATCGCCTTCGCCTTCACCGGCACCCAGCGCACCGAAACCATCAAGTAGCACCAGGCCTTGTAACACGAGGCCTGTAACACCAGAGCAAGCATCACCACCTTAAGCATCACCACAGAGCCCCGCCGGGCCTGGTCGGGCGCCCCCCTGCCCGATCAGGTCCGCCGGTATTTCCTGAGCCAGACTTGAGGCTTTCCGGCAGGAAACCTGAGCCAGATAGCCCAGACTCGAACAGAAGATCACCAACACAGGAAGGAACGCCAGGACCATGAGCGCACTGACCAGCATCAGCGGAGCCGCCCTCAAGGGCCGGCGTTCAGCCGCAAAGCCTGCAAAAACGTCAATGACTTTAGCCACCGCCGGGGTGAAGCAGCCCAAAGCGGCACCCGCGACAACCGCCGTCGAGACCCCCGCCAAAGCCGCGATTCCAGCCAAAGCCGTCGGGACCCCCGCCAAAGCCGCGATTCCAGCCAATGCCGCCGCGGCCCCGGGTGCGTTCCGCCGTATCGCTGCTAAGACGATGAAATTCCTCGGTTTCACCATGCTGGCCGTGGCGGCCTTGGTTTTCCTCTTGCTGGCGATCGGTCCGCGAATCCTGGGCTACCAAACCTCCACGATGCTGACAGGGTCGATGGCGCCGTTGATCAACCCGGGCGACGTCGTCGTGACCGTTCCGACGCCGATCGTCGACCTCAAGGTGGGCGACATCATCACCTACCACATCCCCGTTGAAGACCAGCGGGTGGAGACTCATCGCATCACTGAGATCACCGCTACAGCCGATGGCAGCGTAGCCGTCCAGACCAAGGGCGATGCGAATAATGGCATCGATCCATGGATCGCCACCCTGCAGGGCAAAACGGTGGATAAGCAGATCGCAACCATCCCTTACGTCGGGAATGCCATTCGTGCCCTCCGTGAACCGCTCGTCCTGAACATCCTGATGTATGGAGCGCCCGGGATCCTGGTCATCGGGATGCTCGCCTCCATCTGGAGTAAGGACCCCAGCAAGTCGACGTTGGAAGACGCCCCGCAGCCACAAGCAGCCAGCCATGACTGACGAGGCAGACGGTCAGGTTCCGGCTCTGGAACCGTGCAGGTTGCAGGCCCTGGCCGATGAAATGGGAGACCCCACCCCGGCGTTGCGTTTCCTCTCCACTTACCTTTCGATGTTGCCTGGCAGACTACTGAGGATCTCCAACGGCCTCTGCCAACACGACGCCGATGCCAGCATGGATGCTGTGCTGAGCCTCAAGATCTCCTCGGCAATGGTGGGCGCGCTTGAAACTGAGGACCAGTGCAAGGCCATCGAGTCGATGATCCGCGAGGAACACTTCGACTACGCCGTCCAGGCACTTCCGGCGCTCCGCCAATATACCGATCGCTGCTACGCGGCCGGACCGCAGCTGTTGGGCAAGGCCCGCGAGTCGCTTCACCCACAGCCCGGAAAGTTGGACGGCCAGCTGAGCACCTAGCGGCGTGCCGGCGGTTACCGTTCTCCCGCCGGCACGGGCTCAGGAATTTTGACCTGATCGGGCACAAGGAACAGCGCTGCGACAGCCAAAAGTCCCGCTGCGGCGAACACGTAGAAGCCGGCGGGATAGGCAATGTTTGCGGCCACCAGTGTTCCAGTCACGGCAGGACCAACGATCGCGCCAAGGCGTCCGACGCCGGCAGCGAACCCGAGTGCCGTTCCCCGGAGTCGCGCCGGAAACAGCTGACTGACCCATGCGTAGACCAGAACCTGCGAGCTGAAGACGAAGACGCCGGTGACAAACACCGCGGCGTTGAGCAGGAACTCACTCTGGATCTTCACGCTGAGGACGGCCAGGAACACTGCCGAAAGCCCGAACCACACCAGCACTATCTTCTTGGTTCCATGCCGGTCAGCAAGAATTCCGGCCAAAACCAGTCCGGCCACGGCGCCGAGGTTGAGGACCAGCAGCAGCGTCAGGCCAGTGCTCACGGTGTAACCGGCAGCGGCCATCAACTGCGGCAACCACGTGTTCAAGCCATAAACCAGCAACAAACCCATGAACGACGCGATGCCAATGCCCACAGCCACCAGCGGATACGGCTTCTGCAGGAGGTCGCGGAACCCGGTCTTTTGCTTGCCGTCTGTGGAATGCACGACGCCGGGAGCCGCCTCTGTTGTTTGGCCCACCTTCACGGCTGCTGCTTCGGGGAGCGACTCCGGAAGTTTTGCCCACAGGAATGGCAAGAGCGCCAGTCCTGCGATGCCGCCAATGATAAACATGAGGCGCCAGTTGGGGACCACAAGGATGGCCAGGAACGCCGTCGCTACAGCACCTACGTGGTAGCCGGTCATTGTCCGCGTGGTCGACTTTCCGGCTGATCCTGCCGGTGCGTAATCGTTCATGTACGCGAGGGCGGCGGGGAGGCATGCGCCCAGCCCAAGTCCTGCCAGCAGTCGCAGTATGGAGAAGACCGCCACGTTGGGCGCGAAAGCGACTCCAATCGTGAAGAGTGAGAAGCCGGCTACGCAGGCGATCAAGAGCTTCCGGCGGCCGAACTTATCGGACAGCGGGGCGATAAAGAGTGCGCCGAGCCCCACGCCTACAAGGGAAATAGTTGCAGCGAAGGTAGCTCCAACGGCGTCAAAGCCTATGTCGCCGGTCTTGATGAGCGTTGGAATCACAGTCCCCAGGACCACCAGGTCGAAGCCGTCCAAGACCATGGCAAGCCAGCAAAGCCAGACTGGCCATTGGGAGCGGCGGGCAGATGGCATCGTTGGCATAGTGTCCTCGGGAGTTCGTCTTGAAGTGGATGTGGCCAGCAGAACGGCCGGTCGGTTATGAGAGTTGTATCACCGGCTGGAGTAATCTGGGGCACGTTCTACCATTGAATGGAAGACGCGCACTGACGTTTGGTAGAAGAGGCGTCTGACATAGGAACAGCAGCAAGGGAGCGCATCGTGGCCAACTCAGCATCTGGCGACTCCGTGGTGGATCGCGTAGTTCGGGTGATTGAGGCCTTCCCCGAAGGCGCCACCTCGCTGCAACTGAGCGAACTCGCCGACAGGTCAGGCCTCCCCTTGTCTTCCGCTCACCGGCTGGTCCGGCAACTCTCCAGGCATGGCTTGCTGGAACTTGGGGCTGGCGGGAACGTTCGGCTCGGGCTCCGATTGTGGGAACTCGTCAACAGAAATTCGCCCACGCTCGCACTCCGTCAAGCGGCCATGCCCTTCATGGAGGATATTCAGCAAGTCTTGAACCAGAACGTAAACCTCGCAGTGCTTGAAGGGTGGGAAGCGCTGTTTGTGGAGCGTCTTTCGCGCCGAGGCTCGGTTGCCAATCGAGCACGCGTCGCCGGTCGAATGCCGGTCCACATTTCCTCCGCCGGCCTTGCGCTGATGGCACACCAATCCCGAGACTTGCAGGCGGAGTACCTCGAACAGTTCCATGACCCGGCTGGAAAGGCGACTTCCGACGTCGTACGGCACCTGTTGGCGGAGGCCGCGCAGCTGGGCTATGCGCAGTTGGCTGGCGTCGTCGATCCGGACACCTGGGGTATCGCGGTGCCGGTGATGAACGGCAAGCGGCGCACTGTAGCGGCCCTTGGCGTGGTGGTGCCCTTGGCTGAGATGCGGCTGCAGGCCCTCGTTCCGGCGCTACAGACCGCCGCCCGGGGCATAGGCAGACAACTTAGGGATTGATATGGGTTTCCGTTGAACGGAATCCATGTAACGTCGGTCACCCGCCACGCGCCACACTGATTCCAGGCTCATCCCGTCCCAGCGGGACCGCAACGAAGCGAGGAACACCATGGCACGCACTACCGTTACTACTCAAGTCGCCATCATGGGCGCAGGACCGGCCGGGCTCATGCTCTCCCACTTGCTGGCCAAGCAAGGCATCGAATCCGTGGTGGTGGAGGTCCGCAGCCGCGAACAGATCCATCAAACTGTTCGCGCCGGCATCCTGGAACATGGCACTGTCAACCTGCTTGTGGACTCCGGCGTCTCAGACCGGGTGCTGCGCGAAGGTGACCGGCACGATGGCATCGAGTTGCGATTCAACGGCGAAAGTCACCGTATCAACTTCAAAGAGTTGGTTGGTGAGTCCGTATGGTTGTACCCGCAAACGGACGTGTTCGCCGACCTCGCCGCACGGCGCGAGGCCGACGGTGGCGACGTTCGGTACAGCGTCACAGACACCACGGTTCACGATCTCGAGGGTCAGCCGAAAGTCTGGTTCACTGACTCCGAGGGCCGGGAGTTCGAGATTCAGGCCGACTTCCTCGTTGGCGCTGACGGGTCCCGCAGCCACTGCCGCTTCCAGATCCCCGAAGCCAACCGGAAGTGGTTCTTCCACGAATACCCGTTCGCTTGGTTCGGTATCCTGGCCGAGGCTCCGCGCAGCTCTGACGAACTGATCTATGCAAACTCCGAGCACGGTTTTGCCTTGATCAGCCAGAGAACCGAGACAGTACAGCGCATGTACTTCCAGTGCGACCCCAAGGAAAACGTGGCCGACTGGGACGATGAACGCATCTGGTCCGAATTGCGCAAACGTGTAAACGGCAACGGCTTTGAGCTCAACGAAGGCCCTGTCCTGGAAAAGATGGTCCTGCCGTTCCGAAGCTTCGTTCACACTCCGATGCGCCACGGCAATCTTTTCCTTGCCGGCGATGCCGCACACACCGTTCCGCCCACCGGCGCCAAGGGCCTTAACCTCGCGATACACGACGTGAAGGTGCTGTTCGAAGGCTTGGACTCCTTCTACTCCAACGGTTCCACCGCGCTGCTGGATTCCTACAGCGACCGCGCCCTGGACCGTGTGTGGAAGGCCCAGCATTTCTCTTACTGGATGACCTCCATGCTGCATACCGTTCCCGGCGCAGGGGACTTCGACCGTGCACGTCAGCTGGGCGAGCTGCATTCCGTGGTCTCGTCCGAGCACGCCAAGGCGTACTTGGCAGAGTCATACACGGGCTGGCCGACGTCGCGGTAAGGCTTCGGCGCGGCTGAGTTTAGGGCCGCGGCTCAGCTTACGTCCGGGGCTTAGTTTACGAGCGCTCGACGGCGCGCTGTCACTTCGGTCAGTCGCCTTCGGGCTGTCACCTTCGGCTGTGAGCTTTTGGCGTCAGTTAGATGGCCACTGCTGTTTAGCCAGGCAGCCGGGGCGCGATTGAACGCGACACACTCCTATGTTCTGAGGGGTGTGTGGTGGTGGTTGCGTCGGGGTGTTTGTTTGGGGTCGATGTGTGTCGGTGGGGTGAACCAGGGCACGCCGGTGGTCATGTCGATCCGCCATTGTTCTTTGTGGATGACGTGGTGGTGGTGGCTGCAGAGCAGCGTGCCGTTCTCGGTTCCTGTGGTGCCGCCGTGTGACCAGTAGGTGATGTGGTGGGCTTCGCACCAGGGGGCGGGCATGGTGCAGTCGGGGAAGGCGCAGCCGCCGTCGCGGGCGGTGATGGCTTTGCGGATGTGGGGTGGGAAGATCCGGGTGGTGCGGCCGATGTCAAGGACGCGGGAGTCGGTTCCGAGCAGGACGGGGAGGATGTCCGCGTCGCAGGCGATTTTGCGGATGGTGTTGGGGTGCATCGGGCCGACGAACGTCGCGGTCCCGGAGCTGAGCCGGGGGTGTTGCGCGCCAGATCCGGTTATGGTCGTGTTGGCTGCCGTGCCGGGCGGGGTGGTGGCTGCCGCGCCGGTTGTGGTGGTGTTGGCCGCGCCGTTGAGTTGTTGGAAGAGGTCGCGCACGTTGATGGTGGTCGTGACTTGGGGGCGGAGTCCGCCGTTTGCTGGCAGTTTCCCGGTGGTCATGGCGACCGCGCAGGCTCCGACGAGTCCGTCGAGGAGTTTCATGGGCCGGGAACGCCGGTCCAGGTCCGGGCCCGCTGGTTTGTTCCGGGTGTCGTTATTCCCGCCGCCGCTCCCGTCACCGCTCTCGTCGCCTTCGCCGGTGGCATTGTTCGTCCCGCCGCCCACGCCAGTGATGTCGCTGTCTCCGGTGGTGAGTCGGGGGTTGGTGGCGACGTTCATGGCGGTGGTGAGTGTTTCGTATTGTTCGGCCGTGGCGAAGATTTCCAGGTGGTGCAGTCCGTGGCGGGGTTTGCGGATGAAGGTGCCTTGGAGCTGGCGGAGAACTTCCTCGGACGGTTCGGGCCCGTCCTGGTCGATCCGGTCGGTCCAGCGTTTGGCCATTTTGGTGACGAAGTCCGGGTCGGATTCAATGGCCGTGGCGGTGAGGGCGTGTTCCATCCGGGTGAGGGTGTCGTCATCGGTGAGCTGCCGGACATTTTCCAGAGCGCTGCTGATGATGGTCGCGGACCGGGTGGGTATGTGCGTGGTTTCGAGGGCCTGGGCGAGGATTTCGCGGCGGGGCGGGATGTGTTGCCCGGCGATTCCGGTCCGGGGGAGGACCTCGGCGGCCAGGGCGAGGCGGCGGTTGGCTTCGCTTTTGCTGATCCGCAGGCTCGCGCGGAGGAATTCCGCGGCGTTCCGGTAGCCATCATCGGCCACCGCAGCAGCGTCCGCCGCACTAACAAGGCCTGCCGCAGTAACAGCCCCGGCTGAGTCAGGGTCCGTGGTTCCGGGGTCTGTCCAGCCTGTCTGCCATCCCGTGCCAGCGGCGGTTGAGGGCCGTGCCTGCTGGGCTTGGGTGCGGGTCCGTTCCACGGCGTGTGCCGCGATGACCTGCAGGTATTCCACGGTCCGGGCGATCTCCTCCAGCCGCCCTGCGAATCCCGCTGCCTCGGTAAAGCCGAACGTCAGCGCAYCGGCCACCGTGGCGGAACGCAGAGATTCCAACGCCTGAGCGCTTTCAGCCAGCGCATCCCCGAGTGCCAGCGCACGGTCAAGCCCGCGGGAAACGCTAGGCCCAGGCAAATCCTCAAGCCCCTTGGAACTATCAAGCCCAGCGGAAACGCTCAGCCCCGAGGAAACAGACTCGACGTCAGGGCCAACTTTAGTCTCGACGCCATCAGGGGCAGAGAAGGGCCCTGGTTTAATGCCGCGAAGCAGCCAAATGCCCCTGGGGTTGTCCGAATCGGTGACTACCGCCGTCGGGCTTTCATGGGCCGCCAGCTCGTTGGCCGGTACGTTGTGGCTTGCTCGGGGAACGCGTCGGGGGCGCAACGTGGCACCAGACATCGCTGCCCGTCGCGCCACAATCTCCCCAATGCTTGCCATGAATAAACCCTCTCACCAGGGTCTGACATTTTTAGGACCCAGAGCCGCTGGCCGCGGTGCGCAAGATTTCCAACCGTTTCCATGCATCAACCATGTCGGCAGGGTCGGACAGTATTAGCCCACCGACTGACGTGATAGTCGCGTTCTAGTGCCCAAGGGCTAGGAGACTGCTGAATAAGCGGGTGGTTGGGGCGGGCGGAACGCCACCAATGGCCGTCTAGCGGCGTGTTCTGGTCAGCACCCTTGGGTGCGACAACGGGGTCGTTCCGCCCGCTTACCCTTATTCTGCCTCAGATCCCGGGCTTCATCCAGCGATTTTTTGTCGATGGCCCCGTCGGACGGTGCCTGCGGTTGGATAGGAACAGTCTTAACCACCAGCCCCACGAGTCCAGCCGACGCACCCCACGGCGCGACTGATTCAGCAGCCTCCTGGCGGCCAGCTCCCGCGCTACTGTCCTCCGTACAACGCCGCCTCGAGCAGCCGGTCAAAGCTGGCAGTTCCAATGCTCACCGGAGCAACGGTTATGACTGCGAGGAGTTTCTCGGAGCCGTCTTCCTTGGCACTGGCGACCCTTTTGACGTGCAGCCGCAAACCGGGAACCCCATTGATGAGCAGTGGAAGCTGTTCACCGCTCGTGATCAATTTCCGTAGCTGCTTTGTGGAGACCGTGTCGTCGGAGCTTCCGGTTAGCTCCGCGAGGGTGTCGTTGATCCGTTTTGCCAAGCCGCGCATCAGGCTCCTCTGGGCGGCGACGGTCGGAATAGTGAGGATCGCAGCGAACACGGCTGTGAATATCGCCGCGGGGATGAAGCTTCTCAGGGCAGCCATGAAGATCATCAGGACCAGCCACAGGATCACAGCAAGGATGCTGAAAGTGACAAATTTGATGATGGGTTTGTCGCCGGGTTTCCTCATCCAACGCACGATTTCAACAGCGTCGGGCGTGTTCTCCATGGTCAGGATTCCTTCACTTCCAGGAGTGCTTCGGCCAGAATTACTGCCTCGCGTGCTTCCCTAAGATCATTCCGCAATCCCAGATCGGGGACCTTCGCGGCGCCACCGCCGGTACCAGCAAGTTCATAGAGGGCCTTGCTCAGGTTTTCGCGGTCCTGTGACAACCTACGGGACGTATCCAGTTTGGCTCTGCTGACTTCAAGCTCCCGGACCGACCGGCCGATGGCGTCGAGTCGCCCTTGCATGAGTGACAGTTTCTTTGTAAGTCGCAGAACCTGTGCACTGTGCATTGACTCCATCTGAACAGCAGTTCGTTGGAGCTCATTGAGGGCCGCCGACGTCTGCGGCTCGCCGGAATGACGGGCTAGTTCCTCATTGACGCGGACCAATCTCCGTTCCCAACCGCGAAGGGCCCGTTGATATCGTCCCAAGAGCAGCGAGACCGCAGTCAACGCCTTGTCCAAGGCCCTCGCCCGGGTGCTCAGGCTTGTGGTCGCCGCATCCAGCCGAGCAAGGAACGCGGCGTAATTGTCCGGGGGAGGGACCTTGTTGTGGGGATCCATGAGTCACCTGCGCCCGATGCCGTTGCAACCAGGTTTGGTTCGGTTCAACGCTCCCCAAACGCCCATGTCAAGAGAATAGAGGGTCCCCGCCCGTTGGCATAGGGCCCGAATTCACAGCCAGCGGTCAGTATTGACCCTTGATCACGAAGTACGAACCCCGGATCACCCCTGCCAGCTTGGATTTCTGGCGGGCGAACTTGAAGCGCGATTCCAGTTCTTCCGGAACGTCCATCCCTTCAGCGAGTTTGAAACCGACCGCCCGCTTCCCGCCGTCCTCGATGCTGTACATGACGTTGATGGACAGCCCTGACTCGTAGAACACGTAATCCATGCGCAAACCGTCCACTTCGAAGGCCGTCGCCTCCAAAGGGCGGGACTCGATGACGATGTCCCGCTCTTCCTTCAGGATCCGGCTTACCCGATCTACTACTTCAGGGACTTCACTGGCGGGGCTCACGGTGAAGTCGTGGTCGTATTTGTTCTTGTAGTAACGGGCCTCGTTGGCGCGCAACCCTGCGAGCGTCTCGGCAACCGGAGAAGACTCCAGGCCCTCGGTGGAAACGTTCTTGAAGTCAACGATGTACGGCAATTGCTCTCCTCGTCAGATGTCTTGGGACCAACCCTAACGTTCCGCACTGACACTGCCACGCTTTGGTGAGGAATTGGGCGCGGAATTGGGTGCGGGAAACGCACGACGGCGGGAGGTCGCCGTCGTGCGTTTGTCGAAGCAGGTATCGGGAGGGACTCCCTCCTGATACCCCTTTGGCCTAGCGTGGAGCCTATGGATAATCGAGCGGAGGTCCGCGAATTCCTGATCTCTCGGCGTGCCCAGGTGGCCCCTGAGCAGGTTGGACTGCCCGCCGGCACGAACCGGCGTGTGAAGGGTTTGCGGCGAAGTGAAGTAGCCACACTTGCCGGTTTGAGCGTGGAGTATTACACGCGCCTCGAGCGTGGCGCGATCAGCGGAGCTTCCCCGCAGGTGCTTGAGAGTATCGCCAGGGCGTTGTGCCTGGACGACGCCGAGCGGGCCCACTTATTCGACCTCGCCCACGCGGCCAGTCCGGTGGCCCGGCCGCCGCGCCGCCGCCACTCCAGGTCCTATGTTCCGCATCAGAGCCTGCAATGGGCGCTGGATGCTGTCACCGCCGGTCCGGCGTTCGTTCGAAATGGCCGGATGGATCTGCTGGCGGTCAATCCCTTGGCCCGGGCCTTCTATAAGGACTGCTATGACATTCCAGGCCAACCACCGAACATCGCGCGCTTCACGTTCTTGGATGAACGCGCTCATGATTTCTATCCTGATTGGGATGCGTTCGCCGAGGCGACCGTGTCAATCCTGCGGACCGAAGCCGGTCGCGATCCCCACAACAAGGAACTTCATGACCTCATCGGTGAGTTGGGTACCCGCAGCGATGAGTTCCGGAAACGCTGGGGTGCGCACAACGTCCGCCATCATGGGACGGGTTTCAAGACGTTCAATCACCCCGTTGTGGGCGAGCTGACGCTTGCTTTTGAAGGCTTGGAGATGGCCGCTGAGCCCGGCTTGACCCTCACGATCTACAGTGCGGAACCGGGATCGCCTTCGGCGGAGCGACTGCAGTTGCTCGCCTCGTGGGCTGCCAGCGAGTACGGCACCACAGCTCAAGCTGAGCCTGAGAGGGCTGCCTCGGACGGCTGAGGTGACCGTTCTTTCCGCCACAGAATGGTGAGCGGGAGAAAATACAGTGCCGCTATGCAGGTACCCACCAGCACCGGACCCGTGGCGCCGAGCGCCGACTCAAGTGCGAAGCCTGCGATCCACGAGCCCACTGCGGTGCCGAGGTTGAACGAGGACGTGCTGAGGGCCGAGGCGAGCGTGGGGGCATGGTGCGCATAACCGACGGCTTTGCCTATGAGGACGGGGTTGGTTGCCATGCCGAACAGGCCCAGCAAGAAGATCAGGATCACCGTCAGCACGGCGTTGCGAGAGAGCAAGCAGAGAGCGCCGAGCACTAGAAACGTCATCGCTGCCGATACAAACAGCGCCGTGAATGGGCGGTGCGCGCCAAAATGGCCGCCGAGGTTGGAGCCGATGAACGCTCCGACGCCGTAGCCCACGAGCACCAGCGGAACTGCTGCTGCCCCCATGCCGGTGTTCTGTGTCAGGAGCGGAGAGATGAAGCTGTAGGCGGCTAGGGAGGATCCGCACACGATTGCGCAACCTGCAAGCACAAGCCAGACCCGCGCGTCACGCATGCTCGCGATCTCGGCCCGGACTGAGGGGATGGGGCCAGAAGAAGGTTCGACGCCGACCAAACGGTAAACAACAATTGCCGCCATGAGTGCCAGGACGGTGAGGATCCAGAATGGACCCCGCCAACCGATCGACTGGCCGGCAAACGCCCCCAACGGAACGCCGATCACGTTGGCGAGCATGCCGCCGCCCAGGACCACCCCCAACGCGCGGGAGGCTGAAGCGGCACCGGCCGCCTTCGCACCCACGACGGCGGCGACGGCCCAGAACGCGCCAGTGGCCAGAGCCGTCAGGAACCGGGCACCGAGTATCACTGCGAAGTCGGTGGTGAGCGCGACGATGACGTGCCCGACGGCGAAAACCACTAACGCGAGACTGAGCGTGACGCGTCGCGGCATCTTGAGGGTGAGGATCGACATGGTGGGCGTTCCAACGATCATGCCAACCGCGAAGACGGTAATCATCAGCCCGGCATTTCCTACCGTGATACCCAGATCCTGGGCGATCTCTGGAAGGATCCCTGCCACCACGAATTCTGTGGTGCCCATGAGGAACACGCCCGCAGCCAGCACGTAGGTAACAAGCGGCAGGCGACGGATTGATGGTGCGCGCCGGGTATCAGTGGTCATGGTTCCAGACCATCACAGGCGCCGGGCCTGAGGGAGTCCCGGTTGTTGGGGGTTCTCGGAGGGACTCTTTTCGGCAGCCAGGAAAATGTGCGCTAGTCCGGTATCTCCATCTGGAACCCACACTCATCGCAATGCAGCACCCGGGTATTCAAGTAGGTCTCAAGCTCCGGATCTGCCCGGCCTGTGGCGCCTGAGGAAATCAGGTGGAGTTTCCCGGGGCCCGTGTGCATAGGCACCCCACAGTGGAGACGGTGGCGTCCGAATTGCAGAACGCCCAGGGATTCATCCGAGCGGATCAGGACATCGGCGACGTCGGCCACTTCCGCTGCGTGGGACCGCGAGAATCCGCAAGCTTGGCACCGATACTCCACGTGGATCAACCCTGCGGTAGATCCGGGGGCTTTACCGCCGGTTTGGATGAGTTCGATGGTTTCGATGAGGAGGTGCTCATCCGTTCCGCACTGGTCGCAGAAGGGCTCGGAAGGCAAGGGGGAGAGGGGAAAAGGAGGGTGGGCTGATTGCGCAGGCATGATCATCCTGTGACAAGTGGAGACCGGATACCTTGGGCACAAGTACGATTTCTCCGCTTTGAGCCTAGACGCCGCGGGCTCTGGATGACAAGGGTTCGGGGTGAAAACGCCCGACGGCGGGAGGTCGCCGTCGGGCGTTTATCCAGCCACTGGTCCTACCGCAGAAGCCCACGCGATGGGACGATTTCCTTATGGGCGATGAAGAGAAGAAGAGCCCCGGCGTGCCCGAGGGCGCAGGGTCAGAGGAACGCGATCAGTGGCAGGATACCGACGCTGGATCTCCGACCACACAACAGATGAGGACTATCGGCCAGCGTCGGCGGGAGGCCGAGCGCAAGCTGGATCAACATTTGGAGGAAGCCAAGCACAAGGCTGAAGCCGCGGATCCGGACGATCAAAAGACGGAATCGTAACTGCAGTTTTTTTCAGCGGCTGGGTTCGGGACGCTTTCTTGGCGCCGGATGATCAGTGCCCGGGCCGCTTTCGGAGATGGCCTGTTGTGGGAGCTGGTCGGTACCTTGTTCCGGGTGTTTCGGGCTGCGCAACGGCGTGTCGCTGCCGTGGGCTTCGCCGTGATGGAGTTGCAGGGCGCAGTGGATCAGGGGAAAGTGGCTGAACGCCTGGGGAGTATTGCCGAGTTGGCGCTGGGTTCTGGGATCCCATTCCTCGCTGAGCAGCCCGACATCGTTACGGAGCGTCAGTAGCCGCTCGAACAACGCCGTTGCCTGGCCGGTATGGCCAATGCCCAGTAGCGCATCCACCAGCCAGAACGAGCACGCAAGGAAGACTCCCTCTTCGCCGGGCAGGCCGTCGTGGCCTGACTCGGTTCGGTAGCGCAGTACCAGCCCGTCCTCGGTCAGGCCTTCCTGAATGGCTTTCACCGTTCCCGCAACGCGTGGGTGGCGGTGCCCCAGGAAGCCAACGCGGGGGATCAAGAGCAGGCTGGCGTCCAGTTCCTTGCTGCCGTAGGACTGTACAAAGCTGTTGAGCTCTTGATCGAAACCGCGGGTCATAACCTCCGAGTGGATTTGCCTGCGAAGCGCCGCCCAGCGGTCCGCGGGACCGGGCAACCCCGAGGTTCTTACGGCCTTGACCATGCGATCTGCAGCTACCCATGCCATGACTTTGGAATGCGTGAAATGCCTGCGGGGGCCTCGCATCTCCCACAGCCCGTTGTCCGGCTGGTCCCAAGCCCCTTCCAGGTACTCCATCAACGCCACTTGGATGTCCCAAGACGTATCAACGGTGCCCGGCGGGGAAGCTGCCCTGGTCAGCGAGAGCCCGTCCAACACCTCACCCCAAACGTCTAATTGCAGCTGGGGGGCGGCGGCATTCCCGGTGCGGACCGGCATGGAATTTTCGTAGCCCGAAAGCCACGGGATCTCGGCCTCCGGTAGTCTGCGGGCGCCGTCCAGGCCGTAAACGATCTGCAGCTCCGAAGGATCGCCCGCCACAGCACGGAGCAGCCATTCCCGCCAGGCTGCCGCTTCTTCCGTGTATCCGGCGGCAAGCAACGACTGCAGGGTCAGGGTTGCATCCCGCAGCCAGCAATAGCGGTAGTCCCAATTACGGGAACCGCCCAGTTGCTCGGGAAGGGACGTTGTAGCAGCCGCAACGATGCCTCCCGTCGGGGCATATGTCAGGGCTTTGAGGGTGATGAGGGATCGCTCCACCGGATCCTTGTACTTGCCCTCCATCTCGCTTCGGTCAATCCACTCGCGCCAGAAGGATTCCGTGGCGTGAAATGCTTTGGCGGCGTCGATACGCCGGGGCTCCGGCTCGTGGCTTGGTGCCCAGCGAAGCACGAACGGGATGCGTTCCCCGGCCCGCACTGTGAACTCACTGATCGTGCGCCTGTCCTGGCCCTTGAGCGGAGCGGGCGTGGTGAGATAGGCGGAGTCGGGCCCCGCCACGGCGCTGATTCCGTGCTTGTTGCGACGTACCCACGGCACCACGCGACCGTAGTCGAAACGGAGAATCAATTCCCCACGCATGGCCACCTCGCCGGACAGGCCTTCCACGATCCGAACGAGATCTACAGCGTCATCCCGGACGGGCATGAAGTCGGTGACACGGACTGCGCCGCCGTCCACTTCCCATTCCGTTTCCAGGATCAGGGTGTCCGGACGGTAGCGGCGCCGGGTGCAGTTTCCACTGTTCCGGGCCCCTGCATCTGCCGGCGCGAGGAGCCATCGACCAGCTTCAGGGGTGTGCAACAAGGCGGCGAAACACGCGGGGGAGTCAAAACGGGGCAGGCACATCCAGTCGATGGATCCATCGCGGGCCACCAAGGCGGCCGTGTTCAAGTCCCCGATGATTGCATAGTCCTCAATTCTGGCCATGGCATCAGATCCTTAAATCGGACGGCGTCTCGAGTATGCCCTGACCGTACCCTTTTTGCCTTACGCACCTCAACGGCTGCGGAGGTCATTCGCCTGCTGCGCCGGCATCGTCCATCAATCGGGTGAGGCCGTCAAGAATCAGGTTCAGTCCAAAGTCGAATTCGTCGCCGAAGTCGTAGCCGGGTTTGAGGACATGCTCGACGGCGATCTCCACCATCCGCGGGTACTCCCCGGTTGAGAATCGCTCCATGATGGGGGCGGTGATTTCGGCTGCGGTATCCCGGCCTTCAAACGGCAAGGCTGCCTCCTGGAGGGCGAAACCGTAGATGTAACTGTCCAGCGCCGCGTACGCGTGGGCGGTCAGTTGGATGGAGAATCCTGCTTCCCGCAAGGTGGCGAGCGTCGCTTCGTGGTGTCGGAGTGTTGCGGGGCCAGGGGAGGAGCGGCTTTCCAGCAGCCCCACCGCCCACGGATGCCGGGCAAGGGCCGCGCGCATCGCATGTGCCCGATCATGCATTTCCTCCCGCCAGTTACCGGACGGGGAGGGCAACTCAACTTCGCTGAACACCATGTCCACGATGCCGTCCAGGATCTCGTCCTTGTTGGCCACGTAGTAGTACAGGGACATCGGCTTGGTGCCCATGCTTTGAGCGAGTGAGCGGATGGTCAGCGCCGATATCCCCGACTCGTCCGCGAGTTCCACGGCGCATGCGAGAACCCTTTCGCGGCTGAGCGGAAGGCGCTCCGGGCTTGCGGTGGGCACTGGATCTCCTCTGGGTGTTCCGTTTTAGTACATTGTACGGTAGCGTTATTAGTACAGCGTACGAAAAGTCGCTGAAGCCCTGAAAGGAACGGCCATGACCACTGGTCAGCAAGCCAAGGAAACGCCAGCATCCAACGCAGCGCCCACTTCGGAAGACACCATGCAGGCCGTAGTGCAGGATGCCTACGGCTCGGCCGACGTCCTTCGTTTGGCCCGGATCCCCAGGCCGGAGATTGCGGGCGATGAGGTGCTGGTGCGTGTCCATTCTGCGGGTTTGGACCGCGGGACCTGGCACATCATGACTGGGAAGCCTTACGCCCTGCGTCTGGCCTTTGGGTTCCGGGGACCCAAGAATCCGGTACCTGGGCTCGATCTCGCCGGGACGGTCGAGGCCGTGGGACCGGAGGTAACCCGCTTCGCCGTCGGCAACCACGTCTTCGGCGTGGGCAAGGGTTCCTTTGCCCAGTACGCCGTAGCCGGGGAAGACCATCTCGCCCTCAAGCCTGCCGGCATCAGCTTCGAACAAGCAGCAGTGGTTCCCGTTTCAGCCTGTACCGCCCTCCAGGCGCTTCGTGCAGGTGGGATTGCAGGTGGGCTGGAAATAGGGACACCAGCAGGGCAAACCGCGACGGGCCTCAAGGTGCTGATCACCGGTGCCTCCGGCGGAGTTGGCGGATACGCGGTGCAGTTCGCCAAAGCCGCGGGTGCTGAAGTTACCGGGGTCTGCAGTGACGGCAAGATGGACCATGTACTGTCCCTCGGTGCCGACCACGTGATCGATTACGCCAAACAGGACTTCGCCGACGGGTCGAAGCGTTATGAGGTGATCATCGATCTCGCGGGAAACCCCAGCCTGAAACGCCTTCGCCGCGCGCTCACCCACAGCGGAACGGCAGTTCTTACTGGTGGTGAGGAGGGTGGACCGCTAACTGGTGGCATGGACAGGCAGTTCCGGGCATTGGCACTGTCCCCCTTCATCAGTCAAAAGCTGACCATGGTCGTTGGTACGGAGCGTTCGGAGGACCTTGAGTCCCTCGCCGAGCTCCTCCAGGCCGGAACCATCGTCCCGGCCATCGACCGAAGCTATCCCCTTCATCAGGTTCCCGAAGCCATGCGGTACTTCGACGCCGGTAAAACCCGCGGAAAGATTGCCATCACCGTGTGACTTTCCGGTAGCAACGAAGGTTGTCCGTGAGGCGACCACAACGCGCGACGGCGGCAGGTCGCCGTCGTGCGTTTGCGTGAAGTCTGGAATCAACGCGGCCCGCATGCTACGACTGTTCCGGGGAGCGAACCCGGCGAGTCCAAGGAGCAAATTATGGCTGAAGAAAAGCCTGTCCTCGTGGTCGGTGCCACCGGCTACCTTGGCAGTCAGGTGGTTGATGCACTGCTCAAACGCGGCAAGAGCGTCCGGGCGCTGGTCCGGGCAAAATCCAACGCGGGCAAGCTTGAATCCAGAGGTGTCGAAATTGTCCGGGGCGACATGCTTGACGTTGCGTCCTTGATCCATGCGATGACAGGTGTAGCCGGCGTCATTTCGACGGCCGCCGGATATACGCGGAACGACAAGAACGCCAGCGCGATCGATACCTTTGGGTACAGCAACCTGGCCGTCGCCGCCCAACAAACGGGCGTTCCCAGGTTCGTTCTCATCAGCATCCTCACCTGTGACCTGACACCCCAGGTGCCGCACTTTTGGCACAAGAAACAGGCCGAGGACACGTTCGAACAGCTGGGCGTTCCTTTCGTGGCGCTTCGTCCGGGTGCGTTCTTCGACCAGACCGCTGGGAGGGGCGGCGACCCTCTGGAGAAGGGGCGCGTCATGTGGATCGGTTCGAAGGACACCCCGCTGACCTTCGTCCTCACGAGCGACCTCGCGGGTTACCTGGCGGATGCCGTGGATGCGGAGATAGCTAATGGCGAACGCATCGACATCGGCTGGACCCGGCCCGTCAGCATGTCAGAAGCGGCGGGTCTCCTGTCCAAGCATGGCGAGGCGGACGGCAAGGACATCAAGATCATGGCCGTTCCGACGCCGGTGCTCAAGGGCTTGGGCAAAGTCACCTCGCGCTTTGCCCCGCTGGTAAGCGATATGGCCAGCATGTCGGCGTGGTTCGAGACGGGCCGATACGTTGCCAACACGAGCAGGCAAGCCGAAGTTTTTGGTCCGCCGCCCACTCCCGAGGACGCCATCGCCCGGTTCGCCGCGGGCTTCGGGCACTGATCGGGGCCACTCCGAGCACGCGTGGTAGGCGAACAATGACGGGCACAATCTTTCGCGCGTCGCAAATTGAGAAGTATGCTTACGATATCGACGCAGTTCCGTGATCACCCGTTCGCGGGCCGGTCGGAAGTGAGAGGAGCACGACATGAGAATAGGTTCTTCCATAGCACTGATCGCCATTGGAGCGATTCTGGCCTTTGCGCTTGCCCCCGGACTCATCCCCTTCGTGGACCAAGTCCTGATCGGCTACATCCTCATGGCTGTAGGCGTATTGGGCCTGATTATTTCCATCATCATGGCAGGCCGCACGCGGCGTACTGACCATGTCGTGGAGCGGCGTGATGCTCCAGAGACCATCATCGACCGGCGCCCGCGTCCCGAAGTTTAGCTCTCTCTAAAGCAAGAAAAACGCACGACGGCGGGAGGTCGCCGTCGTGCGTTTTCTTGCGTGCAAACGCAAAGGCCTCAGCCCAGCGGAGCTTCCCAGGCGAATCCGTCTGGGTCGTTGAAGGTACCTGCATCGCCGCTGATGAGGAGACGATGTGACCCGGTGCCGTCAGGTGACACGCCGGCGGTCTTGGCCAGCACCCCGCGTTTGTTGAGCGTCAGCTTGATGGGACCGGTATCAAACTCCACGTACCGGCTGCCGAAACTCTTGGCCATGGTGAGGCCTCGGTCGAGATAGAACTGTTTGCTGGCAGCCACATCCGCGACTCCCAGTTGGAGCACTATCGCATCGATCTGAAGATCGGCCGGGCCAGTGTCTTTCTTTGACGAGGATGCGACTGTCCAGATCGTGCCGTCCGGAGCTTGGACTACTCCGCCGTACCCCCACAGGGATTTGGCGGCTGGCTTGATGACAGTCGCGCCGGCGTCATTGGCGTTGCCGATAAGACTGTTTACGGTGGCCGGCTGGGAGACGACAAGCGACATCGTAAATCCGCGAAAGCCGGTGGTCGGCGCCTCGGATGAACGTACCTGAACCCCGCTGCCCATGCTGAAAACGTCAGTGTAGAAGGCCTCCGCCACCTCAATGGCGGGAGCGACCTCGAGAATTACAGATTCGATGGCTGCCATGCCAGTCATCCTAGTGAAGAACCAGTGGTCACGGCTGAACACCACGTAGGCTGCTGACATGGAGAAGTCATTCGACGTAGAACTCGTAAATCAGGATGAGTACTTGGTGCGCTGGGCATCCGAAGGGCAGACCGGGGAATCCGTCTTCCGGATCACCCCTGAATTCCTGGCCGAGGCCGGGCTGGACGGCCAGGACGGGCAGTTCATTACTGAAGAGACGGCCAACTTTCTGGCCGAGCACCAACCCGTGATCGACTTCCCCCAGACCATGGACCTGGAAGAGATTGCCGCAGCTTACCCCGACTTCGCACAACAACTGCGGAGCCGGCTTGAGGCACGCTGACCTAACCCACTGACCTAACCCACTGACTCGTCCACGGGTAGGTCGTACTGCAGATGCCCGCGGTGCACCCTCACTCCGGCCGTAGGGACGTGCGGGACCAGCTTGGCTCCTGGCATGAGATGACTGACGGGCAGTGAGTCCAGCAGAACGCAATGATCTGCGATGAGGCGGCGATGGCAGCGCCACCAGAGCGTTTCGCTGCACATGATGGCGGTCTTTTGGTCAGCCGCATCCGCCAAAAGCTGACTCAGGGCTGCAGTGAACTCAGCTGTGCGCATGTACGCCGCGTAGGCCCTGAAGGAGTCGTTGCGCAGGGACGTGTCGGGGGAGCCGGGTGGAAGCTTCCGGAACCCACCCAGTCGCTGTTCCCAGCGATAAGCGATGCCGGCGGCCGGTAGCCACTGCTCCATGTGGGTTCTTCCGAAGTGAGGGTATTTCCGGCTTCCCGGACCAATCCGAACGTCCACTAACGACTCCACGCCAGCCGCCTCCAAAAGGTCCTCAAAATCGGCCTGGGGTGTGGCGCCATGCCCAACGGTCAGGAGTTTCTGCTCGTTCGGCATCGGCTTGCTCAGCATTGGAACTGGACGTCAAACTCTTCCGGCTTCCGTCCGCTCGAGGCCGTTGCGGCGTCGAGCACGGCCTGGGCCGCCTTTTCCAGCCGGGAAACGTGAAGCACCAGCCCGGGGATTTGCACCACGCGAAGTTCAAACCAGCCGTCCGTGGCCAGCGTTACTCTCGCGGTCAGGGTGATTGCGTTGGCCCGGCAGGCTTCGGTCGTCACTAGTCGGGAGCCAACAAGTGTGAGAGCCAAGCTGACCTCCAGGGCAGCGGAGCGAAAGGCGCCAGCTGCTTGACTCACTTGAGCATACAGAAACTGGCATGTGGAATGTCAATAACATTCGCGGAGTTTCCGGGTTGTGTCAGCTGTCCACGTCGGCCGTCAGAAGCTCACCATTGAAGTACTCCAGCTTCCAGCCATCGGAGGCGTGGTGATGCGCGAGGTTCAGTACGGCATTGTGGACGCTGTCCAGCGTGCGTCCAATCGCGCGGCTCAGTGACAGTCGGATCAACGTACCGTGGGTTACCACCAGGACGCGCTGTCCCGAAAATTCCTGTGCCAATTGTTCCAGGGCATCCATGCCGCGGCTGGCTGCGTCATCATCGCTCTCGCCCCCGCGGAAACCGCCCGGGATGCGAAGTGCTTCGAGTTCCGGCCCGGCTTGCAGCCCTTCTGCCGGTCCGAAGCTTCGCTCAATAAGCTCCGGAACCCGCCGGGCGACCCGAAGGCCCAGGCCTTCTGCAATCAGGTCGGCGGTTTCTGCCGCACGGCTCAAAGGTGAGGAAACGATTGCGTCCCATTGGTAACTGGCCAAAGTGGCAACGGCGTCACGCGCCTGTTGGCGTCCGACGTCGTTCAGAGGAATGTCAGTGGCCCCCTGCAGCCGGCGCTCCGCGTTCCAGTTGGTCTGGCCATGGCGGACGAGGGCGAAGGTAGTAAGGGTCATGCCTTCCATTGTGCCTTCCCGCCGTCCAAGCCGCAGTTCCGTGCGTCACGTGAGGAAAACGTCCGACGGCGGGAGGTCGCCGTCGGACGCTTGTTGCCGTTGGTGTCAGGCGGCGTCGTGGATAGTGATCCGGTAGCCGTCCGGATCTGCGAAGGTGAAGGTGCGCCCGAATGGCCCATCGATGGGTGCTGCCGTGATCTGCGTGCCATGGGCGGAGAGCGCGTCGTGGAGTTCCTGGGCGTCCGTTGCCTGCAGCCACAAGGCAATTCCTTCGCCGGGTTGCGGGAGCGAATCCAGCTCGGTTTCCGGCAGTGGCTCCCGCACCGCAAAGGCGACCGGCTTGGTATCGAAAACAACTGCATGTGGCGGACCGGCCACCGAGCGCGTCAGCCCGAGTTGCTGCTCGTAGAACAGTGCCGAACGTTCAAGGTCGCGGACCTGCAGCGAAATGAAATCTGGACCGATTGTTGCCATGCTTGCTCTCCTAGTTATGTCAGTATGTTGACATGAACAAGCTATGTCAGAATATTGACATGAGTCAAGACGGCAGTGGCGTGGATCTGGACACCTCCCTGGGCTATCTCCTGAAGCAAGTGCACAGCGCTTTGCGGAGCGCAATGGACGCTGCTCTCCGGCCCCTCGGGATGACAGTGGCGCAGTACGCATGCCTTGAACTCCTGGCGCAACGGCCCGGCCTCTCCAATTCCGAGCTTGCCCGCGGCGCCTTCGTGTCGCGGCAGTCAATGAACGTGCTTCTCCAGGCGCTCGAGCGGGACGGGTTGGTTTCCCGGTCGGAGCAGCCTGTTGCCGGGCGGGCACTCCCCGTGAAGCTAACTCCGCTCGGAAGCAAGCGATTGAAGGCAGCCAGTGCGGCCGCGAATGAAGTGGAGGGCCGATTGCGGCAGGGCCTGACGGCGGACGAGCAGCAGCATTTGCGGTCCCTGCTCGGCTCGCGGCTGGCGGAACTCGGAGGAGACTAAGCGACGTCCTCACGGATGGCCCGTTTCCCTTCCGAGCCAATACTAAGTATCCTGATGACTTATCTGGTGAATCCGGATGATGCTGTTTGACGCAGGACTGCTCAAGCCGTAGCGGTTACGCCGAACAGGGCGGCCGCGCGGCTCTCGTGAAAGTTTGATCGGCGGCGTTGCCTGGTAGCAACGGACACTGTTAGGGTCCGATGCACACAAGGTGGGCCTGAAGGGCGTGACAATTCGTGGGCAACAATGACGAGGCCGTGGAGTTCCACTTGACCGATTCCAGTGCGGCTGCCACCATCATCGATGGCCGCTACCAGCTGGGACCTGTTTTGGGCCGGGGAGCCATGTCCACGGTGTACCGCGCCGCGGACTTGCTCCTTGGCCGGGACGTAGCAATCAAGATCTTTCTGCCTGGCTCTGGCGACGACTCGTTCAGGGCCCGTCAGGAAACCGAGATGCGGCTGCTCGCCGGCTTTGACCATCCTGGCCTGGTGGCCGCCTTCGATGCGGGTGTTGATACCCGCAATGACGAAGAGCGCGCCTACCTCGTCATGGAACTCGCAGGGGGCCGTGACCTGAAGGCCGTATTGTCCGACGGGCCCCTGACGCATCCCGAAACCACGCGCATTGGCGAGCGACTGGCTGGCGCCCTTGCCCAGGTGCATGCCCAAGGCGTCATTCACCGCGACATCAAGCCGGCAAACATCCTGGTTTCCGACGGGCCCGATGGTGCCGAATCTGTGAAACTGGCTGATTTCGGAGTCGCCTTGGTCATGGAGGACAACCGCCTCACCGCCACTGGGTTCACTGTCGGCACAGCCCAGTACCTCAGTCCGGAGCAGGCACAAGGCCTGCACCTGACGCCCGCCAGTGACATCTACTCCTTGGGTTTGGTGCTCCTGGAATGCCTCACCGGCAAGGCCGAATACCCAGGAACCCCGGTAGAGACGGCCTCGGCACGCCTTCACCGGGCACCCGAGATCCCGGAAGACCTCCCCAACGGGCTGCGCGGACTCCTCCAGGCAATGACGGACATGGATCCGGAGCGGCGCCCGACGGCCGGAGATGTTGAAGAAGTCCTGGCGGGCCGACGTCGGAAGTTGGCGCCGACGGGCACGGCCGTCTTGCCAGGCGTGCCGGCTGTGCCATCGCGGCCGCCGCATGTCCCGGTTTCACGTCCCGGGCCGGTTGCTTCGACCCCGGGAAGGCGTGCGTCCACTTCCCAGACCGGGACTTTTGGCACGTGGCGCCCGAAGGTGCTCGCCGGGCTGGTTGCGGCCGCCCTCGCCGTTCCGGTCGCGTTGGCATTGCTGACCAATGGCGTCTTTTCGTCGGAACCTTCAGCCGAACCCACGCGGCAGGTTGATCCCGGGGTCTCCGTCATTGAATCCCAACCGAGCGGGCCGACGACTCCCGTGGAAACGGCGCCGCCGGCGGTCGCACCTGCGGTTGAGGTGGTGGAGGTTCAAGATCAGCCAGCGGTTCCGGTCCCAGCCGTTCAAGCCACCCAGCCCGCCCAGGATGCTGGAAACACTGCGCCGCAAGACACCGCTGACACCAAGAGCGGCGGAAAGAGCGAGAGCAGGCCCGAAAAGGGTAAGGGAAACGGCCGGGGGTAACACCTGAGGTGGGAAACGCGCGACGGCGGCAGGTCGCCGTCGTGCGTTTTCTTGCCTGGCGTGCCGCTATGGTTCGGACGGGAAGCTCACCGCTACCGTGGTTCCGCCGCCGGCTGTCTCGGAGAGTGTGAGTTCGCCGCCGTGGGCCTTGGCGATGCTGCTGCAGGTGGCGAGTCCCAGGCCAGAGCCAGGTCCGTCACCTTCGCGGCGCAGGCGCACCAATGGTTCCAGGACCTTGGCCCGGTCTGCCACGTGGATGCCCTTTCCGTTGTCGGCCACGAAGATGGTGGCGCCATGGTAATTGGAGACGCCGCTGATCCGGACGTGCAGATCCCTTTCGGGGCTGCGATAGTTCATGGCGTTGGACAGCAGATTCTGTAGCAATGTGCGCAGTTGGCCCTTGTCCGCCTGGAGATTCAGGTCCCGCACTTCAAGGATGTCGTCCTCGATGCCCAGGTCCCGGGCCACCTCGCCTGCTGCCTCTTTAAGTGAGACCTGCTGCGGCTGGATGCCGCCGCCCACCCTCGAATAACTCAGGACGTCTTCCAGCATCCCCAGCATCCGGCGGCCACTCGCCCCGATCCGGCTCAGGTATTTAGCTGCCACACTGTCTGCTTGGACGTCGGGATCATCCTCCACCAACTCCACGTAACCCAGGATGGTGGTGAGCGGAATGCGAAGATCATGGCTGACACGGCCCGCGAACCCAGCCAATTTGGCATTGCTCTCCCGCAGCTCGGCATAGGTGCGATCCAGCTGGATGGTGCGGTGCTGCAGCTCCAACAGTTCCACCACCTGCTTGGCGAGGACCTCCAGCATGCTGACTTGCTCGGGCCGTATCTCCATGGCCTTATCGGAAAAGACGCACAAGGTACCGGGAACGAATCCTGATTCTGTTTGCAGTGGAACCGAAGCGTAGAAGCGAACCCTGCCCAATTCACCGGTGACGAATGGGTTGTCGGCGGATCGTGGATCCAGCGAAGCGTCGGGGATAACGGTGATCTCGCGGGAGAGAAACACCTTGGCACACATGGAATCTTCTCGTGAGCACATACCCGGTTCCACGCCCCACGCACCAATTTGGTATTGGTACTCGGCGCTGATGATGTTGACTACCCCGAAAGGGGCGCCGCAAAGCTCAGTGGCAAGGCGAACGAGGTTCTGCAGCGCGCTCATTATGGCGGCATTGGGAAGCAGGGTGGAATCCTCGCCGGGGTCCAGGCCGTACTCCCGCAACTCCAGATCCCGGCTAAAGTCTCCGGTGAAGGCCAGTTGGCCTTTTGCACCTTTCATCAAGAATTTCCCCCAGGCTTCTTTAGGATTCCTTGCCGATCCTACCGGGAGGTTAGTGCGGTTGGATTGTCACACGGTTTGGGTCGGCGCCGGCCCTTATCTGCGGCAATTGGTGTAAGTACACTGGAACGCATGACCGAGCAGGAACCGGCTGGGGTTACTGAAGTTATCGACCTCTCCCTGCGCACTCCGGCCCAGCGATCCCGTACTTTCATGGGGATCCTGGTGAACACCGCCCTGGCAAATATCACCACAAGCTATCTCTGGTTCGCCCTGACGTTCTGGGTTTACCTGGAAACGCGCAATGTGATTGCCACCGGGGTAGTCGGAGGAGCCTACATGCTGCTGATTGCGCTCTCCAGCATCAGCTTCGGGACGTTCGTGGACAGGTATCGGAAGCTTGCCATAATGCGCTTTGCCGCTGGGTTCACCCTGGTGATGTTCGTGCTGTCAGGAGTGATGTTTCTCCTCACCCCCACGAGTCTTCTGCTGGACCTGACACAGCCGTGGTTCTGGGTCTTCACTCTGATCACCCTTGTGGGTGCCGTCGTGGAAAACCTTCGCAACATTGCCCTCTCCACCACCGTCACCATCCTTATCGAGCCTGATCGCCGGGCCAATGCCAATGGCTTGGTGGGGATGGTGCAGGGGCTCATGTTCATTGTTACGTCAGTCCTGTCCGGATTGTCAGTGGGCCTGCTGGGCATGGGCTGGACCATTGTGGCTTCACTGGTTTTCACCGCGTTGGCGTTCGCACACCTACTCATTTTGCGAATGCCCGAAGAGGTGCAAGCGGCAGCCACTGACGCAAAGGGCGGTTTCGACTTCCGTGGCTCGCTTGCCGCTGTGCTGGCTATCTCCGGGCTGTTTGCATTGATCATATTTTCCACGTTCAACAACTTCGTGGGCGGTGTGTACATGGCTTTGATGGATCCGTACGGATTGGAAATGTTCTCCGTTGAGATGTGGGGAACGTTCTTCGCCGTAGGCTCCACCGGATTCCTGGTGGGCGGCGCACTGGTAGGAAAGTTTGGGCTCGGCTCCAATCCCTTGCGAACCATGCTCATCGTTGTCGCCGCCATGGGCTTCCTTGGCGCAGTGTTCACCCTGCGTGAATGGGCGTGGCTCTATGTGGCTGGCATCTGGCTGTATCTGACCTTGGTTCCCATCGTGGAAGCCGCCGAGCAGACGGTCATCCAACAGGTTGTTCCCCTCAACCGGCAGGGCAGGGTATTCGGATTCGCCATGGCCTTCGAGTCCGCCGCAGCGCCGATCACCGCGTTCCTCATCGCCCCGCTCGCCCAGTTCTGGATCATCCCGTACGCCCGCTCCGCCGAGGGCGCCGCGCAACTGGAACCGCTGCTGGGTCAAGGTACGTCGCGCGGGATCGCCCTCGTGTTCCTGGTCTCCGGCATCATTCTCATTCTCGCGGCACTGATCGCGTTCCTGACGCCTGTTTACCGCAGGGTCTCGGCGTCGTACGTGGAGACGGCATCCCAGTCGATGTGATGGCCGTAGAGCCAATCGAAGTTGTCGGCCGCCTTCCGCGCCAGTCCCCGGAAAATAGCGCGCATCGCCAGGTCCTGAAACACCCGGGTGAACTGATTCCTGACCTTGGGTTCTGAATTCCGGCGGCCCCATGCCACCACCGTCTCGGCACGCGGCCGGCGCTCCGCTTCGTACGCCGCAAACCTGGCAGGGAGGCTTCCCTCTGTGTCGTCCCTTGTGGCTCCCCGGAGGGCCCGACCAAGCGTAACGGCGTCCTCGATTGCCATGGACGCGCCCTGCCCCGAGGACGGGGAGGCGGCGTGAGCGGCATCGCCGACCAGGACCATCCTGCCGCGGTGCCAGCGGGGAACGCTGGGGAAATCGAAGGTTGAATAGGGCTTGATGATGTCTTCCGTGGCGCGAATGAGGGCCGCCATCGGTGTCCGATCTCCGGCCACCAGCCCGGTCAGCCAATCCCTGAGTTCCTCCGGGCCCAGCAATGAGGGATCGGAGCTGGAGTGCTGCAGAGGATTTGCGAACCACCAGATCCGGCCGTCCGGGCTGGGCATGAAGCAGTAGAAGCAGCGCTTGCCGAACACCATCTTCATGCGCCCCGGAGACACGCCCAGATCCATATCCTTTAGCGCCAAGGCGGCAGTGTTGGCAGGAATGATGCCGCCCGTGTTGAGCAGCGGGATGGTGCGGGGTGCGGGCGAGGCGGGGTCGATCAGCGGCCGCACCGCCGAGCGCAGCCCGTCAGCCCCCACCAGCAGGTCGCCGCGCACGGAGGTACCGTCGTCGAAAACGGCCGTGACGCCGTCGGGCAGTTCCTCCACCGCTGTCAGTCGCCTGCCGTGCTCGATCCGGATCCCGCGGCGGACTGCCTCCTCGTGCAAGAGGGCGTATAGCTCCGAGCGGGTCATGGTCCGGGCCGTGGTGCCATCCGGGAGGGTGCCGCCGAAATCGAAATCGATCAGGTGGCGGCCCGTGCTGCCCAGGTACATGGACATGAGCGGGGTGCTGAAGCCCAGTTGCGAAGCTTCCTCCTTGAGGCCCAGAGTGTCCAGGGCGTCGAAACCGTTGACGGCGAGGGTGAGGAAGGCGCCGACACCCTCAGAAGGCCCCCTGTGCGCTTCAAAAACGGTGGCGGAGTGGCCGGCTTTCTGGAGTGACAGAGCGGTAGAAAGGCCGGCTACGCCGGATCCGATGACAAGACAATTCAACATGGGAGCTCCTGGGTAATTTATTTCGTTCGGTTAAAAGAAATATAATCCTGAGTGGTGGGCAGGTCAATCGTTTCGGTCAAGCGAAAGACTTTGCTAGCCTCGGAGGATGACGAATCAGGGGCAACGCGAAGCTCTGCTGGAAGCTGTTTATGCCTCGGGCAGGGAGCTGTCCACGGCCGCCATCATGTTCCACACCACACTGTCTGAACTGCGGGGCCTGTCGGCGACTGAGGGCAAGGCGATCGACATCCTGCTGCGCCACGGCCCAATGACGGCGGGTGAATTCGGTGAACACTCCGGGCTGGCCCCAGCATCGGTCACCGGACTCATGCAGCGACTCGAAAGCAAAGGCGTGGCCCGGCGAGTCAAGCACGGCGAGGACAAGCGGAAGGTCCTGATCGAGCTCGTCGGTGACCAGGTTGCCGCCGCTGCACCCTACTTCACCGATTTCATGGCCGGGATGGCCGCGCTGCTGGAAGGCTACAGCGACGACGAACTCCGGATCATCGCCGACTACTCAAGCAAGGCTGCCCGCGTCCAGCAGGAGGCGGCCGTTCGGCTGAGCCAGTGAGTTGGCCGGGGGACTTCCCCACCATGACCGTCGCCTTCTCAGAGGGTCCCTTTCAGTACCTGTAACGGCAGGGGCTCCCGCTCGCCGTCGTCAGCTGTTTTGCTGGAATGAATCGAACTTTGCCGCCGAGGAGACATTCTGCATGCGAATGAGGACGCAAACTCTGGTCGTGATCACGGCGCTGACCCTCGCCCTTACCGGGTGCACGACGGCTTCGGGCAGTCCAGCCACGACAAACACAGCGACGACGCCGCAGGAAACTGCCCGCACGGAGGAAACCCAAACGATGACAGCCAAAGAGACCCCCGAAGACACTCCAATCACCATCCAGATTGACGGACGGACCGTGAACGGAAGTCTGTCAGGGAACGCGACCGCCCGCTCACTGATTGACCAGTTTCCCCTGACGCTGTCCTTCACTGACTTTGGCGGGCAGGAGAAGCATGCTGAACTACCGGCGCCCTTGTCCCTCGACGGCGTTCCGGCCGGCGATGACGCTGATCCGCTGACGATCGGTTACTACGCGCCGGGCCAGACCCTGGTCCTCTACTACGAACCTGTGGGGCATTTCACCGGAATTGTACGGATTGGACACTTCGAGGACCTTGCGGCAATCCGTGATCGCAGCGGACGTTTCGAAGCCACCCTGAGCCTGAGGGACTGAACGCCAGCCGCCTATGGGACTGGCTCATGGCATCCGTGGAGGGGCGAAGCACAGAAGCCCGATGCCCGTCCCGCCGTTATCCGCGCCAAGGCGTCAGCCGCGGCCACCACCCCGGAACGTTGCGCCGGTACTCGAGGTACTGCTCGCCGTACGTCTCAGTGAGGGTGGGTTCCTCGTAACCCTTCACGAAAGTGACGACGGCGATGAGAAGCACCCCGGCGTAGACCACCAGCCACCAACTGCCGAAGAGCAGGGCTTGTCCGAGGATAATTGAGAGCACCGCCAGGTACATGGGATTGCGCACGAATCGGTAAACCCCGGTCACCACCAGCGTCTGGGTCGGCGCAACCGGTGCGGGTGTGCCCCGGTGAAGGGCGAACAGCGCGAAGGCGTGGAGCAGGAAAGCCACACCTAGGGTGATCGCGATCCAGACGACGGGCACCACCAGCCACGCCAAGCCGTCCCAATCGTAGGGCCGCCATCTGGAGATGAGCCACGGGATGAGACCTGCCACGATGCCGGGCGCGAGGAAAAGGAAGACGATGGTCCCAATCCAGGCGCGCGTTGACTGACTCATGGCAGTCAGGTTAGTCCTCGGCTTCAGGGCCGGCGCAAGTCACGCAGCCGGCGCAAGTTACGCCGCCAGCCAAGCCCCCGCCATTTTCGATCCTGCCAGGGCCGGCAGGGCGGGCAGGGACACCAGATCCGGATCAGCTGGGCCGGGATCAACACGAACCGGCAACTCGTGGAGCATCGCGTAGCCCTGGAGTTGTTCAAGTGCATCCGGCTCAATCATGGCCCCGGTAAGGTCCATCTCGACATCCCTGCCGTCGGCCAGGCTGTTGGTGCGTTGGACGATTGGATACAGCGCGTGGAGATTGGACGTGGTCACGTGACCGGTTGCTGCGATCTGGATCTGTGCTCCGTCAAGGTCGACTCGAACAACTACAGAGAGCTTCTCGCTGGTCAATATGCTGCCTTTCATCCGTTCGCTGCCACGCTGCAGCCACCCCAGCGTAGGCAGCAAATGTGATCTGCGCAACATCACGACGTGACCTTCCTCCCCAGCAGGCAGCAACTCCAGGTCATTTTCGCCTTCTGAACGTGCTTTCCCTGCGCCGTGGAATCTTGACTGAATCTTGAGATGACCCGGCGTCCTTCTTGAGGGCCCCGTCCCATGGTTGAACTATCAGCCAATGGAGTTGATGGGAACTTTCAGGAAGGACCACCGAAATGCCTGACCAGATCGCAGCCACGTCCCTGAATACCGGAGCTGCCCACGTGACATCCGACCCCTTCCCGCACACAGCAGAGGCTGGCGGCCATGGCGGCGAAGTCCCCGGCCAGGCCCGTGCGGTCACGTCCGTCCGCGAGCACTTCAACCCTCTGGGTATGGGGCTTCGGAGCATCTGGCCGCAGTCGGTGTGTGGTTTCTAGGAGCATTTGAACTTTGACGGGTGGGCACCAAAGGTGCCCGCCCGTGGTCTTGTACTCGTTCGAGTGGCACCATGGTGACAAGTCACAAAATAATAAGGAGGCTTGTCATCAAAGAGGAGATGAAGAAGGCCGCTGATGCGGCCGAGGAAGCCTCAAACTCACGTGGCCTGGAGATTGTTGCCAGGGCTGGCTATGCCGTCAGCGGACTCCTGCACTTACTCATCGGAGTTATTGCGTTTCAGCTCGCCTTTGGGCGAGGCGGTGAAGCCGACGTCAGTGGCGCTGTCGCCCAACTGGCCGCGCAACCGGTGGGTCCCATCCTGCTTTGGGCGTGCTTCGGCGCCTGCGCTGCCTTGGCCTTGTGGCAATTGGGCAACGCAACCCTCGGCTACCGCAGGAAGACAGACAACAAGCCTTCCAAGCGGCTTTCCGCAGTTGGCCAGGCGATAGTCTTTGCGGGGCTGGCGGCCACTATCCTCTCTTTCACCATGGGCAAGGGAAAAAACAGTCGGGAGTCGGCCAGCGATGTGACTGTGACCCTCATGAAAGCGCCATTCGGGATAGTCCTGCTTGTCGCAATTGGCGCCGGGATCATGATCACCGGCATCGTGTTCGCAGTGCGCGGCTTCATGAGGACTTTCGAGAAGGACCTGGCGCTGTCCTACAAAGAGCCGGCCCGAAAGTTCCAGTCGGGTGTTGGCGTTGTGGGCTACGTCGCCAAAGGCATAGCCCTGTTGCTCGTTGGCCTGCTGGTGGTCATTGCAGCAGTGCGCGTTCAGCCCGAGCAATCCACAGGACTTGATGGAAGCCTGCGGGCGTTAAGGGAGCAACCGTATGGCCCGTACCTCTTGGCAGCGGTTGCCGTTGGCCTGATCGCCTATGGGCTGTTCCTCATGGTGAAGGCCAAAACGCTGCGGACCTAGCCCTCACAGCGCGTTTAGAGTCGATAGTGCCTGGGTACAGCCAACGGTAGCGTCGAATGCCGGGAATCAGACATCTGAGAAAGGCCAGAACCATGACTCAAGCCGACCCAAGCGGACAGCAAGCAAACGGGGATCATCGCCTTACTTCGGCGCCCAAGGATCCCCGGAGCGGATATCACTCCGAGGAATTTCCCCAGCAGGAACAGGAACAGCCTGGCCTGACCAAGCCCTTGAACCCCCAGCCCGATCACGGTGAATCCAGCTATGTTGGGCACGGTCGCCTCCAAGGCAAGAAAGCCCTGATCACTGGGGGTGACTCAGGCATCGGCGCTGCTGTGGCCATAGCATATGCCCGCGAAGGTGCCGACGTCGCCATCAGCTACCTTCCGGAGGAAGAGGAAGACGCGAAGTCGACGGCGGAATGGATCCGTGAGTGCGGAGCGCAGGCTTTGTTATTGCCAGGAGACGCGCGCGACGAAAAGTTTGCGGCCGAGATTGTGGAGCGCACAGTACAGGAGCTTGGCGGGCTCAACGTCGTGGTCCTGAACGCTGCGTACCAAAAGAACCGTGAGGGCTTGGAAACCATCCCCACCGAGGAATTTGATCGGGTCTTCAAAACCAACCTGTACTCACTGATCTGGACTGCACAAGCTGCGATTCCCCATCTCCGCCCGGGAGCTTCGATCATCGTCACGGCGTCCATTCAGGCCTTTAATCCTTCCGTCCAGCTGGTGGACTATGCCATGACCAAGGCCGCCCAGGTAGCCTTCACCAAAGCCATGGCCGAGGAACTCGGTCCCAAAGGAATCCGCGTCAACGCCGTGGCCCCGGGACCGATTTGGACGCCGTTGATTCCCGCTACCGAGTGGCCGGACAAGCTTCCAACGTTTGGTCAGGACACGCCACTGGGTCGCGCCGGACAACCGGCTGAGCTGGCGCCGGCCTATGTGCTCCTTGCATCTGACGAAGGCTCCTATATTTCTGGAGCTGTGCTGCCGGTGACCGGCGGCAAGGGTCTCTGACCCAGGACAGGAAAGGGTATGCGCGCATGATTGCTGTACTGGTAATCGACATGCAGAACGCCTTTTTTGAGGAACCGGCCCTGAAGCGGCGTCAGGAAGAAGTTGTTGCCGCCTGCAACTCGTTGACCAGCGCAGCGCGCGAGGCAGGGGCAAACGTCCTCTTGGTTGGCACCCAGCACGAGCGGGACAAATCCACATGGAGCCTGAACATGCTGGACGATGACCAAGGATTCATCTTCAGGGGAAGTGAGCAGGCCAGCTTCGTACCTGGCCTGGTGACCGCCGAATTCCCGCAGATGGTCAAAACCCGCGACAGCGCGTTCGTTGGTACGGACTTAGGGATGCGCCTCAGGAACTGGGGTGTGGAAACCGTCATTCTGGCTGGGGTTTCGGCCCACAACTGCATCGCGCAGACCGCTGCTGACGCTTTCGCCCATAACATCCGGGTGATTTACGCGGCTGAAGCCGTGGCAACAGAGAACCCGGAGGCCGCCGAGGCAGTCCTCCGGGTTCTTACCCGTGAATATCGTCAGAAGGTTTTGCCACTCGACGAGGTGCTGAAACTCTTGAAGGGCCCCTGACTGGACTCGATGGGAATCCACAGTTGCCCGCTCCCGCGGGTGCCATCCGGATCCGGCCTAACACTGAGCAGTTCGGGGCCGCGTGCCCAAAAGTAAGGGTTGGCCGGGAACCACTCAGTAGCAGCGTCCGCCCACATGCGCTGCAGGACATCCGGGAATCTTCCTTCCGTTTCGAACACCACCCATTGGCCAGCGGGGATGTCCAAGCGCTCGAAACCTTCCGGAGCGGGTTTGGTTGAAGCCACCGCGTGCCAATAGTCCAGCTCACTGCCTTCGCGGCGCTCTTCGTCAATCTTGTCCGTTACGGACAGGGGCCCCGATGGCTCGACGTCGGCCAGCGCCATCAGACGCTTTGTCGCATCCGGGTCAATGCTGCGTTGAAATTCGATGATTGCAGCGTTAGGACCTTCGTGGACCAGCGGAACCCGGGCTTTGAGGCCGATCAGATGAAAGGGCTCCTTGTTGACTATTCGGTGCTTCATGACAGTATTCCCTTCAATGCGGAGGTGGAACCTCAACTGAGGCTGGGAATGGAGGACTGCGCCAGGTTGCCGTGCTTCTGAGGGAGTCAGCCCATGCATGGCCTTAAAGGCACGTGCGAATGCCTCGGGCGATCCATATCCGTAGCGGAGGGCAACATCCAATACCGTTCCGCCGGCGATGATCTCTGCGGTGGCGGACGTAAGGCGGCGTCGACGAATGTACTCCGAAATCGGAATGCCAGCCAAGGAGGCAAACATCCTCCTGAAGTGATATTCAGACGTCAATGCCGTTCGGGCTAACATGCTGACCTCCACCGATTCGGTAAGGTCCTGCTCGATGAGCTCAAGCGCCCTGGTCCATTCCTGCACTGTCCCTCCAATCCTGACCATCACGCTACGGTGCCGGCTCAGTCGCTGCCCCGACTATCCATGCCCGAAAATATCAGGCTCCGATATCAACCCCACGAGGATCAGGACCAGGTCAACGGATTTCGCAAACACCAGGACCCCGGCAAAGGAAGAACCCGGAGGCTGCAACTGCAGTCTCCGGGTTCTTGTGGTTTTCAGGACCTTGCGGTGCCTGACTGTTAAGGGTGTCCTGAGCCGGAAGCTTCGTCATCCGGCTCGGACGAGAACGGCCTGTCCTCGGGGGTGTCTTCCGTGTTGCGCTCGTCGAGCTCCGCGTCCGCGGATGGGACGGTCTTCTCGGCGTAGTCGCCTGCGGTGTAGTCCCCGCCAGCGTCTTCCTTCAGGGCCTCAGGCGATGCACCGGCAGCGCCGTAATCGCCTTCTGCATACTGACCCTCAAGGTCGTCCTGGTTGGTGTTGGGCGTGGTTTCGTCAGCCATGGTGGGCCCGACGTCCCCCTGTGGCCAGGCCGTAAATCAGCAGAACGACAATGGATCCGCCAATGGCCAGTAGCCACGTCCGAATGGCGAAGAATTGTGTCAGTCCCTCGCCGAAGATCAGGCCACCGATCCAGCCGCCCAACAGGGCGCCAACGACGCCGAGCAGCAAGGTAACGAACCAGCCTCCTCCTTGGCGTCCGGGAAGAATAAGCTTTGCGATAGCCCCAGCCAAAAGGCCGAGCAAAAGAAAACCAAAGAAACCCATTTTTGCTCCTACTTTCTTGTTGATGGAAATTCCATGAACTCGGTGAAGCGGTTCCGTTCATCGGTTGTCAGTTCCAGCGGATAAGTGCTGTAACAGGGCCATATGAGGCCCAGTGGAATATGGGGCGGGACGTTATTTTGCAAACGCCTGTTTCAAACGTCGTTGAATTTATTAAGTGCAGCCAAAAGCACTCCTGTCCAAGGGGTCGGACCGTAGTACTACAACAGCAACGCTAGCTGGTCCCGGGAACAACAGCAAGTAACCTTGCTATTTTGCCGGTCTAGGGTTCCTGCCCCTCGAACGGGGGTGGTGTGGCCTTGAAATCCGCCTACTTATCGCCGAAGGCGTCCTTCGCGGCGTCCTTGACGTGCTCGCCAGCCTGCTTCACATTGGCCGACGCTTGGTCGCCCGCGCCCTCGGCCTGGAGGTCCCTGTCGCCAGTGGCTTCGCCGGTCTTTTCCTTGACCTTGCCCGTTGCTTCTTCCGTGGCGTTCTTGATCTTGTCATCCAGTCCCATGGTTTTCACTCCTCGGGTTGCCATGTGGTTGTGCCTGCGGGTTTTCCGCTGGTTGGCATTAAAGTTTAGTCCTCTTTTCGAATTCAGCAAATGGCCATTAACCATCCGGCGTCGAATGTGCACGTGACAGCAGGTCAAGGCCGGACTAGTGTCGTAGGAAAAGCACCTCGAAAGGAGTGGGTCCTGTGAAAGGGAAAGCATTGTTCGCCGCCGGCATTGCTGTTGGCTACGTATGGGGGTCCAAGTCCTGGCCGGAGGTGTATCGGCGCGTTCGCGGAGGCGCCGAGAAGGTCTGGAAGAACCCGGAGGTTCAAGAGAACGTCCAGCAGGCCACTGAAACCGTCCAGGAATCAGTCCCTGACATCCTGGACAATCTGTACGCAGCGGGCAAGAAGCTCCTGGAGAGGGCGGAGGCGATGTTTCCTGGCATTCTGGACTCGAAGTCCGGGCCGCACGCCAACTCCAGCACCGGCTCCTCTGCTTCTGCTTCTACCTCAACCCCACCAATCAGGTCGGACGTAGTGTCCGATCCTGCGCTCGATGACAACACAGGAAGCGATTGGACGGACGAAGGCGGCGCAGCGCCGGAAGGGCCGGCGACCAATACGCCGGCCAAGCCCTGACCCCCTGGCAGCAAGCCCCTAGGTTCGCGTTCCCGCCGGTTCCTCTGGCCGGCAAGGCCCATCCCGCCGTCGAGCGTTGCTTGTTGAGCGTCGAGCGTTATTTGGTGCGCTCGACGGCTTTCAGGATGGCTTCGCCAAGTTCGCGTGGCTTGGTGAACTGTGGCCAGTGACCGGTGGGTAGGTCGATGTAGTCCACGTCCCGAATCCGCGCGAGTTCGGCCGTGAACGGGTGCCCGGCGTCCATCCATTCCTGAAGCAGTGATGACGGGAACTGGCAGGCGATGATGGTGGCCGGCACATCGTAGCGCCGGACATCGTGAAGGTGTTGTTGATCGAAGGCAACGCCCTTCGGTTCCGGGATGGCCCGTGCGCGGAAGGCTTCCTTGAGCTCATCGGTCAGGTCGATGAGGTCCGCGTCTTCAAAGCCTTCCCAAGGTGGGAGCGGGATTTCGTCGCCGTCCTCGGGCAGTTCGTCATTGATCACGCCGCCCTCGCCGAGCGGGCCGCTGTCCACATAGACGGCCCTGTCTACGCGGTCCGGGCGGGCGTCAACCGCGCCGTGGATGATGGCGCCGCCGCCTGAATGGCCCACCAGAACCACATTGCCGCCAAGGGAGTCCACCTTGTCCACGACGGCGTCGATGTGTGTCCGAAGGCCAATCCCGGAGCGAGGGGCATCAGCGGACTCCAGTCCGGGAAGCGTGAGGGGGTGAACCGTGTGTCCAGCTGCCACAAGCGGCGGCGTGACCCCCGCCCACGATGACGCGTCCAACCAGAAGCCAGGTACAAGGATGATGTCCATGCCGGTACCCTACGGGAGTCCACGGGAAGGATGCACTCATTTTTGCTGGATCATGCGATGATCCAGCAGAATTTACGCCTTCCCCGTGAGCTTTCCAAGGGAACGTGCCATTGCCCTGGCCCGTGAGTCCGGAGTGCGGGCCTTGAGTAACTGCAGGATGATGAGGTACCGCTCCGTCTTCCCGAGGCGCTCGAAGGCCTCGCCGGCCGCTGGGTTACCGGCCAACGCCGCTGCAAGGTCTTCCGGGACCTCCGCGTTGGCCTGCGAAACATAGGCGGCTTCCCAACGGCCATCGGCCTTCGCTGCTTCGATCTCAGCCAACCCTGCGGCATGCATGCGCCCCGATTTGATCAACGCCTCCGCCTTGCCAACGTTCACCTGTGACCATGAGCTCCGTGTCCGGCGTCGGGAGTAGCGCTGCAGGAATGTCGCTTCGTCATTTCCTTTGCGCTGTCCGTCGATCCAGCCGAAACACAGGGCGCCGTCCAGGGCCTCCCGGATGCTGAGTAGTTCGGCACCGGCGTTCTTCTTGCCGATCACGAGCCAGGCTTCGGCGCTTGTTTGGTGGTGCGCGGCGAGCCACGACTCCCATTCGGAACCGTTGGCAAACCTGAGCAGCTGGAGCTCATTCTTTTCCGGCACGTACTTCCCTCCACTGCTTTGGGGCTGAGAACAACCACTATGGCCGGACGAATGTGTTGGGGGAAAGGGGTTGACGGCTTGCTCTTCAAGGGGCAATAGTTATCGTATACGATTTCGTACTCGATAGACGTTCGATCAGGAGGAGGCGCCGTGACATTGGAGTTTCGGACCGAGGAAGTCAGCCAAGACATGCTGGCCCGTACGCGCAAAGTCATTGCCGTCCATATCAATTACCCTAGCCGTGCTGCCCAGCGTGGACGCACCCCAGGGCAGCCGTCGTACTTCTTGAAGCCGCCATCTTCCCTGGCGCTTGGTTCCACGGACGCTCCGGGCATCGTTGAGCGCCCTGCCGGCTGCGAACTGCTTGGTTATGAAGGCGAAATCGCCCTCGTCATTGGGAAGTCGGCCCGCCGCGTGGGTTTGGAAGATGCCTGGAGCCACGTCGAATGGGTCACGGCGTCGAACGATCTGGGTGTCTACGACCTCCGCTACGCAGACAAGGGCTCCAACGTCCGGTCCAAGGGCGGCGATGGGTTCACGCCTGTGGGGCCCGCGCTCATTCCGGCCGATGCCGTTGATCCCACACAGTTGCGGATTCGCACCTGGCACAACGGCGACCTCGTCCAGGACGACACCACCGAGGACCTGCTCTTCCCGTTCACACAACTCGTCGCGGACCTCTCCCAGCTGCTCACGCTCGAAGAAGGCGACATTATCCTCACCGGCACCCCTGCCGGCGCGTCGGTTGCCAAGCCCGGTGACGTCGTCGAAATTGAGGTCAGTGGCGGCGGTTTCAGCAGCGGCCGCCTGACCACCAAAGTAACGGAAGGTACGACGCCGTTCGCGGACTTTGGTGCCAAGCCCAAGACTGATGACACCCAGCGGGAAGAGGCGTTCGGATCGCGTGAAGCGGCGGGCCTGCCTGCTGACGTCTCCGTCCTGACGCCAGAGCTGAAGGCGAAGCTGGAAAGCGTCGCAACAGCCACGCTTTCTTCCCAGCTCCGCAAGCGCGGACTGAACAACGTGAGCATCGACGGCCTGCAGGCCACGCGCCCGGACCGCAAGGTGGTTGGACTGGCTCGGACCCTGCGCTATGTGCCCAACCGCGAGGATCTGTTCAAGACCCACGGCGGGGGATTCAATGCACAGAAACGCGCGATCGACTCCGTGAATGAAGGCGAAATCCTCGTGATGGAGGCCCGCGGCGAGAAGGGCACCGGCACCGTTGGCGACATCCTCGCGCTGCGTGCCCAGGTCCGTGGAGCAGCGGCCATCATCACCGACGGTGGCGTCCGTGACTACTCCGCTGTGGCCGATCTGGAGATGCCAACGTACTTTGCGAATCCGCACCCGGCAGTCCTTGGCCGCCGCCACATTCCGTGGGATACGGACATCACCATCGCCTGCGGTGGTGCAACAGTTCAGCCGGGAGACATCATTGTTGCCGACTCCGACGGCATCCTGGTGATCCCGCCGGCCATCGCCGAGGAACTGGTGGATGACTCCATCCAGCAGGAAAGGGAAGAAGCGTTCATCTTCCAGATGGTCAAGGAAGGCAACAGTGTTGATGGTTTGTACCCCATGAACAAGGAGTGGCAGGCCAGGTTTACTGATTGGCAGAGCCGGCAAGGAGCCCAAAGTGACTGAAACCGCCGTCGAAAGCGCCGCCGCACAAAGCAAGTCCCAGCAGGCGTATACCGCGGTCAAGGCCAGGATCGTGGAAGGCATCTACACGCCGGGTTACCGGCTGGTGCTCGCAAAGATTGCTGAGGACCTGGGTTTCAGCGTGGTGCCCGTGCGGGAAGCGATCCGCCGCTTGGAAGCCGAAGGCCTGGTGAAGTTCGAGCGGAACGTTGGTGCCACCGTCTCCGGGATTGACCCCACGGAGTACCTGTACACGATGCAGACGCTGAGCATTGTGGAGGGTGCCGCCACTGCGTTGTCCGCGCCGTTGATTGATTCCGTTGCGATTGCCCGGGCCCGCGCCGTGAACGAGGAAATGCGTGAATGCCTGGAGCACTTCGATCCCGTTCGTTTCACTGCATTGAACCAGGACTTCCACAGCGTCCTCTTTGAACACTGCCCTAATCCGCACATTCTTGACCTGGTCCACCGGGGCTGGAACCGGCTCGCGTCGCTCCGCTCGTCGACGTTCCGCTTCGTTCCCGGCCGCGCGCAGGAATCGGTGCGCGAACACGAGGCGTTGCTGCAGCTCATCGAATCTGGAGCGGACGCCGACACCATCGAACACGCCGCACGCCGCCACCGCGCCGCAACACTGGACGCGTACCTCGCCACTACCAACTAAAGCAACGCGGGGTCACTTATGGCCCCCAAACGCACTCAACATGGGCCATAAGTGACCCCGCGTTGGATGAAAAAGGAAGACAACGATGACGACCCCTGTAGAAACATCAGCTAAGCATCACGTGCCGGAGAACCTCCCCACGCACATCCAGCACTTCATCAACGGCGAGTTCGTAGACTCCGTTTCCGGAAAGACTTTTGACGTCCTGGACCCGGTATCCAACGGAAATTACGCCACAGCAGCCGCTGGCCAGAAGGAAGACATCGACCTCGCCGTGGCCGCCGCCCGTGAAGCGTTCGTCAATGGCCCGTGGCCGAGGATGAAGCCGCGCGAACGCGCCCGGGTGCTGAACAAAATCGCCGACGCCGTGGAGGCCCAGGAAGAGCGCCTGGCCGAACTGGAGACCTTTGATACCGGCCTGCCGATCACCCAATCCAAGGGTCAGGCGTTGCGTTCAGCCGAGAACTTCCGCTTCTTCGCGGACCTGATCGTGGCACAGTTCGATGACGCCATGAAGGTCCCCGGCTCACAGATCAACTACGTGAACCGCAAGCCAATCGGCGTCGCGGGCTTGATCACGCCGTGGAACACCCCGTTCATGCTGGAGTCCTGGAAGCTCGCTCCCGCACTGGCCACCGGCAACACCGTGGTCCTCAAGCCTGCCGAGTTCACGCCTTTGTCCGCGTCACTATGGGCGCAGATCTTCAAGGATGCTGGCCTTCCCGACGGCGTGTTCAACCTGGTCAACGGCCTGGGCGAAGAAGCCGGCGATGCCCTGGTAAAGCACCCGGACGTGCCGCTGATCTCCTTCACCGGTGAGACCACCACTGGCCAGACGATTTTCCGCAATGCGGCCGCCAACCTCAAAGGCTTGTCCATGGAGCTCGGTGGGAAGTCCCCGTGCGTCGTGTTCGCCGATGCCGATCTGGACGCCGCCATCGACTCCGCCCTGTTCGGTGTCTTTTCCCTCAACGGCGAACGCTGCACCGCCGGCTCACGCATCCTGGTGGAGCGGGCCATCTACGACGAATTCTGCGAAAAGTACGCTGCCCGTGCCAAGAACATCGTGGTGGGCGATCCCCACGATCCCAAGACCCAGGTAGGTGCGCTGGTCCACCCCGAGCACTACGACAAGGTGGCGTCGTACGTGGAGATCGGCAAGTCTGAAGGCCGGCTGCTTGCCGGTGGCGGCCGACCCGACCACCTGCCCGAAGGCAACTACATTGCACCCACGGTGTTTGCCGACGTCGCGCCTGATGCGCGCATCTTCCAGGAGGAAATCTTCGGGCCCGTTGTGGCCATCACGCCGTTTGAGAACGACGACGAAGCCCTCGCCTTGGCGAACAACACCAAGTACGGCCTGGCGGCCTACATCTGGACGCAGAACCTGACCCGGGCCCACAACTTCTCCCAGAACGTCGAAGCCGGCATGGTGTGGCTCAACAGCCACAACGTCCGCGACCTCCGCACCCCGTTCGGTGGCGTCAAGGCCTCCGGTTTGGGCCACGAAGGCGGCTACCGCTCCATCGATTTCTACACCGATCAGCAGGCCGTCCACATCACCCTCGGCTCCGTGCACACCCCCAAGTTCGGCAGCATCGACGACTCCGCTTCCGCGGGCGACAGCTAACACCTCCCCTTTCAACGAAGAGAGACCATCATGAGCAACCCCTTCACTGGCCCCATCCCCACCCCCACGGTCCCGGCCCCGGACATCGTCCGCTGTGCGTACCTTGAACTCGTGGTCACGGACCTCGCCAAGTCCCGTGCGTTCTACGTGGACCTGCTCGGCCTGCACGTCACCGAGGAAGACGAGAACACCATCTACCTGCGCTCCTTCGAGGAGTTCATCCACCACAACCTGGTCCTCCGCAAAGGCCCCGTCGCCGCCGCCGCTGCCTTCGCCTACCGCGTGAAGTCCCCGGCCGAGGTGGACGCTGCCGAGGCCTACTACCGCGAACTCGGCTGCCGGGTTGAACGCCGCAAGGAAGGCTTCACCAAGTGCGTGGGCGACTCCGTCCGCGTGGAAGACCCCTTGGGCTTCCCGTATGAGTTCTTCTATGACGTGGAGCACGTGGAGCGCCTCACCCAGCGCTACGACCTCTACTCCGCCGGCGAACTGGTCCGCCTGGATCACTTCAACCAGGTCACCCCGGACGTCCCGCGTGGCCGTAAGTACCTGGAGGACCTCGGCTTCCGCGTCTCCGAAGACATCAAGGATTCCGACGGCGTCACGTACGCCGCGTGGATGCACCGCAAGCAGACTGTGCACGATACCGCGTTGACGGGCGGCAACGGACCGCGCCTGCACCACATCGCGTTCTCCACCCACGAGAAGCACAACATCATCCAAATCTGCGACAAAATGGGCGCCCTGCGCATCTCCGACCGCATAGAACGCGGCCCAGGACGCCACGGCGTGTCCAACGCGTTCTACCTCTACATCCTGGACCCGGACGGCCACCGCGTAGAGATCTACACCCAGGACTACTACACCGGCGACCCGGACAACCCCACCGTCACCTGGGACGTGCACGACAACCAGCGCCGCGACTGGTGGGGCAACCCAGTGGTCCCGTCCTGGTACACCGAGGCCTCCCTGGTCCTGGACCTCGACGGCAACCCGCAGCCCGTCATCGAACGCGAAGAGAAGTCCGAAATGGCCGTCACCGTAGGCGCTGACGGTTTCTCCTACACCCGCCCCGAAGGTTCATCCGGCGAGGCCGCTGAAGGTTTCAAATTGGGGGCGCAGGTCTAACCATGATGGACGCGAAGACGATCGAAGCCATTGCCGACGAACTGCTCGATGCCGGCCGGAACCGCAAACCGGTCCCGCGCCTCACCGCCCGCTACCCTGACATGACGGTGGAGGACTCCTATGCCGTCCAGCAGTTGTGGCGGCGACGGAACGAAGAAGCCGGGCGAACGTTGGTGGGGCGCAAGATCGGCCTCACGTCCAAAGCAATGCAGGCCGCTACCGGGATTACCGAGCCGGACTACGGGGCGATCTTCGATGACATGGTCTTGGAAACCGGCTGCTCCGTGCAATGGGACCAGTACACGCACCCTCGCGTAGAGGTGGAGCTCGCGTTCGTCCTGAAGGACGGCCTCAAGGGCCCTGGCTGCACCATTTTCGACGTCCTCAACGCCACCGACTACGTTGTTCCGGCCCTCGAAATCCTGGACTCCAGGATCGAAATGGAGGGCCGGACCATCGTGGACACCATTTCGGACAATGCCGCCATGGGGGCCATGGTGATAGGTGGCCGACCAGTGCGTCCCGACGCCGTCGACCTCCGCTGGGTCTCCGCGATTCTGTACAAAAACCAGACCGTGGAAGAGACCGGAGTGGCAGCCGGAGTGCTGGATCACCCGGCCAACGGCGTCCACTGGCTGGCCAACAAAATCGCCGCCCACGGGGACTCGATGAAGGCCGGAGATATTATCCTCGCGGGCTCGTTTACCCGCCCCATGTGGGTGTACAAAGGTGATACCGTACACGCGGACTACGGACCTTTGGGAGTCGTGACATGCAATTTCGACTGAGCCCCACCTTCTATTCAGCACTCTCAGAGGCCGGCCGTCCGTTGGCTGGCATGTGGGTCTGTTCGGGTAGTCCGTTGGTGGCTGAGGTCTGTGCGGGATCCGGGTTGGACTGGCTTCTGATCGACGCCGAGCATAGCCCCAACGGTCTGGAATCGATCCTCGCGCAGCTCCATGCCGTGAGTGGCTACCCCGTCCAGGCCATGGTCCGGCCGCCGGTCAACGACACCGTAGTCATCAAGCAATACCTTGACCTCGGCGTGCAGAACCTCCTGATTCCCATGGTGAATTCCGCGTTCGAAGCGGCGTCCGCAGTTTCCGCCGTCCGCTATCCGCCGCTGGGCGTTCGCGGTGTGGGTTCGGCATTGGCCAGGGCTTCGCGCTGGAACCGCGTTCCTGACTACCTTGCTGCGGCTTCAGAATCGATCAGCCTCACGGTTCAGATTGAATCAGAGGCAGCGGCTTCGGCGGTGGAGGAGATCCTGGCCGTCGACGGCGTGGACGGTATCTTCCTTGGCCCCTCGGACCTCGCAGCTTCCATGGGTTTGCTGGGACAGCAGGAAAATCCCTTGGTGAGGGCTGTCGTCGAGCATTGCCTCGAGGCCGCCAAAGCGGCCGGCAAGCCAGCAGGCGTGAACGCCTTCAACGAGTCCACCGCGCGCGCCTATCTCGACGCCGGGGCCTCCTTTGTGCTGGTCGGCGCCGATGTTTCTGTCCTGGCCCGGGCGTCCGAAGGTTTCGCTTCGACGTTCATTCCCGTGTCCGAAACGGCGGATCGCGACAGCTACTGACCTGCCCGGATGGGTTAGGCTCGACGAACCAGAGCCTGAGGGGGCAGCGCTATGAATCGTCGTGCGATAGCTGTGTTTTCCGTAGTTGCCGCGCTTGCGTTTACTGGCTGTTCGGCTCCGGCCGGGTTGAAAGCTCTGAACCGGGAAGCGACGGCGGAGGACAAGCTTCCGGAGTCCGTGAGCCTTACCGGCGTGGATCTGAACGTCGAGGCCGGGACAGCCCGGTTGCTGGCGACCTTCGACGACGTGAAGTACTTCGGAGCTAAAAGTTCCACTTCCGGGGCTGTCTGCTTGATTGCGGTACCTGTAGGACTCCCGGAGCGGTGGAGGGCGGGTTGCGCAGCGGTCGCGACAAGCGAGCAGATCGTCACCATCTCCGGCGGGGACGGTACAGAGGCGAAGCTCATCAACGACGGCGTCGACGCCAACCGACCGGAATACCGGGGCTGGACCCAGGTCCACGAGAATGTCCTGATCAGCAAGCCATCCCGCTACTGACTCCGGTGGCGGGTGAGCGGGCTGGCCATCCTCACCCGCACTGCTTTCGTACTAGCTGGGTTCCGCGGGAGTGTCTTTCCTGGCCATGTACCACTCCGTGAATTCGCGCGCACGGCCGTCCTCGGCAAAGCGGATGACCCAAAGGTTGTCGTAGGTGGGCTGATCGTTGAGGTACGTCGTCACGGCCTGGACAAAAGCCGTATCTCCGTCCTGGCCAAGGAGCGTCCATTCGAAGGTCCAGTCATCGGGCTTATCCCCGGCCTCCAACCACGCTGTAACGATTTCTTCATGGCCGTTCCACGGGGATTCCGTGTTCGGCCTGTCGTAATAGATGGCGTCCTCAGTGAACAATGCCCGGATGTCGTCGGGATCGTTCGAGGTCCACGCGCTTATGTATTGGCTCATCCACGAGTTCACGTCGGTCATGCCTCCGTTCTACCCGTTATAGGCCGGACCCTCAACGGTTGAGTTGCGCGGGAGCGCAGGGTCGGGGCCGCGCGTCATAAGTGTCCCTTATTGATCCACGCACATTAGGTCTTATCCACAGCGCTCGCGGATCCCTAGTCTCGAAAAAGGGGATGCGTGAATCCGCGCGTCCTGGGTTCCACATTCCTGGAGGAGACATGTCCGACTACCTGCCGGCGTCGAGGGTCACCCGCATCAAGTCCTCAGCCAGCGTTGCGGCCGCCGCCCGCGTCCGCGAACTAAAAGCTGAAGGCATCCCGATCATCGACTTGACCGTCGGCGAGCCGGACTTCGACACCCCTGACCACATCAAGGCCGCAGCCATCGAGGCGATCAAGGCCGGCGAGACCAAGTACACCTCGGTGACCGGGTCGCCGGAGCTGCAGACCGCCATCCTGCGCAAGATCGAAAGTCACACTGGCCACCACTACGAGCCGAACCAGTTGACCGTGGGTGGGGGTGCCAAGCAGGTCCTCTACGTTGCGCTCATGGCCTCGCTCAATGCAGGCGACGAAGTGATCGTGCCGGCGCCGTACTGGGTTTCCTATCCAGACATGGTCCTCGCCAACGATGGCACCCCGGTGATCGTCCCGTGCGGGGAGGATGCAGGCTTCAAACTGACCCCGGCTGCCCTGGGAAAAGCCATCACCCCCAAAACAAAGTGGCTCATCCTCAACGCTCCGTCCAACCCGACCGGTGCCGTGTATTCCCGCGAGGAACTGCAGGCACTCGGAGCCGTCCTTGAGGAGCACCCGCACGTCCTTATCCTCACTGACGAAATCTACGACGAAATTCACTTCGGCGATGGCCGCGTCACCAGTCTGGTCACTGCTGTGCCGGCGCTCATGGACCGGATCCTCCTGGTCAACGGCGTATCCAAGGCGTACGCCATGACCGGCTGGCGCCTTGGCTACGGCGTCGGCCCGGCCCCTTTGATCGCGGCCATGAACAAACTGCAATCGCAGACCTCCTCGTGCCCGTCGTCCATCAGCCAGGCCGCGGCCGTAGCGGCGCTGAACGGTGATCAATCCTTCGTCCGCGACAGTGTGGAGGTGTACCGCAAACGCCGGGACGCCGCCGTCGAGGGTTTGAACGCCATCAATGGGCTTTCCGTTTCTCCAGCAGAGGGTGCCTTCTACGCGTACGTGAACTGCTCGGGCGTCATTGGTAAGACCACGCCCAACGGCAACGTCATCGAGAACGACCAGGACTTCACGCTTTACTTGCTGGACGCTGCCCGCGTCGCTGTCATTCAGGGTTCGGCTTACGGGTTGGGCCCATACTTCAGGATCTCCTTCGCGACTTCGCTGGAGACCATCAATGCCGGCGTGGACTCGATCCGCGACGCCGTTAACGCCCTCAACTGAAGGAACCCGAAATGATCCACGTTAAGACCAAGTTTGAGCGCCCGGCCGCCGACGTCGTTAGCCGCCTCGCTGCCTTTTCCTCGGCGACCATTCACGAGGCACAGGGCCGTCGAGGGGCTTTGAGCTCCAGGATCAAACCGATCGACCGCTCCATGTCGTTCTGCGGACCGGCCGTCACGGTCGCTTGTGCACCGCAGGACAACCTGATGCTCCAGGTCGCCATCCACTATGCGCAGGCCGGCGATGTGGTCCTTGTGAGTGCCAAGGAAATGGCTGAGGCCGGCACTTTCGGCGATGTTCTTGGCAACGCCATGAAGGCCAAGGGCATTGCCGCGATGGTCACCGATTCCGGTGTGCGGGATACGCAGGACCTGATCGAGCTGGGCCTGCCCGTCTTTTCGGGCAGTATCAGTATCAAGGGCACAGTCAAGGAAACGCTCGGCCCGATCAATCATCCACTCGTCTTCGGCGACGAAATCATCTACCCGGGCGACATCCTTCGCGGTGACGCCGACGGTGTGGTGGTTGTCCGCCGTGAGGAGGCCGAGGAAGTCATCGCTTTGTCCCAGGCCCGCGACGACCATGAGCGTGAACTCATCAAGCTGTACCACGATGGCGGCAACACCATTGAGCTCTGCGGCCTGGCGGAGAAGCTCAAGGAGAAGGGCCTCCTGGTCGAGGACTAACCGTCGGCAATGGGCCGGTCGCGCGTCGTAAGAGGCGTTGCGGCCGGCCCTTCTTGACGCCGCAATCGGGCATGGGAAAGGCGCCTTGCCAGTGGCAGGGCGCCTTGGGGTGCTGCAGATTTGGTTGATGTACGACTTTGTTGACGTACGACGGCGGCTGGCCGGGTTTCGCGGGAGGCTTGGGCCTGAGGGGCTCAGTCGAGTCCGGCGTGTCCGGGGCGGGTGTCCACCAAGTGCCATTCGATGCTGTTGCCGGCGTGGGCGGGCATCAAGCTTCCCTCAAAGACGAACAGTGGTTCACCAATGCCGCCGGTCGGACGCCAAAAGCCATTTCGTGGGCAGTGAAATCCTGTTCGTGCGCTCATCGTTCCGCGGGTTGGATTCGAAACCCATCCGGTTGTGCTGATCCTTTTCACCGTTGTTTCCTTTGAACTTGCCCGCGGAATCCGTGAGCTGCTTCGAATTTCTTGCTAATTCGATACTAGGAAATTAAAACGCTGCTGAATAAGACCAAAGCTGTCTCTCCGGATAAGTGTTTGTTATGGATGGGCTGGCAACTGCACGGGGTCGGCGCCGTACTTGCTGATGAGTTGTTGATGCAGCATCTCCTTGACCACCAAGAGCACCGCCGAGGCGGCTTCGGACAGTGGCTCGTGGTCCGGAGTGCAGAGGGCGATTTTGCTTTGCAGCCCGGGCTCAACGATCCGCAGCACCTTGAAGTCCTGGTCCGGGAAGAGGGCATCGGCTGCAGACTTGGGCAGGACCGTGCCGCCAAGGTTTGCCTGGATGAGTCTGGTCAAGGAGGGTACGGACTCCACTTCGCCCACCAGGCGGAGCGGTAGCTCGTGATCTGCCAGGCCCTTCTCGATGATTTGGCGCAAAGTGTGGTTCTTCTCCGGAAGGAACAGGCCCACCGTGCTCGCTTCCGCAAGAGTGACTGTGTCCTTGCCGTGGTTGACATCCACATCAGGGTGGACCACCAGGTGGAGGTCTTCGACGATCATGGTGGTAAATTGCACGCCCCGGATCTTTCCCGGCTCATAGATCAGTGCCATGTCGAGGCGTCCGTTCTTGATGGCCTCGCTCAGGACGCCGCCGAAAATTTCGGTCAGGTGGAGCACGATGTCCGGGTAGCGTCGGCCGACTTCGCTGATGATCCTGGGCGTGAGGCTCGACGCCATACTGTAGGGCGCGATCGCGATGGAAACCCTGCCGGAGGGTGCGGCGCCTGAGGTGGCCACGTCCTGCCGGGCCTGTTCAACCAGGCGCAGAATCGACTGGGCGTGGCGGTAGAGGGTGTGTCCCGCTGCGGTGGGTTCAACGCCTTGCTTGCTGCGGATCAGCAGGCGCTGCTTGAGGTCGTTTTCCAGCGCAGACACCTGCTGACTAAGGGCCGGCTGGGCAACATGGAGGGCAGCGGCTGCCTTGGTGATGCTCCCGGAGTCAACGATTTGCACGAAGTATGCGAGTTTGCGCGTATCCATGTCTGCCTTCCTGGAGGGGCCACGTCCCCGGGTGGCATGCCATAAGGAAATTCTATCCGGCAGCACTGGGACCCACGCCACGGTACAGGGTGGTGCACGTCATAACGGAGAGCTATTACGGGATAGCTATTAGGTCTTTGTGCAACGTCGTTGGGCGGTGCGAGACTTTTGGAAGAACTTCAGGGCAGCGGTGCTGATTGCAGAAATCGCAGGGTATTTCCCTGGAATTCATTTATCCCCTGCGGAGACAGTTGCCCGCTTTTCTCCCTACGAATGACAATCACGGAAAGAGAATCACGTGAACCCGACAATTGATCTTGTAGCGGATCTCGGAGAGGGATTTGGCGCCTACACCATTGGCGACGACTCCGACCTCCTGGAGATCGTCACAAGCGCCAATGTTGCGTGCGGGTTCCACGCAGGTGATCCGGACATTATGGCAACCACTGTTGCTGAATGTGTTCGCCGTGGGGTTGGCATCGGTGCGCATCCGAGCTTCCCGGACCTGCGAGGTTTCGGCCGGCGCGATATGGCCCTCTCCGCCAGCGAGGTTCAGAACGATGTGCTCTACCAGTTGGGTGCGCTCAACGGTTTCGCCGCGTTCCACGGCACTAAGGTCACCCATCTCGCGCCGCACGGTCGGCTCGGCAACCTGGTGGCAGTGCGCGCCGACTACGCCCAGGCTGTTGCGGAGGCGGCAGCGCGGGTGGATAGCGAACTCATCGTCGTGGCGCAGGAAGGTGAACTGGCCACCGCCGCCCGTGTCGCCGGACTCGGTGTTGCAATCGTAGGTATCGTGGATCGCGCCTACCAGGAGAACGGCACGTTGGTACCCCGCAGCCAGCCCGGTGCCGTATTGCATGATCCCGTAGAGATCCTGGATCGGACCCTGCGCATGGTGGTCGACGGGAAGATCCGCTCCGCCAACGGCGTGGACATGGATATCGACGTCGACACCGTCCTCCTGCACGGGGACAACCCCGGTGCCGTCAAACTCGCCCGCTTGATCCGCTCGGAGCTCATCTCTGCAGGTGTCCGCCTCGCCCCGCTCGCCGAGGTCATGGATGCCAAGAGGAAGGCGGCCTGACATGTCCGTGCTTACAGCGGTCCCCACCGAAGTCTACGAATCCGGAGACTCCGCACTGCGTGTAGTCGCGATCTCGCAGGCCAGTGAAGACAACTGGCTGACCGTTCACCGCCTTGCAGACTGGCTGGAAAGCTGCGGCGCCGAGGGCCTTCACGGTGCGGTTCCCACATACGATTCGGTACTCGTTGAATTCGATCCCGTTCTGGTTTCCGCCCGGCAGGTACGGGCATTCGTGAAACTCGGACTGCTTGAAATTGGACGTGCGGGAGAACCGGCAACGGCTCCCCGCGAGTTCGATGTTCCCGTGGTCTATGGCGGCCATTACGGGCCGGACCTGGAGTGCGTTGCGCTGTATCAGGGGATTGATACCGAGGAAGTCATCCGGCTCCACACCGAAAAGACGTACACGGTTCGTTGCCTGGGTGCGCCTGCAGGTTCGCCCATGATGGACGGGCCCGCGTTCCCCAAGCCCGTACCCCGCCTCAAAGATCCCAGGCTGAGTGTTCCGGCAGGTGCTGTTGCAGTCGCCGGCCGCCAAGCCGTCATCGCTCCGGCTGTGGCCCCCGGTGGCTGGTGTGTCATTGGCCAAACCCCCTTGTCAGTCCTGAACATCCGCCGGGAACCGTTGGTCCCGTACAAGCCGGGCGACATCCTCCGTTTCCGGGAGATCCGTCCCGAGGACTTCAACAATTACGCAGGCCTGGAATTGGAGCCGCTGGAGTTGGCTCCGCTGGAGCTGGCTCCCTCGGGATCGGGAGTGCGGCCATGAACGGCGGAATCCTGATCCAGCAGCCCGGCAACTCGGTCGTCACGGACCTCGGACGTACACGCGGCCCCCGTTTCGGGTTGCCGGTTAACGGAGCTTTGGACCAGTACTCAGCCCGAGCGGCCAACATTTTGGTGGGCAATTTGGACAACGATCCGTTGGTGGAGATCACGGCCCTCGACTTTCGGATGAAAGCCACCACTGACATCCTGATCGCAGTCACCGGAACCCCTCTCACGCTCACCGTCGCCGGTCGCCCATCGAGCCAATGGGAACCGGTGTCAGTGAGGGCGGGAGAATCAGTGTCCGTTCGTCGACTTCATGGCGGACTGCGCGCCTACCTCGCTATCCATGGTTCCATCGAGGCAGACACGCTGCTTGGCAGTGTAGCCCCGGACACCGTGGTGGGCTTTGGACTCCAGCTCAAGGAAGGTACCAGCCTTCCCATCCGTCGGAGCGTGGGGCCGGTACGCCAGCCTTACTTCGACCTCCCCCTTTTCCGGTTGGGCCTTGAACGGCCAACGATGGGATCAGACCTGTCGGTAGATGTGACCGACGGACCGGACATCGCCGAGTTTGGCGAATCCGGTGAACTGCTCTTCACTTCGGAGTACACCGTCAGCGGCCGCAGCAACCACATCGGCCTGCGACTTGGCGGAGACCTTCCGGAAAGAACCTCCAGCGGCGAGGTGCTTTCCCGCGGCGTGCCAGTGGGCGCCGTCGAGGTTCCTTCAAGGGAAGAGTTGCTGGTACTGCACCGGGGACGCGGCGTCACCGCCGGGTATCCGGTACTCGCAGTAGTAACCAGCGCCGGACTGGATGTCCTGGCCCAAGCACGGCCAGGGGACAAAGTCCGTTTTCGGAAAACCACAGTGGCAGAAGCAACTGCCGCCCATCGGCGCTCGCGGGCCCAGCTTGAAATCCTCCGCGAATCCGTCAACACCGTCTTCGGACTCCTCGGCATCGGATGCCGTCCCCAGTGGCAGGACCTACCAGTTGCGGCATGCAGCTAAAGACCCTGTCGTCATACCAGTAGGCGTTGCTACGCTCATCTAGTAAGGAAAAGTCATGACCGCAAGCACCAACGCTGCGCCCACGCAGCATGAGCGGCTCACGGGCCGCCAAACCCGCAAAGTTGTCACCGCCGGTTGCGTTGGCATCTTCGTGGAACTGTACGACAACGGCATTTTCGCCTTCATGGCGGGCACGCTGGCGCTCGTCTTCCTGGCCCCGGGAAACCCGGACAACGCCTTGCTCTTCGTGTTCGCCGGATACGCGGTTTCGTTCTTCGTGCGGCCCCTCGGCGCTGTTGTTTGTGGCTACCTCGGAGACCGGATCGGCAGGCAAAAGCTACTGGTCTTTGTGATCCTCCTGATCAGTGTTGCCACGGCCGGCATTGGACTCTTGCCACCATTCGCGGCCATTGGTGTTGCGGCTCCAATTCTGCTGGTTCTCCTGCGTCTGCTTCAGGGCTTCTCGGTGGGCGGCGAGGCTGCCGGTGCCATGACCTTCCTCGCTGAGCACGCCCCTGAGGGTAAGCGCGGCATCATCACCTCCTATGCGCAGATTGCCTCCTTCGCAGCACTGCTCACCGGTACGCTTGTGGCGTTCTCCATGTCCCCCTGGCTCACGCAGGCGGCCATTGACGCAGGCGGCTTCGGTTCCTTCGCATGGCGCATCCCATTCCTGGTCGCCATCCCCATGGGCATCATTGGTTGGTACATTCGCAAGGCCATCGCCGATACCCCCAACTTCGTAAAGCTCAAGGAAGAGGGCGGACTCTCCAAGAACCCGCTGAAGGAAGCCTTCAAATCCGCCGAGCACCGCCGTGCCATGCTCCTGGCCCTCTTCATCCCGCTCATGAATGGCTCCGGCTACTACGTCCTGTTCTCCTACATGCCCACGTTCCTCAAGGGCAAGCAGCTGAATTTCACCATCGGCGAGGCGCTCCTGGTGACTGCCTGCAGCCTGGTTGTCATCTGCATCGCGATCCCGTTCATGGGTGCGCTGTCGGATCGCGTGGGGCGCAAGAAGGTTATCGCCGGTTCCGCCATCGCCATGGCAGCCCTCGGCATCCCCTCGTACGCCCTCATTGCAACCGGCCAAATGGGCCTGGCAATCCTCGGTGCCTGCATCATGGCAGTCGTCTTCGCTGGACATACCGCAGTCATCCACATCCTGATCGTCGAACTGTTCCCCACACGGGTCCGGTACTCGGCTTACGGGCTGGGTTACAACATCTCGTCGGCACTCTTCGGCGGCACGGCTCCGCTTCTCATGACCTGGCTTATCAGCAGCACGGGCAACATCTACATGCCCGCCTTCTACGCAGTAATCACGGCACTCGGCACGCTCATCGCCGTCAGCACGGTCAAGGACCGGGCCCACGAGCCGCTGCGCGACGCATAGCAACTACCTACCGACCTTTGGGCTTCTGCGTCCGGCCCAGCCGGACGCAGAAGCGCCACCGATTCCCCACGTTTGGAGAACCCAATGACTTTTTCCGACTACACCACGGCTCTCGTCACCGGAGCGTCAACCGGAATGGGTGCAGCCATTTCCGAACGACTCGCCAAGCGCGGCCTGACGGTTCACGCCGTGGCCCGCAACGAGGAACGCCTTGCCGAATTGGCCGACCGCACCGGGGCGATCCCGCACGTAGTGGACCTGACCAACACAGCCGCGCTGGCCGCCGTCGTGAATGACCTCAGCGTGGACGTCCTGGTGAACTGCGCCGGGGTTTCCCGGCCGGGGAACATTCTGGACTCGTCCGAAGAGGACATCGACGAGCTCGTGGACGTGAATCTCCGCGGCCTGCTTCAGCTCACCCGCCTGGTGCTGCCGGGCATGGTGGAGCGGGACCTTGGCCACGTCATCAACATCAGCTCGATCGCCGGCACCTACAACTTCTATGGCCACACCGTTTATCACGCCACCAAGGCTGCCGTGCACCAGATCTCCCGCCAGCTTCGCAACGACACCGTCGGCAAGCGGATCCGCGTCACCGAGATTTGCCCGGGACGCGTGGAGACAGAAATTTTCGGCCGGAATATGGGCGGCACACCCGAGGCCATGGAAGAAGCCTGGAAGACGTACTACGAGGGCTACGAGTCATTGACCACGGACGACATCGTGAATGCCCTGGACTACGCTATCGAAACGCCCCGCCACGTCAACGTGGGCATGCTTGAGCTCATGCCGACGTTCCAGGTACCCGGCGGCCTGACGTTCGACCGGCGCTAAAGCGCCCCTCAGATTCCGGTGATTCACTCCCTCACCGGAAATACAAGCTGGCGGCCGCGTTTTCGCGGCCGCCAGCACCCGTTTGCGTGGCGTTCGCCAACACTCGTCTAACCTGTAACGCCCGACGGCGGGTGGTTCAGTCCTCGTGCAGGGTTTCGGTCAGGTGATGCGTGGGGATGCGGTCCCGGTCATACGTAATTTCCGTGTAACCGTGGGGCTGCGGGCGGCCATCGGCGCCCATGTTCACGAACACGATTTCCTCGATGGTCAGGATGCTCTGCCGGGTGATCATGTTCCGGACCTCGGCGCGCATGGTCAAGGAGGTGCGGCCGAAGCGTTTGGCCGTCAGCCCCATCTCTATGAGGTCGCCCTGAACCGCTGAGCTCACGAAGTTGATTTCGGAGATGTACTTGGTGACCGCGCGGCCATTGCCCAACTGGAGGATGGCGTAGATCGCTGCCTCTTCGTCGATCCACTTCAGCAGGCTTCCACCGAAGAGTGTGCCGTTGGCATTAAGGTCCTCGGGCCGCACCCATTTGCGGGTGCGGAAGGTGATGTCTGCTTTTTCCATTTTCCGAGATTATCTGACTACCGCAGGGTGTGCTTGATGTTGCGCGACGCTTGGTTGTTTCTGTCAACGCTTCTTGTCGGTTGGCTACGCCATCGCCGTGTGGGAGGCGCTGTGGGAGTTGATCCGCTTGGAGTAGCAGTAAGACCCATTGACACCGATGTATGGTCCAAAATTGGGAACTTCGGCGAATCCAGCACTCACGTAGAAGCTCCGCCCATCAGACTGGGCTGATCCTGCCTCAGCTGCTATCACGCTGAAACCGTGTGAGTGGGCCTGTGCTTCGAGCGCGGCCAGGATGGAGCTCGCGACTCCTGAACCCCGCGCATAGGGAACCACGTACAGACGCTTGATCTCAGCTGTGTTCTCGTCCAACATCCTCAGGCCGCCGCATCCGAGCGGTTGTCCGGAGGATTTCTCGTAAGCCACAACGAAAACCGCAGTGTCAGCTTCGGTGGGCGGGGGACCGGGCTCGTGATCCGTGGTCCCGAACCGGGCATCCAGTTCAGCTTGCTGTGCTGCACGGAGGTCAGCGCCTACCGGATTCGCCCAGGTGACCTGCCGGATGTTGAGCCGGGGGTTGGTCTGCATCAATGCCTCATTTCGCTTGGTTTCGCTGAGGTGTTTATGCGTCTTAAGCCTAGGAAGCTGTGGTTACCGCCGTGTTTCCTGCGCGTAAGCTTCGGGAGAATTGCTGAATTTCCTGCATTGCGGGGCCTGCTCTGCGCACTTTCGGGTGGATTTGGCGCGCAGAGCGGGCCTCACAATGCCTCGCCCGTTGGGTCCTCGGCCGTCTGATCTGCCAAGGCTAGCCCACCCACGGGAATCTGGTCCCAGTGCAGCACGCGCCAGCCTGAATCCGGATCGCCTTCCAGCGCCACGGTTCCCGTATTGGGCAATTGATGGGTTTCAGCGAAGAGAGTGTCGATATCCTCTGCCCTGCGACCTGCCCAGCAGCGGATTGCGGCTCCATGGCTGACGATGGCCGCCGTCGAATGGCCCGCGGCCGCGACCTTTTCCACCGAGGCATCGAAGCGGGCAAAGAAGTCGTGGCCGTTGAAGGCACCCGGCATGCGAACGTCGAGGTCGCCGTCGGACCAGGCGAACACCGTGCTCATGTACCGCAAATGCGATTCATGATCCGTCTTCTTCTCCAACGAACCAGCTTCAATCTCATGGACACCGTTCAGGATTTCCGGTTCAAGTCCCGTGGCCGTCGCAAGCGGTATCACCGTCCGTTGCGTCCGGAGCAGGGTGGAGGTGTAGAGGGCCTGAATGGACTCGTCGGCAAGAGCCTCCGGGAGCGCGGCCGCTTGCCGTTCGCCGAGTTCCGTCAGCCCCGGGCCAGGAAAGGCAGTATCCAGTTGGCCCGCAACGTTGCCGGGGGTCTGTCCGTGCCTGATCAGTAGGAGCTTCATGGGTGCTCCGCTCCTTACGTTGTTGCCTTATCTGTCCTGGCCGTGCGTTCCCGCCCAGTTGGTTCCAGCCAATCAGCGGTGAACGCGAGCGAACGCCCCGACACGCCGGTTCTCCGCATCTGGAAGGGCATGGCTCGGTGACGAAGTGGGCAGGAAAGAGCCGGGACCCACTAATTAAACGCCGACGGCGGGCCGAGGCACCAAGCCCCGGCCCGCCGTCGTCGAGCGTTGACTGCTACTTCAGGTGGTCCACCAATTTTTCGGCGATGCCGGTGTACTTGCCCGGGGTGAGGGCGAGCAGGCGGGCTTCGGCGTCGGCGGAGAGGCCGAGCCCCTGCACGAACTCCTGCATCCGGGCACCATCTACGCGCTGGCCCCGGGTGAGGTCCTTCAGGCGCTCGTAGGGGTTTTCCATGCCTTCCACGCCGGCGATGGCTTCAGCTCGCATGACCATCTGGATGGCTTCGCCCAGGACTTCCCAGTTGGTGTCGAGGTCGCCAGCAAGGACTTCCTCGGCGACGTCGAGGGCCTTGAGGCCCTTGGCGACATTGGAGATTGCCAGCAGGGAGTGACCAAAGGCGACGCCGATGTTGCGCTGTGAGGAGGAGTCCGTGAGGTCGCGCTGCCAGCGGGAAGTAACCAGCGTTGCGCCCAGGGTGTCCAGCAGGCCGTTGGAGATTTCCAGGTTGGCCTCGGCATTTTCGAAGCGGATCGGGTTGACCTTGTGCGGCATGGTGGAGGAACCGGTGGCACCTGCAACGGGAATCTGGCGGAAGTAGCCGATGGAGATGTAGCTCCAGATGTCCGTGCAGACGTTGTGCAGGATGCGGTTGAAGCGGGCAATATCGGCGTAGAGCTCTGCCTGCCAATCGTGGCTTTCGATCTGCGTGGTGAGCGGGTTCCAGGTGAGGCCCAGTCCTTCGACGAAGGTCTTGGCAACGGCTTCCCAGTCGGCACTCGGGACGGAAGCAACGTGTGCCGCGTATGTGCCCGTGGCGCCGTTGATCTTGCCGAGGTATTCAGTCTTGGCGATCCGTGCCAGCTGGCGGTTCAGGCGGTGCGCGATGACCGCCAGTTCCTTGCCGAGTGTGGTGGGCGTGGCGGGCTGGCCGTGGGTACGGGACAGCATGGGCACAGAGCGGTTGGCTTCTGCCATGGCCTCGATCTGCTGGACCAGTGCGCTGGCGTTGGGGAGCCACACGTCCTCTACGGCGCCCTTGATACCAACGGCGTAAGAGAGGTTGTTGATGTCCTCTGAGGTGCAGCCGAAGTGGACCATGGCTGTCAGGTTTTCGATGCCAATCGCGGGCAGGCGACGGCCGATGTAGTACTCCACTGCCTTGACGTCGTGGACCGTGACGGCCTCGATCTCGGCGAGTTCGTTGACCGATGCGGCGTTGAATTCGGTGACGATGGCACGGAGCTGCGAAACCTGCTCGTCCGTCAGGGGACCTGCTCCGGGCAGCACCGACTGGCTGGTCAGGTGGATCAGCCACTCAACCTCAACGTGAACGCGATCGCGGTTCAATGCGGCCTCGGACAAGTAGTCAACGAGGGGCGCGACGGCAGCACGGTAGCGGCCATCAAGGGCGCCAAGAGCGAGGGGTTCGGAAGCGAGGGACACGCGAGGGGATTCAGCCATGGGGCCTATTCTTTCATGTTCCGTGGAGGCGCCCGAGTTGGTGACTTGGCTATGTGGACAGCCGCCCGCGTTATCCACATAGCCGACGGCGGCGCTTCCGCCCGGTTCCCCGGCTCCGTAGCGTCGTACCTACCGATCAGCAGAACAATCAATGGAGTACACGGACATGAGCGTCGGCTTGATGCCTGCAGCCAACCCACCCACCTTCGATCCCCTGGAGTGCGCCTCGCGCAGCCACGAAGTCCAGAGGCTCGCTTGGCGAATTAAGGCCTCCGTGGATCAGACGGATGCTGTGCTGGCATCCTTGCGGCGGACCCAGTTGGAAGAGTGGCAGTCGCCGGCCGGAAGTGCTTACAGGACAACTATTGCTCTTCACGCCTCAGCACTGATGCGGGCACGGGAATCACTGGAAGATGCGGCCGCCTCGGTTCTCCGTCATTCACAGAACGTCGCCGTCTCCGATGGGAGGGGGCACTGATGGCTGATGTTGCTCCTGTTGGTGGGGGTTCAGCTCCCCAACCTATGGCCCCGGCCCCGGATGGGATCCTCAGCATCCGTGGGGGAGTGGGCGGAATGTCCTGCCAGTTGGAAGAGCTCCTGCGTGGAGCCGCACTCCTTGATGACTTGGTCCAGCAGTTGATTGGTGTGGAAGAAGAAACCCGCAGGGTGCAGGCTGATTTGGGGCCTTACCTCTTCGACTCGTACGCCTCGGGGTGTGCCGCAATCGATGCGGTGGCTGAAAGCGGTCAAGACGTAGGCAGGGTGCGTCAGGAATTGGTTGGTGTCAGCGCCAGTGTGCGTTCCAGTCATCACGATTACCTGCAAACAGAGGCCAAAAATCAGTTCCCGCGGATGTTGAGGTTTGAAGAGATGAAGATGTCAGGTACACCCTGGGTACCTGGCCGGGACATGATGCACAATGTCGTCACAACCATCATTCCGCCAGGTATGGAGGCGCGGGACATCATGCGGGGACTGCTGGAGTCGCCCCTGATTCCAGCACTGAGGCCGCGTCCGGTGAGCATCGAGAAGATGGACGAGTCGATCGAGCAAGTGGATCCATCCATGGCACAGAGCATCCGGCGACTCGAGAAACTCCATGCCCGGGGCGATGGAGAAATTGAGATCATCCAGCTGGACCACGATGGCTCGTCCTCGTGGATGGTGTTGATTCCGGGAACACAACCCAAAGCACCGCTTACAAATCCCTTCGACATACCGGGTGTTGGTGAAGCCATCGGCTACGACTCTCAAGAAGTCGTGCCAGCCATTGGTCAGGCGTTGAGGGAAGCCGGCGCTGAAGCCGGTGACCAGGTGGTAGCAGTGGGGCACAGCCAAGGTGGCGCGCACGCCATGAACCTCAGCCAGAACAAGGCATTCCTGAGCGAATTCGACCTCAGGTATGTCCTGACGGCTGGGGCTCCAGTTGGCGGTATTAGCTCCGAACCCGGAATTGCTGCGTTGCACCTGGAGCACATCCAGGACGCGGTCGCGGGTGCGGATGGCGGGGTGAACCCGGATACCAAGGACAGGGTGACGGTGACGCTGAACAATGAAGTCAAAACGCCAGAGGGGGAAGACCACGGCCTGGGTCCCGGTCACCGACTCGACAACTACGCCGAAGGCGCGGAATTGGTCACGGCGAGTAAGGATGCCTCCCTTGCAGCTTCTACGGCAGTGTTCGCGGGTGTTGTTGGTGTGGGAGGCGCGGCAAAGGTGACGCACTTCAAGCTGGAACGGTCACCCTTGCCGGACAAGAGGCCGAGCCTGCGGAACCCCAATCTTCCCGAGACACGTTCCGGGGCCGGAGCGCGGTAAGTACAGCGCAATGGTGACTGCAGTGCCAATGGTTAGTGCGGCGCCAACAGTGAGAACAGGCCCAGCGGCGGGAACTGCATCTAGCGTTTGCGGGCCCCGGGGATCAGGCCGGCAACCACGCTGATGATGCTGATGATGATCGAGGCGAGGATGGCTGTCCAGAAGAACGAGTCAATAGTGAGGTGCACAGGCGTGAAGCTGCTCAGCCACGCTGTCAGGTACAGCATTGCCGCATTGATGATGATCGTAAACAGCCCCAGGGTCAGGATCGTCACGGGGAGGGACAGAATCTTGACCAGCGGGCGGACGAACGCGTTGACGACTCCAAAAATCAGGCCGATGAAGAGGTACGCCAAGACGATCCCCGCTGCATCCGCGCCTTCAGTGATCCCGGCGTTGGCTGCCGCCTTTTCAGTGGCAGAGGAAGAGATCTCCAGTCCATCCAAGAGCCAGCTGGCGATCCATAGAGCCAGGCCGTTGATCAGGACGCGAACGATGAATGAACCCATGCGCCCATGCTTTCATACTCGTCTGTGGCTCGGCTGGGACATCACTATGGAAAGGCAACTGGATGAGGATGAACGTTGGCTGCCGAACATGCCAAACGCCACAAGGGTGCAAGTAGGCTTGAATCCATGACTACTACTGACAACGCACCGGAGGGCGTACTCCCTCGACCGGTCGTGGACAGGCTCCCCAAGTACGCGGCTGGTAAACCCCCCGCTGCGATCGAGGGCCTCACCAGCTACAAATTGTCGTCCAATGAAAACCCGCTGCCTCCGATCCCTGCAGTGTTGCAGGCCATCGCGGATCAGACTGACATCAACCGCTACCCAGACCCCTTGGCAACCAAACTGCGCAATGCTTTGGCTGACTTCCTGGATGTTCCTGCTGACGACGTCGTCACCGGTGCAGGAAGCCTCGGCGCGCTCAACCAGATTCTTGCCACCTTCGCGGGCCAGAATGATGACGGCAAGTCGGACGAGGTGATCTACGCCTGGCGCTCCTTCGAGGCTTACCCCATTTGTGTGGGCCTTGCGGGGGCGGCCAGCGTGCAGATCCCGTTGCTTCCCGACGGCCGTCACGATCTCGAAACCATGGCGGCGGCGGTCACGGTGCGCACCAAGGTGATCTTGCTCTGCACCCCGAACAACCCCACCGGGCCCATCCTCACGGCTGAGGAAACGGAGCGCTTCATCCAGTCGGTGCCGCCCAACGTGGTGGTGGTCATTGATGAGGCTTACCAGGAATTCGTCCGGGACCAAGCCGCCGTAGACGGGATCAAGCTTTACCGGAAATACCCCAATGTTGTGGTGCTGAGGACTTTCTCCAAAGCCCACGGGTTGGCAGGACTGCGGGTTGGATACAGTGTTTCCGGCCCGCAGCTCACCCAGCACCTTCGCGTTACAGCTACCCCCTTCGCCGTATCGCAAATTGCAGAACGCGCAGCGATTACATCCCTCGAGAATTTCGACCAGGTTGTCGAAAGGGTACAAAGCCTGGTGGAGGAGAGGGGCCGCGTCACTTCGGGTCTCCGCGCTCTCGGATGGTTCGTGCCGGAGGCCCAGGGGAACTTCGTTTGGTTGAACTTGGGGGAGAACAGCGGCGAGTTTGCGGCGTTGGCAGCCGAGCAGGCCCTATCTGTCCGGGCCTTCGGTAATGAGGGAGTCCGGGTCAGCATTGGCGAAGTGGAAGCCAATACAAGGTTCCTGAAACTCTGTGCAGGTTATACAAAGGCTCCGCACAGTTCCTAGCGGTTAACAAATGCGCCTACGCTACTTACTGCCGATAAAGTAAGGACGAAAGCCAAAATATATGCCCGTTCCGGAATGCATTCCGGAACGGGCATATATCCCAGCGACAGACATTGCCCGGCACTAGCTGCGGCAAGCAAGGAGACGGAATGGGCTCGACACAACTGCCCCCCGGGACCGATGAAACTCTGGCGGCAACCTCAGCGGCTGTAGCTGCCTCGGGTGAACCCGTAGAGATGGTCCAGTTGCTCGGCCCTGACGGAAAGCTAGGCACCGACCCCGTCTTCTCTGACTATGCCAAGCGGATAGACCCCGAAAAGCTCCGCGTCTTTTATGCCGACATGGCCAGGATTCGCCGTTTTGACCAGGAGGCCACCGCGCTGCAGCGCCAAGGCGAACTCGCTTTGTGGGTGCCGCTGACCGGTCAAGAGGCCGCCCAGATCGGCTCGGCCCACGCCAGCCAGCCCCAGGACTACATTTTCCCCACTTACCGTGAACACGGTGTCGCATTGGTGCGCAACGTCGACCTTGCTGAATTGTTGAAGCAGTTCCGCGGAGTCTCCAACGGAGGCTGGGACCCGCGGGGGAACAACTTCCACCTCTACACCTTGGTCCTCGCCGCGCAGACGCTTCACGCAGTGGGCTACGCCATGGGCATCCAGCGTGACCAGAAGCTCGCGGTTGCCGATGGTTCCAACGATCCCAAGGCTGCAGTGGTTGCCTACTTCGGTGACGGCGCCAGCTCCGAAGGGGACGTCCACGAATCAATGGTTTTCGCTGCCTCGTACGACGCCCCGGTTGTCTTCTTCTGCCAGAACAACCACTGGGCCATCTCCGTGCCTACCGAAGTCCAGACCAAGGTCCCGTTGGCCAACCGCGCCAAGGGTTATGGATTCCCGGGAATCCGTGTGGATGGCAACGACGTCATTGCCGTCCATGCCGTCACTGAATGGGCCTTGGAGCATGCCCGTGAGGGCCGCGGCCCTGTACTTATCGAGGCGTACACCTACCGTGTCGGTGCGCACACCACAGCTGACGACCCCACCAAGTACCGCGAATTGGCCGAAGAGACCGCATGGCGTGCGAAGGATCCGCTGGAGCGTTTGGAGAAATACCTGCGGACTGAAGGGCTCGCCGATGAAGCCTTCTTCGAGCAGGTGCAAGCCGACGGTGATGAGCTGGCCAAGTATGTCCGCAGCACCACGCATGGCCTTGAGGTGCCGGACATCCGCGATTCCTTCGCCAATGTCTATGTCGAAGCACACCCGCTGATTGCAGAGGAGCAGGCGTGGTTCGAGGAATACTCGGCAGGCTTTGAAACCGACCAGGAGGCAGCTAACTGATGGCAACCATGACCATTGCAAAGGCCATCAACGAAGGTCTCCGCGCAACGCTGAAGAGCAACCCCAAGTCCCTGTTGATGGGCGAGGACATCGGGCACCTGGGTGGTGTTTATCGGGTGACGGATGGCCTGATCAAGGAATTCGGGGCGGACCGCGTCGTCGATAGCCCTCTGGCAGAGTCCGGCATTGTTGGTACCGCGATTGGCCTCGCTTTGCGTGGCTACTTGCCGGTGTGCGAAATCCAGTTCGATGGCTTCGTCTATCCTGCCTTCAACCAGATCACCACGCAGTTGGCCAAGATCCATGCCCGCAGCCATGGCCGCCTCACTGTTCCTGTGGTCATTCGAATCCCTTACGGGGGCGGCATTGGTTCCATCGAGCACCACTCCGAATCCCCGGAAGCGTTGTTCGCCCACACTGCCGGCCTCCGTATCATTTCGCCGTCCAACGCCCACGACGCTTACTGGATGATCCAGAAAGCCGTTGAGTGCCAGGACCCTGTGATCTTCTTCGAACCCAAGCGCCGCTACTGGCTCAAGGGCGAGGTGGATGTTGAGAATGCCGGCCTGTCAGAAGACCCGTTCAGGGCACATGTGGTCCGTGAAGGTACGGACGCCACGATTGTGGCTTACGGGCCGTTGGTTCCGGTTGCCCTCGCTGCAGCAAATGCTGCAATTGAGGATGGACGCAGCATTGAGGTCATCGACCTCCGCTCCATCTCGCCCGTGGACTTCGACACCATTGAGGCGTCGGTCAAGAAGACCGGCCGGCTGATCGTCGCCCACGAAGCCCCCACGTTCGGCGGCATTGGCGGTGAGATTGCCGCCCGCGTCAGCGAACGGGCGTTCCTGCACCTTGAAGCCCCTGTGATCCGTGTTGGCRGTTTCCACATGCCGTATCCCGTGGCCAAGGTTGAAGAGGATTACTTGCCGGACATCGACAAGATCCTCGAAGCGCTCGACCGCTCCCTGGCTTACTAAACCGCCCTGATCCAGTCCGGCCTAACAGCCGGGCAGACGGAAATCGAGGACCACTGTGACTGTAAAGAAATTCAACCTGCCGGACGTCGGCGAAGGCCTGACCGAGGCTGAGGTAGTGGCTTGGAAGGTCAAGCCCGGCGACACCGTTGCCATAAATGACGTACTGTGCGAGATCGAGACGGCAAAGTCGCTCGTTGAGCTCCCCTCGCCCTTCGCCGGCACGGTCACCGAGTTGTTGGTCGAAGAAGGCATCACCGTGGAGGTTGGCACCGCAATCATCGCGGTTTCGGACAACCAGCCCGGGGACGCAGCGCCGGTGACGCAGGCTCCGGCGGCGACTCCCGCCGTCGAGGCTCCGCTCTACGGCAAGCTTCCTGTTGATACCGACAGTGGCGAGAACGGGCCGGCAGGCGGACCGCTGGTGGGTTCCGGCCCTAAGGCCGACTCCGTGAAGCGCCGTGCGCGGAAGCGTCCAGCCGGTACTGGCGAGGCAACTACGGTCGCCGAAAATGCCGAAGGTACAGTCCAGGACCATCAAGCGGTTCTGGCTGCCCAAGCAGCCCAGGTGCCGATGCCTCAACGCCCGACGTCGGCACGCACCGCCGTCGTGCCGGTCACCCAATCGCCGGTCACCCAAGCGCCCGTTACCCAAGCGTCAGAAGTAACAGCGCCAGAAGGCGCAGCACCAGGAGCTTCAGCCCCAGGTGTTTCGACGCCCCAGACCGCAGCATCACGCGGTGCCGCCATCAGCGGTACCATCAGCGGGCTCGTCAACAAGGTCCTGGCAAAGCCGCCGGTGCGGAAGTTCGCCCGCGATCTTGGCATTGACCTTGCAGATGTCGTAGCCACAGGACAGCGGGGCGAGGTGACCCGCGAGGACCTGGTCAGCTATCAGGCGCAGCGTGACGCTGAGCTTGATCAGGCGGAGTCGTTCTGGGGTGCTTCCAAGAAGCCGCAGGACCAGAGGATCGAGCGCGTACCTGTTAAGGGTGTGCGTAAGGCGACCGCCAAGGCCATGGTGGAGTCCGCGTTCACGGCACCGCACGTCAGCATCTTTGTTGACGTCGACGCGAGCCGGACCATGGAGTTCGTCAAGCGGCTCAAGGTTTCACGGGACTTCGAGGGCATCAAGGTATCCCCGCTGCTTATTTTGGCCAAGGCCGTCATTTGGGCCGCCGCGCGGAACCCGAGTGTCAACGCCACATGGGTAGATAACGCTGATGGCAACGGCGGTGCGGAGATCCAGGTCAAGCACTTCATGAACCTGGGTATTGCAGCTGCAACACCGCGTGGCTTGATGGTGCCCAATATCAAGGACGCCCAGGATCTCTCCCTGAAGGAGTTGGCCCTCGCCCTCAACGATCTAGCCACGAAGGCCCGGGCGGGCAAGACGCAGCCTGCCGAGATGCAGGGCGGCAGCCTGACCATCACCAACATCGGTGCGCTTGGCATCGATACGGGAACGCCCATCATCAACCCGGGCGAGGTTGCCATCATTGCGTTTGGAACCATCAAGCAGAAGCCATGGGTCCTGGACGGGGAAGTGATTCCGCGGTGGATCACCACGCTGGGTGGGTCCTTTGACCACAGGGTGGTTGACGGCGACCTCTCGGCCCGCTTTATGGCGGACGTAGCTGCCATTCTTGAAGAACCGGCATTGTTGCTTGACTGATCGCCTGGCCGCCACCAATGCGAGCAAAGGGCCGAACACCGCTGTGGCCGCTGACGAGGCTGGTCACGTGCCTGCCCAGTTGCTGTCAGGACACCAGTTGCGGTCAGGACACCAGTTGCTGTCAGGACCCTGGCGCACCGTCGCCCGGGTTCTAACGGAAGCCTTTCAGCCGCCGATCGTAGTGACGGCTCTACTGTTGATCAGTCCGGCTATCGAACCCGGGTTTCCCGGGACGATGGGTTTCGGGCTGCTGGGAGCCCTCTTCGTTTGCGTCCTGCCGTTGGCATACGTGCTGGTGATGATCCGTCTGGGCAGAATCACCGATCATCATGTCAGCGACCGTCGTCAGCGGCCCGCGTTGCTGCTGCTTGCCTTGATTTCCGTGCTGGCAGGCCTCGTGGTCCTGCAGCTGATTAAGGGTCCGGAAAGCGTTTCGCTGATGATCGTCGCCCTGATCGGAGGCATTGCCGTTCTGGCGGTCGTGAGCGCTTTTTGGAAAATGAGCGGGCACACTTCGGCAGTCGCTGCCGCTGCGGTCATCGTGGTGTTGATGTTCGGGCCCGCCTGGCTGCCCCTGTTGGGCATAGTGCCGGCCATTGGATGGTCGCGCGTGGTTCTGCGGGCCCATACGCTCGGGCAAGTCGTCGCCGGTTCTTTGTTCGGCGGCATCGTCATCGCAGGGTCTTGGTGGCTGCTGCAGGAATGGATGCTCTGAGGGCAGGCCGTTCGCGGCGGGGCGGGCCTCCGAGGCCTGCTGCAAGGGCGGCGGCCCCGCTTAGAACGCGGGGTAATTAACCAGCAACGCCTGAAGTTCCGTGGTGGACATGTGGTTTGCCATCTCCGCGCTGATGCCCATAGCCATGGCCGCGAAGGTGATCATTGCGACGCAGGCAATCGAGAGGAACCGCCAGTCCTTGCGCATGATGCTGCCGAAAGTTTCCGGCATGGTCAAGCTAGGGGAAATCATGTTTGGCGCGCTGTCCCAGGAACCGTCGTCGAGCATTGCGATGATGCGGTCATTCGCGCGGTCAAAACGCATCGTGCTGATGCTGTTGCCGTGGCGGGCAAGCAGGATGTCGTGTCCGACGCGCTGGCGCGGCTGCAAAGTAAGCAAGTGAAGTCCCCTGAAGTCAGTTGATGGAGGATGGCTCACGCCATTGGGGGCATCTCAATTTTATAACGATGACTTCTGGGGCCAGGCCTAAATCACGCCAAAAGCCGGGTGAGCCTCCCCACCCGGCGGCGTGATTCAGGTCGCTTATGGTTGGTCGGTCTTGGCGATATAGACATCGCAAGGAGCGTTGTGGGCCACAGTGTTGGCTACGCTGCCAAGGACACGACCCAGGCCTTGCATGCGCCGGTTGCCCACCACGATCAACCGTGCTTCGAGCATTTCTGCTTCCTTGACCAAGGCTTCACCGGGCTTGCCGCGGGCCGCCGAGTACGTGACCTCAAGGCGGTCATCAGACAGGCGCTCCGCGACGGTGCGGGCGACGGCTTCGGCTTCGGCAGCGTCTGACACGATCCACTTGTCCGTCCCGATCTCAACCACCTCGGTCTTGTTGCTGTCGAAAGCGCTCACCACGCGAAGACTGGCTCCAATCCCGATGGCCAGTTGCTGGGCAGCCTTGGCCGCCCTCATCGCCGTCTCGCTGCCGTCTACTCCTACAATGACAACCCCGGTCATAGTGCTGCTCCTTCAGTGGTGGCTTTGATGGCCTCTGCGAGAACAGGGGCCAGACGACGTACGCCTTCGGCAATCGTATCCGGCGGTACAGCACTGAAGGCCAGGCGCAGCTTGTTGGAGGGTCCGTCTGCCGGCGAGAAAGCTGCGCCGGGAATGAAGACAACCCCCGCATCGATGGCCTTTTTCAGCAAGGGGTAGGTGTCCACGCCTTGCGGCAATGTAACCCAGACGAAGAATCCACCATCGGGACGTGTCCACGAAAGCCCTGCCGGCATGTATTCGTCCAAGGCGGTGAGAAGGGCTTTGCAGCGTTCTGCGTAGAGGCCACGGTACGTTTCGATTTGTCCCCACCAGTCGTAGTCACGCAAATATGCGGATACAAGCATCTGGTTCAGGGGCGGTGGGCAAAGCGTGACTGCTTCGGAGGCCAGGTAGAAACGACGCTGCAGGTGGGCCGGCACCAAGGCCCAGCCAATGCGAAGACCCGGCGCGAAGATCTTGGAGAAGGAGCCCAGGTAGATGACGTCGTCTGGATTTGCAGCCCGCATCGGGGCGATTGGGTGACCGTCAAACCGCAGCAGGCCGTAGGGATTGTCCTCCAAAACGATGATATTCGCCTTGCGGCATATATCTACGATCCGCTGCCTGCGTGCTTTAGCCAGGGTAATGCCCGAGGGATTGTTGAAATTGGGAATCGTATAGAGGAACTTGATGTTTTTGCCCTCCGCCTGAAGCGCCGCGATCCTGGCCTCGAGGAGTTCAGGTACCAACCCGTCGTCGTCCATTTCGACCGGCTCCACCTGCACTTGGTAAGCCTCGAAGGTATTCAGGGCCCCAACGTAGGTGGGGTTTTCGACGAGGACAACGTCGCCGGGATTGCAGAAGACCTTGGTGGCCACATCCTGCGCTGACTGGGAACCTGCAGTAATCACGATGTTCTCAGGCTGGGCGTCCATGATGCCCTCTGCTGCCATGATCTCGCAGATTTGTTGGCGCAGTTCCGCGGTCCCTTGGCCACCGCCGTATTGCAGGGCGGTCATCCCGTCTTCGGCGATGATCCTGGCCGCGGTCTGGCCAAGCTTTTCCAGCGGCAGCGATTGCAGGTATGGGTTGCCGCCTGCGAGCGAGACAAGACCAGGCCGCATGGAGATATCGAAGACGTCGCGTACAGCGGACTGCTTGATGTTGGCGGCCCGCGCGGAGAACAGCTCCTCGTGTGGGTGGGCGGCAGCCGTAGCGGCCCGCTCAATGGCGTCGATGGCTTCAGCGGGCAGCTTGGTGCCGGCATCCAATGTTTCGTGGGTCACAGTGACAGGATACCCCCGAAGGTTGCTAATTAGGCAACATATGTTTTCAAGAACGCGCCGGTTTGCGGTGTTTCCTTTACGCCGGGAACGCCAGGGGCTGGAATGTAGCTATGACACTGCACCGGGGATCCGTGACCAAGGCCGAACTCTTCCACAAGCTTCACGATGCCGGGCCCACGCCGCTGGTCCTGGTGAATGTCTGGGATGCCGCCTCCGCCCGAGTGGTGCAGGAGGCTGGCGCGACGGCGATAGCCACTTCGAGTTCGGCGGTTTCCTGGAGCCTGGGCTTCCGGGACGGCGACCACGTGCCGTGGGGGTTGGCGATGGCGGCGCTGGGGCGGGTGGTAGGGGCAACCAAACTGCCGGTAACTGCCGACATCGAAACTGGATACGGTCGCACGGACGACGAACTGCGGGCCACCGTGCACGGAGTGCTGGATGCAGGAGCGGTTGGCATCAACATTGAGGACTCGGCTGCAGAGCCACTCACGGAAATCAACGAACAATCGCGGCGAATCGCTTTGATCCGTGCCGTGGCGGACGAGCGCGGAATCCCGTTGTTCATCAATGCCCGAACCGACACCTACCTCTCGGGACAGTATGCGGATAGCGCCTACGAAGAGACCCTGCACCGTGCTGAGTCCTACCTTACGGCGGGCGCGGACGGCATCTTCGTTCCCGGAGTCGTGGACCTTCACGTCCTGCACGAACTCTCCAGCAAGATCCCCGCACCTCTGAATGCTCTTGCGGGAGTAGGTGCGCCATCGCCGCTGGAACTTCACGACGCCGGCATACGGCGGGTCAGCATCGGCGGAAATACGGCGAAAGCTGCCTATGCAAAAGTCGCGCGGGTGGCGAAAGAGATCCTGGGGGACGGAAACTGGGCGGGATTGGCAGGCACCCGCAGCCACGACGAGATGGATGCGCTCTTCGCCCAGGGACCCAAGTACCGGCCGTAAGTCGCGCGGTTTGCGGCAGATGAAAGCGCACGACGGCGGAACCTGGCTTTAATGTCGGACCCCACCATTAGCTTGGAATCAGCAGCAAAGACCCTAGGCACGGGAGGAGGGCGGATGGCAAGACGCAGTGTGCAGTTCTGGCGCATTGAGCAACTGAATGGCGATGATCTGCGCTCTCCGTTTCCAGCGCGCCGGGTGGCCGAGGTACTCAAGAAGGCCCAAGAGGCTGGGACCGAGCGGCATTTCATCGGGGCGGACGGCACGGTGTTGCTGGCGCAAACGGCAGCATTCTCACCTCATCCAGTAATCCTCCTGGACCGGGTGCGCGACACCAACCTGCCCAGCGTCGGGGATGCACTTGGACGCCGCAAACCCCTCCCGTTGGCGCCGGGCGACCACCTCCTGGAAACCACCTACTTTGCCTTCCTGAAGCGGAACGTCATCGCCGTGTTGACCAGCGGCAATGGTCCTCGGGCGTCGAGGATGGGAGAGTACCTCGAAGGCATGTTGGGGCTTGAGCTCGGATTGGTCCCGGTGGTCCGTGAGGACATCGAGGAGATCCTCAGCAGGCTTGAGGTGAGTCGCTTCGAGTTCGCGCTTCCCGCTGAACGCCTCTCCGAAAAATTGATGGAGGGTGAATGGGCTGACGTTCTGGACAGTGCCTCACGCTTGATGAACCAGGGAACCTTCCGGATTTCCCTCAGTGTGGGCCGTTCAGGAAGGGCCGAGGACAAGCAGCGGATCCGGGAGCGCATCCAGCAGCTCATTGATCTCTTCCGTAGGGCGGGATCAGTTGAGCACTTCGACTACGTCGTGGCCGAGGGCAAGGACTCCCTGACCGGCGACCGCGAAGTGATTGATCTGCTCAAGGAGCGTTTCGTCTCCCACATCGAAGTGGACCCGGATGTCTTCAACGATCCCCGAAAGTCCACTGCCGAGGCCATTGCCATCCTCAGTAAACAGGCCAGGGGTAACGAGGCCTTCTTCGCCCTCACACTGCCGGACATCAGAGGCTCCGCAGATTCGGTCTCTGTGCCGGACATCGTCGCAGGTGGAATGGCAGCAGTGCGTGAGGCTCTGGCCGCGGCCGCTTCAAAGGAAGAACCCACAAAGGCGGAACCGGCCAGCGTGAAACCTGCGGATGGGAAGTCAGCCCAGGGCTCAGAAGGCAGCGCGGATCATGAGCTTGTACGAGGTTGACATCGAGCACACCGGCCGCCGCCGGACGGTCTGGAGGTGGTTTCTGCTCCATCCGCCGGCAGACTATGCGTGGGCGATTTTGGCTGTGCTGATCTGGCTTGGCTTGGGGTGGCTCTTGAAGCAGCCGTTGATGCTGGAGGGCGTCGATCCGGGTGCCCGTCGAACCCTGTTCCAGACCCTTGCTACTTTGGCTGGCGCTACCGCTGGCCTCACGCTCACCAGCGTCTCCATGCTCATCAACGTGCTCGGCAAAAAGGCGGCGCCTGGGCAGCGCGAGCTTCCCTTGGAGAAGCTCACCGCCTTTCATCGTCGCCAAATCGGAGAAGTGTTCCTGTTCGCCATCCCGGGGCTAGGCCTGCTGGTGGTGGCTGCCCTCGTCACCGTGGTGTTGGAGGGCGCTGGTCCCAGGGGCCTCTGGATTCCGGAGGCGGTTGTCTTCGTTCTCACCTTCGCGTCCGTCTTGGCACTGGTCCGTGTGGCGTGGGCGCTGCGGCGGGTACTGGCCATCGCAACGGCCTGAGCCGCGGCCCTGAAACCTCAGCAATTCCAGCTAAGTTCCTGCCCCGCTGTTCCGTTGCTGGCCAGCAACGATTAAGCGGGTTGACAACGTATGTGTCCCGCGGAGGGTCCGACGCGCTAACGCAGGCTCAGCGCCTCAGCCAAAGTCTTGCCATTGACGTAAATTTCGGCCCGGGATGCCCCGCTGGCGGAGACGATGGTGTGCGTCAACTGTGCCTCGATGCGCGGGATGTCGCACACTCCACCGGGCTGCAGCGTGCCCCCCAGGTTCACCACCACTGTTGCCCCGCTGACGTAGCCGGACACAAAGTGCAACGAGGAATTAGCCAGTGAATCGTAGAGGCCCGCGCCGGTGTCCAAGGGCATGCCAGCTTCCAGCAATCGGCTGAGCGCCACCGTCAAAGGGTCACCGGGTGCCAGTGCGCCGCGGACAGGCACCAGGCTGTCGTTGCATCCGAAGCGAACACCTCTGGCGCCCCCGTCGTCAACGGCAACGTAGTAGACAGCCGGCCCCAAATTCAGGTCCTGGGGCACGGTCGCAGCCCGCGCAACGGGAGCAACAGCCGTCGGTGAAGGGCTTGGCGTGTCGACGGGTAAAGGCTCGACGCCGGCACTCGGCCCAGGCGTTGCGGCCACTGCCGTGCCGCCGTCACCGGAGCCGGAGCCAGCACCACCGGAGCCGGAAATGCTTGAGGGAGTGGCGAGTGCATCCGGACGAGTCGCAGCGCCGCTTCCCGTTGCCGTGGATGTCGAAGACGGAGCGTCCGAAGCCCCATCCGCCGCAGCATCACCCACCGAACCGGATGGGCCCACCACTGGAGCAGATGACGTATCCCCGGCGGAGGGCAGGGTCCCTGGGGCCGAAGTACAGCCAGCCAGCAGCAGACCCAGCACGAGGCAGGCAGCCGGGATCGCCGTCGTACTTGTTGGTCTCCGCCCGGCACGCATGACAGCCCCACGCTCCTGTCCGTCCACCTGTAGTTCAACGTTAGGCCCGTGCGACCTGCAGCAAAATGCCGCTACGGTGACGGTTCGGACAAGAGTTGATCACGCTGCATCCACCAGGCGCCGAAACGTGGACACCGGAAACGCAAATGCCCCCGCGCCGACCTGCGGGTTCGCAGGGATCGGAGCGGGGGCATTGAAAGCGAAAAGACTAGGCTGCTGCTTCTTCTTCCTGAACGGCAGTCAGGGGCTCGAAGATGGCCTTGATCTGCTCAACAACCTCGGCGTCGTCCTTCGGGTGCAGCTCAGCGAAGCGGATCATGGAACCCGGGACGGCCAGCTTGACGTCGTCAAGGACCTTGGCGCCGGCGATGCCAACAGCCTTGCGGGCCTCGTCCTGTGCCCAGACTCCGCCGAACTGGCCGAAAGCGGTTCCGACGACGGCGGTCGGCTTGCCGGTGAGGGCGCCAGCGCCGTACGGGCGGGACAGCCAGTCGATGGCGTTCTTCAGTGATGCGGGCATGGTGCCGTTGTGCTCGGGGGTGACGAGGAGAAGGGTGTCGGCGTTGGCTGCGGCAGCACGCAGGGCCGCAGCTTCAGCGGGAACCTGGCCTTCGACGTCGATGTCCTCGTTGTAGAACGGGATGCTGCCCAGGGAATCGTGGATCTGGACGTCTACGTTCTCGGGCGCGTTCAGCTGGATGGCTTCGGCGAGCTTCTTGTTGTGGGAATCAGCGCGGAGGCTGCCGACGAGGGTAAGAACGGTGCTCTTTGACATGGTGTCTCCTTTGTAAGTGTTTGGACCTTCACTGATACTAAACGGACCGTGGTCCGTTTTCTATTCCCGGGTCTAGAATGTTTTTTGTGAGCTCGATCCCAATCCAGCCGGACGTGCCTTTTGGCCCGCCTCATGAGCGCAGTGACGCCGCCCGGAACCGCGAGCGGCTCCTTTGCGCTGCCCGCGAGCTGGTTGACGAGTTCGGTGTGGAAGCACTCACCATGGACGCGCTCGCCTGCAAGGCCAACGTTGGCAAGGGGACCGTGTTCCGTCGCTTCGGTAGCAGGGCCGGCCTGATGATGACCCTCCTGAGCGACTCTGAATCTGAATTCCAGCGCGGTTTCATGTTTGGTCCACCACCCTTGGGCCCGGGCGCCGCACCCAGCGAACGCCTGATGGCCTACGGTGAGGGCCGCATCTACTTCGTCCTGGAAAATGGCGAGCTCCTGAAAGCGGCCGCAACCAATGCCCGCAATCGCTTTGACGTGCCGGCCACTGTCCTTGCGCACCGACATATCGAGGTCCTCCTGCGTGAGGCCGGTATCGCCGATCCTTGGGTCATGGCGATGTCGCTGCTTTCCGCGCTGGACCCGGAACGGATTGTTAACGACGTGCGCGTGCACGGCATCTCGCCCAAGCGGCTCACTGACTCCTGGCGCGACCTCGTCTCGCGCCTCATGCGATCTTCCTAGCTCAAGTCCACCCTCGTTCGCGTTTTCGTAGTCCCCGCCTAAGTTGAACGAGGGTGAGTCTCACAAGGGGAGCCGGCCGTAAGCGCCACAGTGCCTGCGACTGTGACTTTCGGCGATAAGTGGCGGTGTTTTTACAGCGCTATTTGAAGGTGAGATGGGCCGCGCCGAAATTGCTGTTATTTATTCATACACTCTGGCAGCGAGTAGCATCTGGGCGAAAAGCGTCCAGGAAGGTACGTCGGGCATTGGTTCGCCCCGGTTGATGAAGTAACCATCCGTATCCTTAGCATCCGCGCAGTGATTCAGGCGCCGGTCAGCTCGGCAGCTCAGCCACGTAGATCCGGGCGCTGCGCCGCTCCTGCACCGCCCTGAGCTGGTCGACTCCCTCGAACTCGTTGCAGAGCAGGAACAAGTGCCGACCCTGCGGCCCGCCGAGCGCGCATGAGAAGCACGGTACGTCAGTCTCGATCCGATGGGTGATCTCGCCGCCGTCGAGCACCCGGACGACTGCTCCAGCGGGCGCGCCCTCGACGCGGGTGTGCGCGAAAGTGTCAGCCGTCTGGGACCAGATACCGCCGGCGGCGTCRATGCAGATGCCGTCGGGTCCAAGGCCCTCTGCCCAATTGCGGCGCCCGGACAGGGAGCCGTCGCGCCCGATGTCGAAGGCCGATARTCGACCGGCGAAGGACTCGGCGACCACGAGCGTCGATCCGTCAGGAGTCACGACCATGCCGTTGGGGAACTCGATRTCGCCGGCTACCTCGCGAGTGGTGCCGTCTGGAGCGACCAAGCGGATCCACCCCGGYGTGGGTTCCGCGCCCCCGGCRAAGTCGAAGTCGGCCCCGTTTACGTAGACSTGGCCGGCCGGRYCGACGATGACCTCGTTGCCTCCCTGCTCGCTGTACCTGTCSGTGGAGCCGTCTGGCCGCACCAGGGYCAGATCCTCGCCGGAGACCAGCAAACCGCCGTCGGGCAACCAGTCGATGGCCCAGCCCATCCTCGTCGGTCCGGATGCCATGACTTCAGTTTGGCCYAGGAGGTCSACGGCCAACACCTCACCGGCACCCCAGTGAGCGAACCASAGRCGGCCTTCGTGCCAACGTCCGGACTCAATCATCGCGAAGCCGTCCGCAAGCAGACGCGGGGCGGGGAGCATCTGTGTCATGGCAACGATCCTGCCCTAGGACAAGCCCGCGGCGCCAGACGTACCGCAACTGCATCCCGATCCCCCGCGAGCAGGCGGTAGCTGCACCAGTACGGGTCGGCCCTGACAGCATCGACCTGGCTGCGTTTCTGGGCCCTCGCAGCCATTCATCGGAGTGGCTGCGCCAGGTCCAGGCACCCACGCGCTCGGTAGTGCAGACGATGATTGACCGGGGCGGACCCGACTCCTGGACAGGTCCTTACACCAGTCTCTTGTTCGAAGCAGGTGGTGCTGGAGCGTCTCACTCATCCAATCGGCGAGGCGATGCGGGGTCCAGCCGAGTTGCTCGACGAGTTCCCGGTAGAGACTGGGGGGCGGCCGGGCCGCCTCGGCAATGCGGTCCCGAAACCACGGCCTCTGATACAAGTCGAGGCAACGGTCGAGAGGGCGATTGTGAAGTCAGTGGGGGCGTTGTTTCTCCTAGGAAAGGACGATGCTTTGCGCTGACCGCGGCTAAGTGCGTTGGTGTAGTCGGTAGTGATTTTGGTGCGATAACTCCCCGCGTCCACCTCGCGGGGCGACCGCTGGCCTATTGACCAGCGGTCGCCCCGATCGTGGTTGTGCTGTTGCGCGGTCGAGTCAGCGGAAACTACTCGTCACTTGCCTATGCCAGGCTAACCGGCGAGGCCGGGGGTAGCTGTGCCCGGGGAAACGGTCGCGGCCGTGAGGACGGCCGTCTCCCGCTCGCCCTGCTGGACCTCGTCGAGTTCCTTGAGCGTGTACTTTTTGGTCTCCTTGGCGCTGAGGGCTGAAATTCCTGCCAGGACCATGAACCCGAGCGCGACCATGGACGGCCCAACCCAATCTTTCAGATCGGGGCCAGCGAGTGCTGTCGAGAGAACGGGGCCGATGACGCCCGAGATGGCGAAGCCGATCTGGGTGCCAAGGGCGAGTCCGGAGACGCGCAGTCGGCCGGGGAACATCTCTGCGAAGAACGAGGGCCAGGACGCGTTAACCATTGAGTAGAAGAGGGAGTAATTGATGATGCCAAACAGGAAGATCAGCGACCAGTTGCCGGTCGTGATTGACCACAGGTACGGCATCATTGTGACGCCTACACCGCCCGTTGCGATGAGGAACATCGTTTTGCGGCCGATCTTGTCCACAAGGAATCCTGCCAGGGGGGTGATTCCGAGGGCGATCACTGCCGAGACTGTGGTCGTCAGAAGCATGGTCGGCTTATCTAGCTTGTATCCGGCGGTCCCGAATGCAACCGAGAAGGTTTGCATCATGTAGCTTGTGCCCGCGATGAGCGCACAGAACACGATCCGCAGCACCGCGCGCCAGTGGAAGCGCAGAAGGTGCCTGAGGGGGGCGACGTTCACCTTGGCGGCCTGGACCTTTACGAACTCGGGGGGCTCCTGGATGTGGCGGCGGATCAGGTATGCAGCGACGACGACGACGGCGGAGGCCCAGAACGGAAGCCGCCAACCCCAGGTCAGCAACTGCTCCGAGGGCATAGCGGCGACAGGAATGAAGACCAGCAGGGTGAGCAGCGTTCCTGAGGAGGAGCCCAACGTGGTGAAGCTCGCGAGGAAACCGCGTCGGCCCTCGGAAGCGTGCTCCAGGCTCATAGTGATGGCACTGGGCTGCTCGCCGGAAAGGCACAGCCCTTGGATGACGCGGATCAGCACGAGCAGGATCGGAGCAAGAGGACCGATCTGGGCGTACGTGGGCAGGCAGCCGATAAGGAACGTGCAACCGCCGATGCCGAACAGTGTGATCATCATGACGAATTTGCGGCCGCGGCGGTCGCCCATTGGTCCCAAGATGAGAGAGCCGAGGGGGCGCACCGCGTAGCCGACCGCGAAGGTGATCATGGCGAGCAGCACGCTGATGCCCTGGGGTAGATCGGGCGAGAAAAAGAGGACGTTCAGAATCAACGCGGACGAGGTGCCGTACACGGCGAAGTCGTAGTACTCCAGCGTCGTGCCGATCCAGGCCGCGACTGCTGCCCTGACCGGGGTCTTCTTCGGAAGTATGGTTTCAGTCATTTGGTCTCCGTTGGCGATGGGTGAACACCGGCTGCCGCTACACCTGGACTCTGGGAAAAGGAGATCTCGAGTGGAATGTCCGGCTAGTCCTGCTGTGAGCTCTCTCGCAAGTCGTGATTACGGCTTTGCTGAATGGCCTCAGGAATCAAGTTAACGTTTGCGGTGTGGGTCACACAAAGTCCTCTTTTGTGTCCCTACATAGCGATTCCTTATGGCATGGAGTCGAAGAATCGGAGACCTTTGAACAAGAGTGGGCGCTCCTTTCCAGGTGAGGATGGGTTATCAGCCATGTGGTCCCTGGACAGAGGGTCTATTGCAGCGTGCACTGGTGAATGAACTGGACCTTTAACGTAGAGGGTTTGACGTTGGGCGGGCGTTTTCACGACGCCGTACCGCCTCCTCAACCAGTTCGGACATCCATGGTCGGTGGCCCCGGTGAAGGACGATCCCCGGGGGTAGTCCCTTGATGGACGGGACGGAGCCGGCAATGTCGATGGTGATGCGGCCGTTGCCAAGCGGGGCGTTGGAGATGTGCAGGTCCCCGAAGGACTCGGGGAGCACGGGATCAAGCCAAACTCCACCGGCTGACACGACCGGGTCATAACGCATCAAGCTGGACACGATCTGGATGGGTGCGGTGGCTGCCCACGCCTGGGGCGAGCAAGCTGTGGGGTACGGAACGGGAGCGGCGAGGTGGTCACGGCTGAAGCCGCAGAACAGTTCCGGGAGGCGCCCGTCGGAGAACTCGGCCGCGTCCATCATCCCGCCGGCAATTCTTTGGGCTTCGGCGACGAAGCCGTACCGGAGGAGCCCGGCGGCGATGATGGCGTTATCGTGGGGCCAGGCGGACCCGTTGTGGTAACTGGCCGGGTTGTAGGCGCCCATGTTGCTGGCCAGGGTGCGTACGCCCCAGCCGCTGAACATTTCCGGTGACATCAGGTGCGCGGCGACTTGCGGGGCTTTGTCTTCGTCGATCAGGCCCTGGAGCAGGCAGTGCCCCATGTTTGAGGCGCAGGCATCGACCTGCCGTTTCCTGCCGTCGAGTGCGATGGCGTAGTACCCGCGCTCGGGGATCCAGAATTGCTCGTTGAACTGCTTCTTCAGCCGGGCAGCGCGTTCGGTGAGGTCGTTGCCCAAGGCCATGTCACCGGCGTCGTAGGCCAGCCATGCCCGTGACAGGTAGGCGACGTACACGTAGGCCTGGACCTCGCAAAGCGCGATTGGAGGCTCGGCCAGGGTGCCGTCGGCAAAGTTGATGCCGTCCCAGGAGTCCTTCCAGCCCTGGTTGAGCAGTCCTTGGTCGTTGAGCCGCTGGTACTCGACGAAGCCGTCGCCGTCCTTGTCGCCGTAGTTCACGATCCAGTCCAGTGCGCGGTCTGCGTGGGGCAGCAGGGCCTTGATGGTGTCCGCGGCGAAACCCCAGCGGCTGACGGCTCCCAGCACCATCAGGAACAGGGGAGTGGCGTCCACCCTGCCGTAGTAGTTCGATTTGCCGCCCAGGGACAGGCCGCTGGAGACATCGAGCCGTACCTCGTGGAGGATCTTGCCCGGTTCCTCTTCCGTCATGGGGTCCACCACGGCGCCCTGGCGGTCGGCGAGGGTCTGGAGTGTGCCCAAGGCGAGCGACGGGTCTACCGGCATCGCCATTACCGAGGCCCACAAGGAGTCCCTTCCGAACAAGGTCATGAACCAGGGTGCACCGGCGGCGACGACAACCCGCTCCGGATGGTGGGGGTCCTCGATTCGAAGAGCGCCGAGGTCGTCATAACTGCGGCGCAGGGTCCGTTCCACGGAGCGGTTGGTCACCTGCAGTACGGGGATTTTCGCCACCCACTCCCGTCGGCGGCGGTCTCGGGGGGACAGACTATCCCCCTCGGAATGGGTGAAAGCCAGTGCCTGGTTTCCATCGTCGAGGGGCAGAACGGTCAGGACTGTGCTCCATTGCCCATGAGCGGGTACCGACACCCGATATTGGAGGGTGTTACCGGAAATGCCGGCCCCGGGAACGTGGATAGCGGTGCCCTTGCGGACATCCTGCCAGCGGCCCCGAATGGTTAGCGTTCGGTCGTCGGCTTCTCGTGTTTCCTCCCAGCGTCGACGGATCCGTGCCTCCTTCACCTCGAAGAGGTCCGCGTAGTCGGCCCCTATTTCCAGGACGATGAGGCACTCAGCAGGCTCCTGGGAGTAGTTGTGGACGGTGAGCTGCTCCTGGAGGCCGGCCCCGACTTCCCGCAGCCGTTCCACGATAAGTGGGCTGTCCGCGTAACTGTCGGACCGGGGGATCCTTGCAACAAATGCGGCACGGAACGGCTCCTTTGTCTCCGCTGTGAGTGGTTCAAGCTCCTGTCCATTCACTGTCAGGCGCCAGATTGACAGGATCCTGACGTCGGCCACGAAGAGGCCATGCGGACGATCGGCCTGAATATCCCCGTTGGATGACGAAATACAGAAGGATGAGCCCTCGACCAACGTCACAGAGCCAGCCCCTAGTGGACCGGCCGCCGTATCCGCATTCCACCCCGCCATTCTGGCCTCCTCCGCGACTTACCGAAGCGCCCTACAAACAGATACCGTGCTTGCGGCGGCCTCTTGCAAAAGACGCTACGCTTGCTCGCTAGTCGCCGCCAGTCATGGGCCTTGGAAACGCCATTGGTGACAGCAACCGCGTAGTCACGCGTCCCCATCGATTGCCGGGTACTTGTCGTTAGGACCGCTCCCAGAGGGCAAATACCAGCATTCGACACGGTTAAGCCAAGAGGCCCGGGGTTCCTTTCGGAACTCCGGGCTTTCCTCTTGCCGCTTTAGAGTCGATGAGCCAGTCAGTTCATGCCGGGCAGGAGGTATGCGGGCGGTCCCACCTGTGCGTCCTCCAGGTACCACATGGTGGCGCCGTGCCTGACGGGAGGCATCATGCTTCCTTCGAACACGAAAACGGGCTCGGTGGCGGGTCCGTCCTCGGGACGCCAAAAACCGTGGGTGGGGCAATGTGAACCGGTGCTGGCTCTTGGCTGGATTCTTCTTTCAGCCGTCTTCCGGTACTGCAGGCTGGTGATCTCTTCATGGCCGGGCTTCAAGGGGATTTATTGCCGCGGTATCGCCTTGGGCGAAACCTCTATGGCTTTTATCCTAGATCGCACGCAATTCCCTGAATAAGACTAAAGCGCGTGACCTTCTAAGGCCTGCTTATGATGCCTCGAACGGTACGGTGGGGAGCGGTGAATATTTACGCCGCAGCATTTCTTGCGGGCTCGACGATCCTCAGGACCCGGAAGTCCTCCTCGTGGAACAGGGCGTCCGCCGCTGACTTGGGCAATCTATAGGGGGCGATCGCGATGGAGACGCGGCCCGAAGGCGCCGCTCCTGAAGCTGCCACGCCCCTCTTTTCCAGCGGGGACGGCACAGCATGCGGGGTTATACGTTGGCGCTAGGGCGGGACACGCATTACGTCTTTGTGTGATCCGAGTCCCGGGCATAGCTTAGTTGCAGATGATTTTCCAATGACCAATGCGTTATATCCCCGCCTGGCCATTGCCGATTGATGGCGCTAGATGCTTTTTGCATAAGCAGGGAAAGGGTTTATTGCCCGCACCATTTTTACACTTGTCAAACACGAGCCGCGTACGTTCCTTAGGGTCGGCGTCATTAGCGCCGGTGAAGGTCATAACTGTTCCCTATAGGGAGATATCGTATTCGTCTTTGTGTGGGTCCAATTCCGATGCCACACTCAAGTAAGGCAGACACGGTGCTGCTGAACGGCGACAATCCGGACGCCGTCGAGCTGGCCCGCCTGATACGCAGCGAACCTATTGCCGCGGGGGTCCCACGAACCACTGCGCGACGCCCAACCCGTTCCAACCCAGGGCTCTGGAATCCACCCATTGCCCGACACAAGAGCCCGCCCGACTTCTACACTTTGGAGTACCGATGCCCTTTTCCGACTACACCACCGCACTCGTCACCGGAGCATCTACAGGCATGGGCGCTGCCATCGCCGAACGGCTGGCCAAGCGGGGCCTCACCGTCCACGCGGTGGCCCGTAACGAGGAACGCCTCACCGAGCTTGCCGAGCGCACTGGAGCAGTCCCGCACGTGGTGGACCTGACCGACACAGCCGCCTTGTCCGCCGTCGTCCGCGACCTGAAAGTGGACGTCTTGGTCAACTGCGCCGGCGTGTCCCGGCCGGGCAACATCCTGGATTCCTCCGAGCAGGACATCGACGAACTGGTGGACGTCAACCTCCGCGGGCTCCTGCATCTGACCAGGCTGGTCCTGCCCGGCATGGTGGAGCGGGACCTCGGCCACGTTATCAACATCAGCTCCATCGCGGGCACCTACAACTTCTACGGACACACCGTCTACCACGCCACCAAGGCCGCAGTGCACCAAATTTCCAGGCAACTCCGAAACGACACGGTGGGCAAGCGGATCCGTGTCACGGAGATCTGCCCGGGGCGGGTGGAGACAGAAATTTTCGGCCGCAACATGGGCGGCAGCCCCGAGGCCATGGAAGAAGCCTGGCAAACGTACTACGAGGGCTACGAGTCACTGACCACCGACGACATCGTCAACGCCCTGGACTACGCCATCGAAACCCCACGCCACGTGAATGTGGGCATGCTGGAACTCATGCCCACATTTCAGGTCCCCGGCGGCCTCACGTTCGACCGTCGCGGGGACTCCGACTAAAGCCGCCCCGCCCCGCCCAAACGCGGGGAACTAGCTTCCCACCCTCCAACCGATAGGCCCTTCAGATGCAGTTAGTACGAACCGTCAGTTTCCCCGAACCCCAGCTCCTGGCTGACCTCTCGCCCCTCCCCGAAGGACTACGGGGCGTGGTTTGGGACATGAAGGACGAGCCGGGGAAGGAGTTGGGTAGCATCGACGGCGTCATCCTGCCATACATCGATGCGGGGGCAGTGATGGGTTCCCTGGCCAAGGTCCCGGACCTTAAGTTCGTGCAGACTCAGTCAACAGGGTACGACGGCGTCCGCGAGGCTGCCGGCCCGGGCGCCGCAGTGGCAAACGCCTCGGGCGTTCATGCAGCTGCCACCGCCGAGCTGGCCGTGGGACTCATCCTGGCCAAGCTGCGCGGCATTGACCAAGCTGTCAGGGACCAGCAGATTGCAAGCTGGAAGCCGCAGCGCCGCCAGTCGTTGGCCGACCGGAAGATCCTGCTGCTGGGAATCGGCGGCATCGGCAAGGAACTCGCCCGCCGGCTCGAGCCCTTCGAAGTCACCGTGACCCGGGTGGGAAGCTCAGCCCGGACGGACGCGGACGGACAGGTCCACGGCCCGGAAGAACTGGTGGAGCTTGCTGCCGGCCACGACATCCTGGTCTCGGTCCTGCCGCTGAACGACAGGACCCACCACCTGGTGGGCCGGAAGGTCCTGGCCGCCTTGCCGAACGGCGCCCTCGTGGTTAACGTAGGCCGCGGCGCTGTGGTGGACACCGACGCCCTGACCCGGGAAGTGGTGTCCGGCCGCCTGCAGTGCGCCATCGACGTCGTCGATCCCGAACCGTTGCCCGCAGATCACCCGCTGTGGTCAGCGGAGAACGCACTCATCACCCCTCACATTGGCGGTAATGCGTCAGCCTTCGAACCACGGATCCTGAAGCTCCTGAAGCTCCAGCTTGAGGCCCTCGCCGCCGGTGCAACCCCGGCGAACCTCGTCCAGCCGGGACCGTTCGCATGAGCGCGCTTTTTGATTTGACAGGCCGTGTTGCCCTGGTGACGGGTTCCAGCAGGGGCATCGGTTCGGCGCTTGCACGGGCGTTGGCGGACGCCGGAGCAACGGTAGTGCTCAACGGCGTCAATGAGGAACGGCTCAAGGAAGCAGCCGCTGCCATGGCGGCGGAGTTCCCGCCGGGCCGGGTCCACAGCATAGCCTTCGACGTGACTGACGACGGCGCGGCCGCCCGCAGCATCCGCTGGATCGAAGAGAACGTGGGCCCGCTGGAGATCCTGGTCAACAATGCGGGGATCCAGCACCGCGTCCCGATGCTTGACCTGGACGTGGCTGACTGGGAACGCGTGCTCACAACGGACCTGACCAGCGCGTTCCTGGTGGGCCGCGAGGCTGCCCGGCACATGATCGAACGGGGCCGGGGCAAGATCATCAACATCTGCTCCGTCCAAACGGACCTGGCCCGTCCAACCATCGCCCCGTACATTGCGGCCAAGGGCGGGCTACGGAACCTCACCCGCGCCATGACGGCAGAGTGGGCTGCCTCCGGGCTGCAGATCAACGCGATCGCGCCGGGCTACATCCACACCGAGATGACGCAGAACCTCGTTGATGATGAGGCCTTCAACTCCTGGATCCTGGGCCGGACCCCCGCCCACCGCTGGGGCACCGTCCAGGACCTCGCCGGACCCGTGGTGTGGCTGGCCTCGGATGGCTCGAACTTCATGAACGGACAGACCATCTTCGTTGATGGTGGGATGACAGTGGTGGTCTGATGACTCTGAATACGCACTTGGACGCAGGCCTGGAAGAACTGCCCGCCACCGGCCCGGCGCTGGTGGCCCACGCCGCTGGCGACCTCCGGATCGATGAGGTCCCGCTGCCTGAACCCGCCGCGGACGAGGCAGTGGTTGAGGTCCGGTACGGCGGAATTTGCGGCTCGGACCTGCATTACTGGCTGCACGGCGCGGCGGGAGAGTCCATCCTGAAGGCCCCACTGGTGCTGGGCCATGAAATTTCCGGCACCGTGGTGCGTGCCGCTGCCGACGGGTCGGGACCACAGGCCGGGACCGCCGTCGCAGTCCACCCCGCCACACCCGGCCCAGGCGCGGCCAAGTATCCGGCGGACCGGCCCAACCTCTCCCCGGGCTGCACCTACCTGGGCAGCGCCGCCCGCTATCCCCACACGGACGGCGCGTTCAGCAGGTACGTGACCCTGCCGGTGCGGATGCTGCGGGCCCTGCCCGAGGGCATGGACCTGCGCACCGCGGCCCTGATCGAACCCGCGTCCGTGGCTTGGCACGCAGTATCCCGCGCCGGTGACGTCCGCGGGAAAACGGCGCTGGTGATCGGCTCCGGACCTATCGGCGCTCTGGCCGTCGCCGTCCTTAAACGTGCCGGCGCCGCCCGGATCACCGCCGTCGACCTGCACCCCAAACCACTGCAGATCGCCAAGGCCGTAGGCGCCGACGACGTCATCAACGCCGCCGACACCGCAGCCATCGCCGCAGTCGAGGCCGACGTCGTGATCGAATCGTCCGGAAACCACCACGGGCTGGCCTCCGCGATCCAGGGCGCTGTACGCGGCGGCACCGTGGTGATGGTGGGCCTGCTGCCGACCGGCATGCAGCCGGTGCCTATCTCGCTGGTCATCACCCGCGAACTTGACCTCAAAGGTTCATTCCGGTTCAACGACGAAATCGACCAGGTGATCGCGGCCCTCGCGGACGGGTCCCTGCACATGGAGCCCGTCATCACCCATGAGTACCCCCTGTCCGACGCCCTGCGCGCCTTCGAGGTCGCCAAGGACTCTACCAGCTCCGGCAAAGTCCTCCTCAGCTTCGGGGAACCCGGGGATGCCCAGTGAGCGGGCATCTGCCTCCCTTGGTAGTGATGGGTGTGTCCGGCTGCGGAAAGTCCACCGTCGGAGCCCTCCTGGGGCAGCGGCTGGGCATGCCGTTCTTTGACGGGGATGATTTCCACCCTGCAGCCAACAAGCAAAAGATGGCCGCCGGGGTTCCGCTGACGGACACGGACCGGGAGCCGTGGCTTGCCCGGCTGGGGGAGTTGCTTGCAGGTAAGGACGACGGCGGCACGGGAGTCGCGCCGGTTGTTGCCTGCTCCGCACTGAAGCGCCGGTACAGGGACCTCCTGCGCAGTTATGCACCGGACGTTGTCTTCGTCCACCTCGCCGGCACTCCGGCAACAATCGGTGCGCGGATGGAGGCGCGTTCCCACGAGTTCATGCCGCGCGCACTGCTGGACTCCCAGTTCGCCGCGCTGGAGGACTTGGAGGCGGACGAGGCCCATGTGCTGGGCGATATCACCCAGCCCCTGGACGTCCTGGCCGAGATGCTCGAGGTCAAACTGAGGCCGGCCTTCACCGAGCCGCGGAAATACCAATACCGCGTGAACCCATAAGCAAAGCGCATGGAAGCAACCCCTGCACGCGAGAAAACACGTCAAAGGGCGCATTCATCCCTGTCCAGGTCCAGGTGTCATAAGAGTCCCTTATTGATCCACGCACATTAGGTCTTATCCATAGCGCTTCCGGATCCCTAGTCTCGAAAAAGGGGATGCGCGAATCCGCGTGTCCTGGGTTCCACATTCCTGGAGGAGACATGTCCGAGTACCTGCCGGCGTCGAGGGTCATCCGCATCAAGTCCTCAGCCAGCGTTGCGGCCGCTGCCCGCGTCCGAGAACTGAAGGCTGAAGGCATCCCGATCATCGACCTGACCGTCGGCGAGCCGGACTTTGACACCCCTGAGCACATCAAGGCCGCGGCCATCGAGGCGATCAAGGCCGGCGAGACCAAGTACACCTCGGTGACGGGGACACCGGAGTTGCAGGCGGCCATCCTGGGTAAGATCGAGAACCACACTGGCCACCACTACGAGCCGAACCAGCTGACTATCGGCGGCGGTGCCAAGCAGGTCCTCTACGTTGCGCTGATGGCCTCGCTCAACGCTGGCGATGAAGTGATCGTCCCGGCACCGTACTGGGTTTCCTACCCGGACATGGTCCTGGCCAATGACGGCACCCCGGTGATCGTGCCGTGCGGGGAAGAGACAGGCTTCAAACTGACCCCGGGCGCCCTGGAAAAAGCCATTACCCCCAAGACCAGGTGGCTTATCCTCAACGCGCCGTCCAACCCGACCGGCGCCGTGTATTCCCGCGAGGAACTCCAGGCACTGGGGGCGGTCCTGGAGGAGCACCCGCACGTTTTCATTCTCACTGACGAGATCTACGACGAAATCCACTTCGGCGATGGCCGTGTCACCAGCCTGGTTACCGCGGTGCCGGCGCTCAAGGACCGGATCCTCCTGGTCAACGGCGTCTCCAAGGCCTATGCAATGACCGGCTGGCGCTTAGGCTACGGCGTAGGCCCGGCCCCTTTGATCGCGGCCATGAACAAACTGCAATCGCAGACCTCCTCATGCCCGTCGTCCATCAGCCAGGCCGCAGCAACGGCGGCGCTTAACGGAGATCAATCCTTCGTCCGCGACAGTGTGGAGGTGTACCGCAAACGCCGGGACGCCGCCGTCGAGGGTTTGAACGCCATCACTGGGCTTTCCGTTGCTCCAGCGGACGGTGCCTTCTACGCGTACGTGAACTGCTCGGGCGTCATCGGCAAGACCACGCCCAACGGCAACGTCATCGAGAACGACCAGGACTTCACGCTGTACCTGCTGGACGCTGCCCGCGTCGCCGTCATCCAGGGCTCGGCCTACGGCCTGGGACCCTACTTCCGGATCTCCTTCGCCACCTCGCTGGAGACCATCAACGCCGGCGTGGACTCGATCCACGACGCCATCAACGCCCTTTCCTAAGCCCACAGAAAGATCTTGAAAATGATCCACGTTAAGACCAAGTTCGAGCGCCCGGATGCCGATGTCGTTAGCCGCCTCGCTGCGTTTTCCTCAGCCACCATCCACGAAGCCCAGGGCCGCCGCGGGGCTTTAAGCTCCAGGATCAAACCGATCGACCGCTCCATGTCCTTCTGCGGCCCGGCCGTCACGGTCGCCTGCGCACCGCAGGACAACCTCATGCTCCAAGTCGCCATCCACTACGCACAGGCCGGCGACGTCGTCCTGGTCGGCGCGCAGGAGATGGCCGAAGCCGGCACCTTCGGCGACGTGCTGGGCAACGCCATGAAGGCCAAAGGCATCGCCGCGATGGTCACCGATTCCGGAGTCCGCGACACCCAGGACCTGATCGAACTCGGCCTGCCCGTCTTCTCCGGCAGCGTCAGCATCAAGGGCACAGTCAAGGAAACGCTCGGCCCGATCAATCATCCACTCGTCTTCGGCGACGAAATCATCTACCCCGGCGACATCCTGCGCGGTGACGCCGACGGCGTGGTGGTTGTCCGCCGCGAGGAGGCCGAGGAAGTCATCGCGCTGTCCCAGGCCCGCGACGACCACGAGCGTGAACTCATCAAGCTCTACCACGACGGCGGCAACACCATCGAGCTCTGCGGCCTGACGGAGAAGCTGAAAGCCAAGGGCCTGCTGGTCGAAGACTAACCGTTCACAAAGGGCCGCCTGCACCCGCCCACCACATTACGATCGAAAGCCACAGCCAATGAGAAGGGCACTGTGCCTGGCTGACCGGAAAGACTGGGACGCAGAGGACTTCGATAATCTCGACGAATACCGCCAGGAACCACGGCGTCAGCAACTGGTCTGCCTGGCCTGCGGAGGCAAGGCGAAGTTCCGCTCAGCCGGTTCCAACCGGAAGGCCACGTTCAGCGCCCGGCACTCTGCCGACTGCTGTCTGAACTCCCCGACGTGGACGGTGTTCCGATACTTACAGTATTGAAGCGTCGGAAGGCGGGTGGAAAAGACTGACCAACTTTCATTGCTAGGACAGCTCACGGACAAGTATTCTTCGAGTGTGGAACTGACCGTGACGGCGGTGCGTGACGGAGGCAAGGTTGCCTTCCCAAACGATTATCGCTGCCCAGGTGAGCTTGTCGAAAACAGGGCAGCAACCCTGGAAATCCAGGCCCACCACGAAGATGGCCGGCTTCGGCGTTTCGGGCGGCATAATTGCCGCCGTCAGGGGTTCACCCGTGCCGCTTACCGAACGCATGGTCTCCGCCCGATGGGTGATGCGTTTCTCTGCAGAATCGTGAGGAGATCACCCTCTTAGTAAAAGTCCCTGATCAGGCGTCTGAAGCGGTCGACGACGCCTGCGGCACCTGACTGCACACGTCAGTGGACGCCAGCGCTGTCCAGCGGAGGATCGTTTGACAGCGCAGTGGAACATCCTTGAGCGGTCGTGTTGAAGCATGGCTTCACGACGTCGGATGGCTGGTGCGGTTTTCGAAGTTCCCTGCGGGCATTCCCCATGCTGAGGGACCACCGGGACGCTACTGAATCCCGTCCATATGTTGAAGCTGAGTGATAAGGCCACGTTCGTTCGATCGAATCTGACGCCTTGGTTTTCCACGAACTGCGGATCCTGGCCTGCCACGGCTAGTCGAATCAAWGGACCAACCATGCAACGCATCTTTTCGTCACGGCCCCTCGCGCTGCTTGCGGGCTTATCTCTTGCAGTCGCCGGGTCCATCGTGAGCCTGCTCCCGGCAGCGGCGCCCGCGGCAGCTGCGATACCTTTGGCCACGGACCGGATTGTCAGCACGCACCAGAGCACCCCTTCGACACGAATCGCCTCGCCCGCCTTCACGACAAGTCAGACGAACGAACTCCTTATTGCCTTCGTCATGTCGGACGGGCCGCAAGCCCCAGGGGAGACTTTCTCCTCGGTCGTCGGTGGCGGCCTCTCGTGGCGGTTGCGCGAGCGGACCAATGCCCGACCGGGCACCGCGGAGATTTGGCAGGCAGTCGCGCCGACCGTACTGACGAACGTCACGGTTACGGCCACCAACTCGGGTTCGTACCAGTCGTCGATGACTGTTGTCACCTTCGTCGGCGCGGATTTGGTCACTGACGGCGCTGTTGGAACAGGAAACGCCGCTACGGGGGCGCCCAACGCTTCCCTGACCACATCGCGGGCAGGCTCATGGGTGTGGGGAGCGGGAAATGACTGGGACAAAGCCACTGCCCGTACAGTCGGCGCCGGGCAGACAAAGGTCGACGAGTACCTCTCAAGCCAAGGCGACACTTACTGGGTCCAGCGCCAAAGCGCGATAACGACGGCGGCACCTCCTACCGTGGTGGCGATCAATGACACAGCACCCACAACGGACAAGTGGAACCTCTCCGTCATAGAAATTCTTCCGGCCTCGACGGCAACAGGTGACACCACCGCGCCGGTGATCTCCTCCATATCTGCCGGCACGCCCAGTTCCAGCGGAACAACCATCACCTGGACCACCGACGAAGCGTCCAACTCGCAAGTGGAATACGGCACAACCACGTCATACGGCCAGAGCACACTTCAGAATTCCACGCTCCACACCACGCACTCGCAGGCGCTGTCCGGGCTCTCGGCCAGCACCCTGTACCACTACAGGGTGAAATCCGCCGACGCGTCAGGTAATCTGGCCGTCTCGGGCGACGCGACGTTCACTACTGCGAGCGGGTCCGGCACGGACCCGTCAGTGGTCGGCTCCTGGGGCCCTGTCGTCGGTTGGCCGGAGGTGTCCATCCACGCGGCGCTGACACCTGCCGGCAAGGTTCTCACATGGCAAGGCGACTTCTCCCAAGGCGGCCAGCAGTACCTGCTCGATCCTGCAACAGGCAACTACACCCAGGTACCGAGCGCCGCCGCCGATCTTTTCTGCGCAGGGCAGGCGGTCCTGTCCGATGGCCGAATTCTCGTCGTAGGCGGGACCTCGACAAAAGGTGGACTGGGTATCCGCGATGTGACGGCCTTCGACCCGGTCACGGAAACCTGGCAGACCCTGGCGCCTATGAACCACCCACGGTGGTACCCGACGGCGACGACGTTGGCCGACGGGCGCGTGCTGGTGACCTCCGGTTCGAACGCCAGCTTGACGGACCTCGTGACCATTCCGGAAGTCTATTCACCCACCACGAACTCGTGGACCGACCTGACGGGCGCGAACCGGAGTATCCCTTATTACCCCTTCATGTATCAGCTGCCTGACGGCCGCGTCCTCCAGGCAGGGGCGTCCGAACAAGCCACCTCGACCCTTGCCCTGAATGTGTCTACGCAGCAATGGACCACCGTGGACTCCCGTGTCCTGGACGGTGGCTCGATCGCGAACTACGCGCCGGGCAAATTCATCAAGGCCGGATCCGCCTCGGACGGTGGATTCACGGGGCAATCCACCAATACCGCCTACATCCTGGATATGAACGCGCCAAGCCCTGCGTGGCAAGCGACGGCCCCCATGGCGTTTCCCCGTAGCTTCGTGAACTTGACGAACCTGCCCGATGGCTCAGTCCTTGCCACCGGAGGCGGAACGGACAAATCGGGTCAGGATGTCACCAAAGCCGTGATGCAGGCCGAGGTCTGGCAACCGGCCGCGGGAACGTGGAACTCCATGGCGCCGATGTCGGTTCCTCGCCTTTACCACTCGGTGGCCGTTTTGCTCCCGGACGGTCGGGTCTTCGTATCCGGCAGTGGCGGGGACGACGGGGTCACGGACCAGAGAAGTTACCAGATCTACTCCCCGCCGTACCTCTTCAAAGGCCCGCGGCCAACCATCTCCAGCGTACCGGGCAGCGTCCAGTACGGTTCGACCGCGTTCATCGGAACACCGGACGCGACCCGGATCCAATCGGTGTCCCTGATCAAGACAGGATCCGTGACCCATGCCTTCGATGAGAACGCGAGGGCCTTGAACCTGAACTTCTCGCAAACCTCCGGCGGTCTGAACGTCCAAATGCCTGACAACGGCAACTACGCCCCTCCGGGGTATTACCTGCTCTCGATCGTTGACGGCAATGGTGTTCCGTCCACAGCCGGCATGGTCCGGTTGCCGGCGCCGGGCCAGGACACCACCCCTCCAACGGCGCCGGCGGGCCTGGCTGCTTCTGCCTCTGCCGGGCAGATCGCCTTGACATGGACGGCCAGTACGGACAACGTGGGTGTCACCTCGTACCGGGTTTCGCGCGACGGAACCGTGATCGGGACTTCGCCGTCGACCAGCTACACCGACAGTTCGGTGGTCGCCGGGACGACGTACACCTACACAGTTGCCGCCCTCGACGCGGCAGGCAATGTCAGCCCGCCGTCGAACATGGCCACGGCGCAAGCCGTCGCAGCACCTCCCGGCGTCACGGTCGACAAGATCGTCGCGGTCCACCAAGGCACCAGCACGACGACGATCAGCGCCCCGGGTGTGACAACCACCGGCTCCAACGAACTCGTCCTTGCCTTCATCAGTTCGGACGGACCAAGCTCCGCGAATTCAGCCCGGATAGCCAGCGTTGCCGGCGCAGGGCTGACCTGGACACTCCGACAAAGAACCAACACGCAACCAGGCACCGCCGAGATCTGGCAAGCCGTCGCCCCCGGCCCCCTTTCGAATGCGACCATCACCGCCACACAAGCCTCGGGCAGTTGGCAAGCCGCCATGACCGTCGTCGCCTTCCGCGGGGCAGACACCACACCGGGAGCAGCACTGGGTGCGAACGCCTCCTCTGGCGCGCCAACCGCCACCCTCACCACCACCAGGGCCGGTTCCTGGGTCTGGGGCGTCGGCACGGACTGGTCCAACCCCATATCCCACGCGCCAGGACCGAATCAGACCCTCGTTGACCAGTTCCTGGCGCCAGCGGGAGACACGTACTGGGTCCAACGACAGAACTCCGCCCCACCGACGAACGGCACACCCGTGAGCATCAACGACACCTCCCCAACAACCGACCGGTGGAACCTCGCGATCATTGAAATTCTCGCCGCGCCCTAGACCTGGGCGCGACGACGCCATCCCGATTGAATTCGTGGGTGCCAAGGGTCTCCTGGCCCGCCGCCCGTTGGAAGGCATAGAGGACCCCGGAGGGAACATCGTGTACCTCGCCGACCGGATCTGACCTACGCAGACGCGGCGCAACTCACGACTTCGTGCTGAAGATACTTCCGCGGAGCCCTGCTTTGGTGACTTTCCGTTACTCCCGAATGATGTTGTACGTGTCACATCTATTTGCTTCCGGCAGCGTGCGGCCACGATCCTTGCAAGACCTAGTTTTTTTAGCGCTTGTCAGAGCGTGCCCAATGGAGGACACAATTTATGACTAACGTTCTTTGGTTTTCTGAGCTTGGCTTGTCCGACCTTGACCAGGTCGGCGGCAAAAATGCATCGCTCGGGGAAATGGTCCGGAATCTCGCCTCTGCAGGGGTGAAGGTTCCGGGCGGTTTCGCGACGACGGCGGACGCTTACCGGCGTTTTCTGGCGGAGTCGGGCCTGGATGCACGGATTGAAGGCATTCTTGAGGGTCTGGACAGCGGCGATGTGACTGCTTTGGCCAAGGTCGGCCAGGATATCCGGACCCTGATCCGTGAGACGCCGTTCCCTGCCGGTTTCGAAGACGACGTCCGCACCGCCTATCAGCGCCTAGCCCAGGAGCATGGCGGGGACGTGTCGTGGGCGGTACGTTCCAGTGCCACGGCGGAGGATCTTCCGGATGCTTCGTTTGCGGGCCAGCAGGAGACGTTCCTGAATATCCGCGGCATCGGGAACATCCTGCTCGCCATCAAGGACGTGTTCGCTTCCTTGTACAACGACCGGGCCATTGCCTACCGCGTGCACCATGGCTTCACCCACTCTGAAGTGGCGCTTTCGGCTGGTATTCAGCGGATGGTGCGTTCCGACGTCGGCGCTTCCGGTGTGATGTTCACCATGGACACCGAAACCGGCTTCACTGACGCTGTCTTCATCACGTCCTCGTACGGTCTGGGGGAGGCCGTGGTCCAGGGCGCTGTGAACCCGGATGAGTTCTACGCGTACAAGCCGGCCTTGGCGGCCGGACGGCCCGGCGTGCTTAAGCGCGGCCTGGGGGACAAAGCTGTGCAGATGGTCTACACCGATTCCGACGAGGTTGGCCGGACTGTTGACTTCATTCCGGTGCCCCAGGATTTGCGGTCCCGTTTCAGCCTGACCGATGCCGAAGTTGAAGAGCTTGCCCGGCATGCGGTGGCTATCGAAGCGCACTATGGGCGCCCGATGGATATCGAGTGGGGCAAGGACGGGGTGGACGGAGAGCTGTACATCCTCCAGGCTCGTCCCGAAACCGTGGAATCACGCAAGGCCGCCGGGACCACTTCCCGGTACACCCTTGCCGAGCGCTCCACGGTACTGGTGGAAGGCCGCGCCATCGGGGCGCGGATCGGCGCCGGGCAGGTCCGGGTGCTGTCCTCGATTGACCAGATGGCCTCGTTCCAGGAAGGCGATGTCCTGGTGGCCAACATGACGGACCCGGACTGGGAACCCATCATGAAGAAGGCCGCAGCAATCGTCACGGACCGGGGTGGGCGTACCTGCCACGCCGCCATCATTGCCCGCGAACTCGGCATTCCCGCCGTCGTCGGCACCGGCTACGCATCCCAGATCCTCAAGGACGGCATTCCAGTCACCGTCAGTTGTGCCGAGGGAGAAGCAGGGCTGGTCTATGACGGGTTGCTGGAATACTCGCTGCACGAAACCAGCCTGGAGACCATGCCGGAGGCTCCAGTGAAGATCATGATGAACGTTGGCACTCCGGAACAGGCATTCAGTTTCGCCAAACTTCCCAACCATGGTGTTGGCTTGGCCCGGCTTGAGTTCATCATCAACCGGCAGATCGGCGTCCACCCCAACGCCCTGCTGGCCGTGGCCGGCGAGATCGAACGCCCTGCAACCCTGGATGACTTCACCGTCCGGCAAATCCAGGAGAAAACTGCAGCCTACGACGGTCCACGCGATTACTACATCAGGCGCCTGGCCGAGGGAATCTCGACCATCGCCGCCGCATTTGCGCCTGAGCCGGTCATCATCAGGCTCTCGGACTTCAAGTCCAACGAGTACGCCAACCTCATGGGTGGTCCTGCGTTTGAACCGGAGGAAGAGAACCCCATGATTGGGTACCGGGGAGCGTCCCGGTACCTTTCTGCAGCCTTCCGTCAGGCCTTCGAACTCGAATGCGAAGCACTGAAGTACGTGCGCAACGACATGGGCCTGACCAACATCAAGCTCATGGTTCCGTTCGTGCGGACCCTGGAGGAGGCCAGCGGTGTAATCGACCTGCTGGCCGCCAACGGGCTGCGCCGGGGCGAGAACGGTCTCGAGATCGTGATGATGTGCGAGTTGCCGGCCAACGCGCTCCTTGCCGATGAGTTCCTCGAGTACTTTGACGGCTTTTCCATCGGCTCCAACGACCTCACCCAGCTCACCTTGGGCCTGGACCGTGACTCCGCTTTGGTGGCCGAAGGCTTCGATGAGCGGAACCCGGCCGTGACCAAACTGCTGGAAATGGCGATTACGGCATGCCGGGCCAAGGGCCGCTATGTGGGGATCTGCGGCCAGGGACCCAGCGACCACCCGGACTTTGCCGAGTGGCTCCTGGGACAGGGCATCAGCTCGATTTCACTGAACCCTGACGCCGTCACAGAGACTTGGCTGCGGCTGGCACGCACCACGAGCCCCGCGGTCTAAATGGCAGAGCATCACAGCGTGGGGGCGGGTTCACCGCCCGCCCCCACGGTGTTCTTCCTTTCGGACAGCACCGGGATTACCGCCGAAACGCTGGGCAACACGCTGTTGACCCAGTTCCCCGGTCAGCGGCTGGAACGGCGGACCATCCCGTTCATCACCACTGTGGAGCAGGCGCGTGACGTTGTTGCCTTGATCGACAAGGTGGCGACCACCGGACCGGTTCCCATCATCTTTTCGACGGCGGTCGGGCCTGACATCCGTGCCGTCCTCGCCCAAAGCCGTGGCCGGCTTTTTGACCTGTTCGGTACCCACATCGGCCAGCTCGAAGAAACGCTCGGCGCCGCGGCCAACGGCAAGCCCGGCCAAGCCCACGGCGTAGGAGACGCCGTCCGCTACCAATCCCGCATGGCAGCCGTTGAATACGCCATCGAACACGACGACGGTCAGTCGCTCCGGGCACTCGAGCGCGCCGAATTGATTCTCATCGCCCCGTCCCGATGTGGGAAGACTCCCACCACCATGTACCTGGCCTTGCAGCACGGCCTCCTGGCGGCTAACTTCCCTTTGGTCGAAGAGGATTTCGACAACATGGCGCTCCCGAAGCCAATTCAGCCATTCGCGGGCAAGTGTTTCGGACTGACATCCCAGCCCGTCCGTCTGAGCCAGATCCGTCAGGAGCGACGACCCGGCAGCAACTATGCATCCCTGAACCAATGCACGTTTGAGTTGCGCAACGCCGAGGACATGTACCGGGCCAACAACATTCCTTATGTGAACTCTGCCTCCATGTCCGTGGAAGAAATTTCCGCCACGGTCCTCCAACGCATGCAACTGCATCACTGACGGGACAACGGCGCGAGTGACTCCCGTCCGGCGATGAGTCCGGCGACGTGCCCGGCATCCCTGCCGACCCCACCCACGAGGCCCGATGTCAATCCGTATTGGAACGGCATGCCCACGAAGAACAGTCCTGGCAGTTGTTCCACGGCGCCCCGGGAGGTGAGCGGCCAGCCGTCTTCGTCCGCCGGAAGCCCTCGGATCCAGCCGAAGTCCGGTTGGTAGCCGGTGGCCCAGATCACGGTGGAGACTTGCAGTGTTGCGCCATCATCCAGAACAGGTTGGCCTTCACKGGTGCCACCCAGTCGTGGCAGGCGCGTGACTCCCGCCGCGTCGAGCTCTTGGGTTGAGGCCCGGATCAGCGGGGCGCCGTGCCTGGTGAAGCCGATCGCGACTTTGCGTCCGATGGGGGTTGAACGGGTCAGCAGCTTGTGGATGAGGAGCCACCAAAGCCCGCCGGCGTATCGCGTCACTGGATCCGGAACGTGGAATGGGGGAGTTCCGGCGACATAGGTGCGGTGCGTGGGCGCGAGCTCCAGGGCGATTTCGACGCCGGAGGTACCGGAGCCGACCACCAGGACGTCCCCGGGCGGAACTGAGTCCGCGTTCTTGTATTTTGCTCCGTGCATTTGCTGGATGCTGGGGTCAAGATCCGCGGCGAAGCTCGGAATCCTTGGCCGCGCATTCGGGCCCGTGGCAACAACAACGTTCTTAGCCGCTGGATTTCGGTTGGTCGCCTGAACGGTACCGGGATTGGGTGCACGCAGCCCTGAAAGCCGCCCTCGCCTAACCAGGCACTGGCGCCAGCTTCTCAGATGGACGCCTTCGCCGCCGACCCTCGACGCTGACTTGCATCTAACGATGTGTCACATAAGGTAAACCATCAGGTAGCTCTCGGGGTCCTCGAAGCGACTGATCTTACTGTTCGGGAATGCTTACAAAACCTCAGCTCATCAACAGCGGCATCGGGGTGGCCGTCGTCGGCATTGTCGCCGGCGCCTTTTTTGTGTTGGACGGCGGACCGCAACCGGCCTCCAACACGGCAGTCCGTACCGTCGCGATCGGCGCAGCGGACCTCGCTGCTGTGTCCACCGCAAGCGGTAATGTTTCGCCCGCAAGTACGACCGTCATCAACGCGCAGAACTGCACCGGACCGATCGCCACGGTCTCCGCAGTGACGGGACAGCAAGTTACAGCAGGGCAGGTGTTGGTCACCATTGATCCGACCAACGCCCAGAACGCGCTTGCTGTTGCCCAGGCCCAACTGGATTCCGCCGCGGCGCAGGCGAACCAGCAGCAGGCATCAGCCAGCAACCAGGTAGCTGCGGCAAACCAGACTCTGGCCAATGCCCAACAAACGGTCGACCTGGACGCGGGCCAGCAGGCCAGCGCCGTGGCCGGGGCGCAGACCGCGGTGAACAATGACGATGCAGCTGTTGCGTCTGCTCAAACCGCTGCCAGCGCCCAGCCGAGCAACCAACAGGCCCAGGCCGCCCTCATTGCCGCCCAGTCCCAGCTGGCGAAGGACAAGCAGGCACTGACCCAGGCAGTCAACCAGCAGGCCAGCTCGGCACTCAAGGATAAAGAGCAGGTCGCATCGGCCGCGACGGCGCTCAACGCCGCGAAAAGCGGTGGTGGCGTGACCGCCAATACCACCTCTGCCCAGGTCGCCGTAGATACTGCCAACAAGAACCTGGCGTCCTGCTCCCTCGCGGCCCCGGTTAGTGGGACGGTCACCGCCGTCAACGCGGTGGTTGGTGGCAACGCCGGCAGCAGCGGCGGCTCATCCGGTTCCGCCTCCTCAGAAGCATCCAGCGGATCGGGCAGCACGGGCAGCGTGGCCAAGGATGCCACGGGAACATCGTCCTCCGGGCTCATCACGATCAGCGACACCGCACATCTGCAGGTCATTGCCAACTTCGCCGAATCGGACATTGCCGCCATGAAGACCGGTGACTCCGCGACCTTCACGTTTCCGGCCCTCAAAACCGACCCCTCCGCGGCACCGGTAAAGGGCACGATCACGGCGATCGCCCAGAACGCCACCACCACCAACAACGTAGTCAGCTATCCGGTGACCATCTCGATCGGTAATCCCCCGGCTGACCTCCGGCTCGGGCAGAGCGCGAACATCTCCGTGACCACTGCGACCGCCAAGAACGCCCTGGCGGTGCCTTCGCTGGCAATCACCACCACCGGAACCACGCAAACCGTCAACGTCCTCAAGGACGGGACCCCCACCCCGGTGACCATCACAACGGGGATCACGGATAACGGACGCACCCAGGTACTTACCGGCCTCAGCGCAGGTGACCAAATTGAACTCCCGGCCATCTCCTCCACCTTGGACACCACAGGGACCACGGGACGAACCGGTGGCGGCAACGGCGGGTTTGGCGGAGGCGGCGGGTTTGGCGGAGCCGGTGGCGCCGGTGGCGCACGTGGAAACGGCGGGTAAGCAACAATGAACGACACCGTCATCGAACTGCAATCCGTGAGCAAAATCTACGGCAAAGGCGAGGCCGAAGTGCGGGCACTGGACTCGGTCAGCATCTCCATTCACCGCGGCGATTTCGTCGCCATCATCGGGGCGTCGGGCTCCGGAAAGTCCACCATGATGAACATCATCGGCTGCCTCGATGGGGCCAGCGCGGGTACCTACCACCTCGATGGCATTGATACCGGGACCCTGGACGAATTCCAGTTGGCGCAGATCCGCAACCGGAAGATCGGCTTCGTCTTCCAGAACTTCAACCTGATTCCACGTACCCGCGCCGTGGACAACGTGTCCATGCCCCTCGCCTACGCAAAGGTGCACCGCAAGGAACGGCGTGAGCGGGCCCTGGCTGTACTCGATTCGGTAGGACTGGCCTCCCGGGCCGACCACAAGCCTTCACAGCTCTCGGGCGGGCAACAGCAGCGCGTTGCCATCGCCCGCGCCCTCGTGACCAACCCGGTACTGCTCTTAGCGGATGAACCAACGGGAGCATTGGACACCAAGTCCTCTCACGAGATTCTTGATCTGTTTGAATCCTTGCACGCCAACGGACGGACCATCGTGATGATCACGCATGAAACCGACGTCGCGGCACGTGCCAACCGTGTCGTGCGGTTCCAGGACGGCCACATCATTGAGGACTACAGGCTCCGCGGCGTCCACGGGCACCCGGAAGCGACGACGGTACCAGCATGATGATCGCCGAATCCGTACGCTTCGCCCTGACGGGGGTGATGGCCAACAAGATGCGCTCCATTCTCACGACACTGGGCATCCTGATCGGCATCGCATCCGTCATCATCCTGCTGGCCGTGGGCGCGGGAACCTCGAACGCCATCAAAGCCCAGATCGGCAAACTGGGAACGAACGTGCTGACCGTAAGCCGCCAAACCACGTCCGGGGGCCGCACAGTCGGGGGACAGGCAGTCACTGGGCCACGGTCCCGGGGCACCAACCTCACCGTCCAGGACATGGCAGCGTTGACTGATCCTGTCATGGCTCCCGACGTCGCGGCGACAGCCCCGGTGGTCACTGCCCAGAACGTCACCGGCACGTACCAGGACGCAACGCATACCGTGGCGACCTTCGTGGGGACCACGCCGTCGTACTTTGCCATTTCGAACGACACCCTGGCGGCGGGCTCCTACTTCAGTGACGGAGACGCCGGCAGCGGCACCGCAGTGGCCGTGATAGGCAATACCGTGGCACAGGATCTGGTGGGCAGCTCAGCGAGCTCGGCGGTGGGGCAGACCATCGCCCTCAACGGACAGAACTTTGTGGTCTCCGGAGTCTTGGCCCAGAAAGGGTCCTCGGGACTGAATGATCCGGATGACCTTGTGGTCATCCCCTACAGCGCCGCCCAGGACAAGTTCACCGGATACTCGCCCTCCCTGGCCTCCATCACTGTCCAGGCAAAGTCAGCGGACGTGATGAACCAGGCCCAGAACGAGGTGCAAATGATCCTCGACGCCAGGCACAACGTCACCTCCGCCAATCGTGACTATCAAGTGCGGAACCAGGCCCAGATCCTCACCACCGCTACCACCACCACGGCCACGCTGACCGTCCTCTTGGGCGCCGTAGCCGGTATCTCGCTCCTGGTTGGGGGGATCGGCGTCATGAACATCATGCTCGTCACGGTCACCGAACGTACGCGCGAGATCGGCATCCGCAAAGCGATCGGGGCCTCCAGGGGAAGCATCGTGAGCCAGTTCCTCATCGAATCATTCATCATTTCCATGATCGGCGGGGTGCTCGGCATTGCTGCGGGCTACGTCGGCAGCGCCTTTCCCGTGATGGGAACCCAACCCGAGGTCCAATGGTGGACCGTGTGGCTCTCATTCCTGGTGTCCGCAGCCATCGGCCTCATTTTCGGCATCTACCCGGCCAACAAAGCGGCGAAACTCCGGCCAATCGACGCCCTTCGATACGAATAACCGACCCAATTCCCCCAGCACGTCCAAGAAAAATCCCAACAGGAGTCCCACATGTCCTACCCAACGCCCGAGCCCGGTCCCAACAACCAGCCAGAGCCCCACCAGCTCGACAACGAACGTCCCACCGCAGGACAGCAAACCGCCGTACTGCACGCCACGGGCCAGGAACCCACCGCCCAAGGTTGGGGACAGCCCCAGACATCGGAGCCGTTGGTGCCAAAGAAGCGGTTCAAGATGGGCCGCCTGACGCAGATCCTCCTTGCGGTGCTGCTGGTTGCCATCGGTTTCTTCGCCGGCGTCGGCGTCACTAAGGCAATGGATGCGGGACAGGCCCGTCCGGGGCGGGGCCAGTTCCAGAATTTCAACGGCGGCCAGGGGCGGAACCGCCAGAACGGGTCCCCCACCAACGGGGCCTCGCCGAGCGCCATTCCCTCGGCGCCCACCACAGCGGCGCCGTAATCACCTACGTAACTGTTACGTTCGCAGGGAAGCGGAGCCACGGTCGTGAAACACAGACAAATTGTTGCTGTTTCCTCCGGCGGGTCAGGACCTTAGAAAAGGGCCTCGGCCACGGCCCCTGTCACTTGGTGGATGACCTCGGTGCGCTCGGGGACGCTGCTTAGATCCTCACCTTTGGTGTAGACGACAAGGGCGTAGGCGCGGCCATCCTTGTCCAGGACGCCGGCGTCGTGCAGTTCTCCGCCCAGCTCGCCGTACTTGTGGAACACGGTGACGCCGGCGGGAACGGCGGCGGGGATGAGCGTCTCATCGTTAGTGTCCTGCATGGTAGATAACAGTTCAGTGGTGTCCCCGGCATTGAGCAAGTTCCCGGAGTAGAGCCCGGCAAGGATGCGCGCCATGTCCACCGGGGCGAGTGTATTGCTCTCGGGGTCGTACTGCACGCCCAAAGAATTCGCGTACGCCGTCAGCTCCTGGTGGCCGACGGCATTCATAATCAGCGACCAGGAGTCATTGTCGCTTTGCTGGATCATTGCTTTCAGCTGGAAGGACGCGGGATAGGCTGCGAGGGGCTCGTCCAGGGATGCCCCGCCCGTTTCAACAAGATGGTAATACGCTTCCGCGGCCAGGACCTTGGCGGTGCTGGCGGCCTCAAAGGGCTCCTCGACCCCGTATTGATGGACTTCCTGCCCGTCGGCTCCGGCCGACACATCMATGAGCGCCACCCCGATCTGATACTCCGGGTACGCGTCGATGATGCCCTTGATCTTGGCGTCCAATGCCGGATCAATGACGTTGACTGTTCCGGGGACAGCCGCGGCGGATGGAGCTGCGCTCCTCCCCGCAGCCGGATTATTCGTCGTGCCACCCGGCCGGACGATAGACGTCGAATGGGCCTGCGCGGCCGAGTGGACGCCGACAGGCAGCGCCACGGCCAGAAGAATCGCGCCCGTGGCCATTATGACCACCCGGCGGCGTCGAAACGTCAGGGAGCGGAGGCGCGCGTCGCCCATCCGGGGAGACTGTCTCCCAAGGGGCCGGGGTGTGAGTTCTTCCACAGTCGGTACGATAGCCACGGAACCTATGTCGGAGCTTTGAACTGGCTGTCAGGGGGATCTGGTCCAAGGGATGCCCGCTGTCGTGGCCGACGGCTACCATCGGGTATGCGCAAGCTACTACACGGACGAAAACACCGACATTCCACTCAACTGGCTGACGTGCCCCGGTAATTACCGCAAGCCAACCGCATGCCGGGTGGAAGGAGGAAGGTGTCGTTCTTTCAGCTTTCGCTGATCGCCGCGGTCGCGCTACTGGGACCGCTGCTGGCGCTTCCCCGGAGATGGCATTTCCCCGTCGTTCTGGGGCAGTTACTGGCTGGCATCGCCATCGGGCGTACGGGTTTGGGTCTGGTGGACTCCTCGGATGCCACGTTCACCTTTGTGGCCGACGTCGGGTTTGCCCTCGTCATGTTCGTCGCAGGAACGCATGTCCCAGTGCGGGACAAAGCCATCCGCCCGGCACTGGGCGCGGGTGCGCTGCGTGCCGGCATCGCCGCAGTGTTGGCGGCCGTCGTCGGAATCGGCATTGCCTTTGCCTTCGGCACCGGACATGCTCCTCTTTACATCGTTCTGCTCGCGTCCTCGTCGGCAGCCTTGGTCCTGCCGATCGTCGATTCGCTGCGGCTGAGGGGACCACAGGTTTTGACGACGACGGCGCAAGTGGCGGTGGCGGACATCGCCTGCATTGTGGCGCTTCCGCTTGCTGTCGACCCATCCAATGCGCCGAGGGCAGCTGCAGGGGCAGCCGTCGTCGCGGCGTGTGCTGCGGTTTTGTTCTTCGTGCTTCGCTGGCTGGAGCGCAACGGCACGCGCGCACGGGTGCATGCCGTGTCCGAGGACCGGAAGTTCGCCCTGGAGCTGAGGGTCCAACTTGCCGTGCTGTTCGCGCTCTCCGGACTTGCTGTGGCGGGTCACGTGTCCATCATGCTGGCCGGGTTCTCCTTCGGCCTGGTGGTCGCAGCGGTGGGCGAACCCCGGCGATTGGCTCATCAGCTATTCGCCGTCAGCGATGGCTTTCTGGGGCCAGTGTTTTTCGTCTGGCTTGGCGCATCGCTGGATCTGCGCGCCCTTGCCGGAAGCCCCAAAATGCTTCTCCTCGGGATTTGCCTTGGTCTGGGTGCCCTGCTGGTCCATGGAAGCCTGCGGCTATTGGGCCAGCCTCTGCCGCTCGCGGTGCTTGCAGCGTCCCAGTTGGGAGTGCCGGTTGCCGCGGCAACGATCGGCTCCCAATTGCATTTGTTGGCGACGGGAGAAGCCGCGGCCATTATCCTCGGAGCCCTCATCACCATCGGGGCGAGCACCGCCGCAGGCTCACGGGCCGCGCGCACGTTGACGCAGCCCGGCCCGGCGCAGGCGGGCAACGCATCCGGGGGCGGCCCGACCTTGGCTGCGTAGTTCGCCTGCGCTGGGCAACTTCCGCCAGTCCCTGAGTTCCGCGCTGTTGCCGTAGCGTGAGGCCAGCGTCCGCTGGCCGTTGCAGAACTACGAAGCCCTATCCTTCGGGGGCGTGACGCTGTATTCGGCAATAATCACGCCGGTGGTGGTGGCGATGCTGCGTTCCAACTTTAGGTCCGTACGGGCTCCTTCCGGGAAGAGACGGGTTCCTGATCCGAGCACGATGGGGTGAATAAGAAGTGCGTATTGATCGATCAGGCCTGCGGCGTATAGTTGGCGCACTAATTTATCGCTGCCCATGATCATGAGGTCGCGGGGGTTGCGGTTCTTGAGCGCGGCTACGGTCGAAACTGCATCTCCGACGAGGAGTTCGCTGCTGGGGTACGACAGCTTGACGTCAGGGTTGTGCGAGACGACGAACTTTTCTGACCCCACCAGTACGTCGACGAATGGGTTGGGCCCCATGGAGGTCCAGTATCCGAGGACGTCGTCGTAGGTGCGGTGGCCAAACAGGAGGCTATCCCCAACGCTCATTCCCTCGCCGGCATACTTCATTGATACGTCGTCCTGGTATCCATCGGCCCACCCGCCGTGCGCGAACGCGTCTCGTGTGTCTTCATCGGTGCGGCCGGGTCCCACTAGGGGACACTGCACAATAACCGATGTCTTGCCGGACTTGAGCTGCGCCCGGTCAAGGATCCACCATCGGACGCTCAGAACCAGTTCAGAACATCTTGCATTAGCCACATGACCAAGCCGAAGAGTAGGAAGATCGGCATCAGGTATAACACCCAGAGGCCGTGAATTTTCCGCTTTGTCATGCGAGGCTCCTTCCGTTGACTGCGAGTTTACCCAGAGCCGCAGCCCGAACTGCCGATTGAGTGCCCATAAGCCGGTGGCTATAAGGACGCTTCAAAGCGCACGGTCAGAGCCTGTTGCCTCATTGCAATACCTCCGGGAAGAGAATACGTTGCCTCATTTGAAGCCTCCGGATGAGTGGCTTCGTTGCCTCGTTGAAGAACCTCCGGATTGCCTAGCCGTTCCAGGCTCGGTTTACGGGTTTGAGGGGTGCTGGTTTCTTGACCAGGGCCAGTGTTTCCAGCTGTCCGGTGAGCGCCAGAATCTGACGTAAGAGGGCTCTGGGCTTGATGCCTTTGAAGGCGCCGGCTGGCACGAATCACAGCAAAGCATTGCAAATGACGAATCTAGAATCTACACTCTAGGGAACGACCAGATGTGGTCGAGCTCACTGAGAGGGAAAGCAATGTCGCTTGCACTTGCCGCGTTGTCACACGCGCCATCATTTGGGAACGTCGATCCCGGGGGAACGATCTTCGCCGAAATGAATGAAGCCCTGGGAGAAGTTCGCTCATTCGTTGAGGACTTCGCCCCGGATGTTACCGTCATCTTCGGCCCGGACCACTTCAACGGTGTGCTCTACTCGATGATGCCGCCGTTCGCCATTGGTGCTCAGGCTGTCGGTGTTGGCGATTACGGAACCGGCGAAGGCCCCCTCCCTGTCGATTCCGAGACTGCCCGGGAACTGCACGCGCTCACCATTGCCCAGGGAATCGACATAGCTCGTTCGGAGCGTCTCCAAGTTGACCACGGCGTCATGCAGCCGTTGGAATTCCTGTTTGGCTCGGGCTTCACCAACCCGTTCGTTCCCGTATTTGTGAACGCCATCGGCAAGCCCCTTACGCCCATGGCCCGGATCCGTCTGATGGGTGAGGCGTTGGGTCGCGCTGCCCAGCAACTGGATAAGCGCGTTCTCCTTGTGGCCTCGGGCGGGCTCTCCCACAACCCGCCGATTCCCGAGTACGACGGCGCGCCCGACCCTGTCCAGCAGCGTTTGGTCTCTTATGCACCGTCTAAAGAAGACCGTGCAGCCCGCGAAGGAAAGATCATTGAGGGCATTCAGGCTATTGCGGACGGCCGCGCATCCAGCGCACCCCTCAATGAGGAATGGGACCAGAAGCTGATGAAGGTGTTCCGTTCGGGCTCGCTGAGCGACGTGGACGGCTGGGACAACGACGAGTTCATTGCCGAAGGCGGAAGCGCAGCACATGAGATGCGTTCCTGGATCGCGGCTTTCAGCGCATTGTCGACGGCGGGCGACTACAGCATGGTGGTGGACCGCTACTGGCCGGTTAAGACCTGGGGTGCCGGCTTCGGTATCACAGCTGCTGTTCCCCAGAACGCATGACCCAGGTAACCATGTGGGGCGAGATTGCCGACCTTCCCCACACCCTTGAGTATGTTCAAGTAGGACCATGGCTGACACGGGTCCTTACCGTGGGCGCCGGACAGCAAACCCTGGTCCTCCTCAATGGCACCAGCGGGCACATCGAAGCGTGGACCCACAACATCCGTGCGCTGGCGCAGAATTACAAGGTCATCGGTTACGACTACCCCGGGCATGGCTTTTCAACGTTGGCTGAAGCCGACTTGGAAATCCCGGACTACGAGGCACATCTGCTGGATCTCCTGGACGTGCTGGGCCTGGACAAGGTGCACCTCCTGGGCGAGTCCCTCGGTGGGTGGATCGCTATCAAGTTCGCCGCGCACCACCCCGAGCGCCTGCACACCATTGTCCTGAGCGCTCCCGGCGGCCGCATGGTGGGCCCTATGTCCATGGATCGTGTCAGCCCAGTGAGTCGCAAGGCCGTGGAGGACCCCAGCTACGAGAACGTCAAGGCACGGCTCCAAGTGGTCATCCACAACCCCGAACAGATCACGGACGAGCTGGTGGAAGTACGCCGTGCCGTCTACAGCCGGCCGGGCTTCATCACCTCCATGGAGCACATCATGGCGCTCCAGGTTCCGGACATCCGCGCCCGGAACCAAGTGACCAAGGAAGACTACGCTGCCATCCCGGTGCCGGCCCTGCTCGTGTGGACGGACCATGAGCCGACGGGCGGTGTGGCAACGGGCGAGACCCTGGCGGCGGCAATTCCGGACGGCGAATTCGCGCTGATCCGCAACGCCGCCCATTGGCCGCAGTGGGAGGATCCCACGAAATTCAACGAAAAAGCACTCGACTTCCTCAGCAGAAAGGCGTGATGAAGATGTCGGACATCATTACGGAGATCGCTGACGATCTCTACAAGGCGCGGACAACGCGCACCCCTATCGAATTCGTTCGCCACCGGCTACCGGAGAAGGACAAGGACGCGGCCTACCGTATCTCCGAGCTCGTTACCCAGCAGCGCGAAGCCGCGGAAGGCCGCCGTCGCGTTGGTCGGAAAGTTGGCCTGACTAATCCTGTGGTCCAGGCGCGTGCCGGCGTGGACGAGCCTGACTACGGCATCATCCTGGACAACATGGTCTTCGAGTCCCCGGTTGAGCGGCCGTCGTCAGCGTACTTCCACCCCAAGATCGAAGCCGAGCTGGCGTTCGTCCTGAAGTCGGACATCCTGGATCCGGACCTGGCATCAGTGGAAGCGGCCATCGACTATGTGACGCCTGCAATGGAACTGGTTGATAACCGTTACCACAGCTACAAGATGGGTATCGTTGACACGATCGCTGACAACGCGGCCTGCGAAGGAATTGTCACAGGTTCGGTTCGCATCCCTTACGGCGAAGTCGACCTCAAGCAGGTCGAGATGGTCCTCTACCGCGGCGACGAAGAGTTGACGCGCGGCGTTGGCGGAAATGTCATGGGCGATCCCATCCATGCAGTGCAGTGGTTGGCAGATACCTCGTTGAGGATCGGCAAGCCCCTCCGTGCGGGAGAAATCCTGCTCTCCGGATCCATCGGATTGATCGTGGACTGGGATCCCAACATTACGTACTCGGCGAAGTACTCGCACGGGTTCGGAGACGTCGTGGCGCACCTGACGGAGGCCGTCCATGCATAAGGTGACGATCGAAACCCGGGTGGCCATCGAGGCACTCGTCGCGGAATTGCTGTGGCGCCTCGATCACGGCAAGGCGGACACAACCTGGGAGCTATACACGGAAGACGCTGTATCCACCGGCCCCTTGGGCGACATGGATGGCCGTGACGCCATCAAGGCCTGGGGCGAGCGTCGCGCCAAGGTCACGGGAGTTGTGGGCCGCCACCTCATCGGCGGCATCCGTTTGGAATGTGTAGGCGGGGAGCTCCATGGCTGGACGCAGTACCTGACGTTCCGGGACTCCTCGGAGAACCCGCTCATGCCTGCCAGCGTGGGTGAATTCCGGGAGGTCTACCGCGAGGTAGACGGGGAATGGAAGATCGCGCGACGCGAGATCAACCCCATATTCGGCGGAATGAACGCTGCCGCCCACGCCAAGCGCCTGACGGAAAGCACCGCGAAATGAAGTGGGAGAGCCGCGGCGGGCGGCCGCCCGCACTGTTGCACCAGGCAATCCCTTCCCTCTCCGTCACGGAGTGGGCGCTGGCTGCTGGATACGACGGCGTGGTGGTCGACCTGCAGCACGGCGAAGTGGGGCTGGAAGCAGCCTGCACCATGCTGCGGGCCACACCCCGCGATTCCGCCTACAGCTATGCCCGGGTAGGAAGCCTGGATCCGGCCCCCATCCTTCGTCTGCTGGACAGCGGTGCACGCGGAATCATCGCACCTACCATCGAGTCGGGGGAACAAGCGCGAATGCTGGTAGAAGCCACCAAGTACCCCGGTGTGGGCAACCGTAGCCTCGGTCCCAGCAGGCCGTCCCTTTATAAGGGAGAGTCCTACACCGAAGCGGGCAACCGCGCCGTGTCCACCATCGCCCAGATTGAAACAGTGGCCGGCCTGAAGAACGCGGAAGAGATCGTCACGACTCCCGGCCTGGACTCCATTTACGTCGGGCCGGCGGACCTGGCCGTGTCCTTCGGCCTTCCGGGCAGGGGCGACTGGGAAGACGGACCCGTCCGCGAAGCCATAGTCCAATTGGCTGCCTTGACGAGGGAACACGGCGTGACTTTGGGCATCTATTCTGGCTCCGGTACTTACGCAGCCGACCTTCTTGACCGGGAACTCGTCGACTACGTCGGCCTCGGCATTGACCTCGTCTTCCTTAGCCGTGCGGCTCAGGAATCCATCAAGACCCTGAGGGGCCCAGAATGAGCGACCGCAAGGACGTAATTATCATCGGAGCCGGTCCGGTCGGTTTGACCCTCGCCAACCTCCTTGGCCAGTTTGGCGTCAACACCGTGGTCCTTGAAGGCCGCGATGAACTCATTGATTACCCGCGTGCCGTCGGCATTGACGACGAGGCGCTCCGGACCATGCAGACCATCGGTTTGGTGGATAAGGTGCTGCCGCACACGGTGCCTGACCAGAAGATCCGGATCGTCAACGGCGACCGCAAGGTGCTGGCGGAAATCAATCCCACCACCCGCGAGTTCGGCTGGCCCCGAAGGAACGGCTTTATCCAGCCCCTGGTCGATAAGGCCCTGCTCGAAGGCCTGGCGCGGTACCCCCATGTGGAGGTGCGTTTCGGTTGCCGGGTGGACGCTTTTGGATCGGATTCCGACGGCGTTAGCGCCACGGTCAGCACGCCCACTGGACAGGGAAGGGTTACCGGCAGCTACGTCGTGGGTTGCGACGGCGGCCGGTCGCTGACCCGCCAGCACCTTGGGCTGGCATTCGAAGGCGAAACCCGATCGACGCGCGGACTCGTGATCGACGTCGCGAACGATCCCATCGGCACACCGCATGCAGTGTTCGGTGGAGACCCCAGCCGCGGCTACGCAACGCTCAGCCTGCCCCACGGCATCCGGCGCTGGGAGTTTACGCTGTTCGAAGGGGAATCGGAAGAGGTGGCCGAGGATGATGAGTTCGTCTTCTCCCTCCTGGCCCCCCACGTACCCGATCCAGCGAGCCTGAACATCATCCGCCGTCGGGTCTATGCCCACCACGCCCGCGTCGCGGAGAAGTTCCGTGTGGGACGTTTCCTGCTGGCGGGCGATGCGGCCCATGTCATGCCCGTTGTGGCTGGACAGGGGTGGAACTCCGGCATCCGGGATGCCTTGAACCTGGGCTGGAAACTCGCAGCCGTGGTCCACGGCAAAGCCAGCGACCGCCTGCTTGATTCCTACGAAGACGAACGCCGTGAACACGTCAAGGCCATGGTGGCTTTGTCGCTGAACATGGCAAACCTCGTGACGGACCACAACAGGCTGCGCACGGCCGTCCGCGATATGGCCGCCGCCGTGGTGGACCGGCTTCCCAAGGCCCGCGCCCGCCTGAACAACCAAGGCTACAAACCCATGCCTAAGTACGATCACGGCATTGTGGTTCCGTCGAAGCTCCCCACGTGGAAGTCTCTCCCGGACAGGGAAGACGCGCCGCGTACGGTGGGAACGTTGTTCCCACAGCCCACAGTCCGCAACGAGGAAGGTATTTCGGTCCTGTTGGACGACGCCACCGGCCAAGGGTGGCGTGTGGTGGTCTGGAACAACGATCCCATGGCGTTCGTCAGTGAGTCTGACGCGGAGAAGCTTGGGAGGCTGGGCGGTGTCCTTGTGCACGCAGTGCCGGCCACGCAGCTGCCGTGGGCCAAAGCTGCTGCCGCGCCTGGCGTGCGGGTAGTGGGCGACGAAAGCGGCGTTCTGAAGGCTTGGTTCGACGAAAGGCCCTTCTCTGCGATCATCGTGCGGCCCGACCATGTGGTGGCTGCTGAGTGCCTTGCACAGGCACTCAGCGGCGTTTTGGGCAAGGTTTTCAGCGTGGCCGACGTCACATTATCGCCGCAGAACGCATAACATGATTAAGAATGCATAATCCATTGACAAAGGCTTAATCCGCAAAATACTGTTGCTGCAACTCGCCAGCACAGGCAGTAAGGCGGGAAGGCCCGCCCAACGTTCACTCAAGGGAGAGCGAATCTCATGAACATCAAGAAAGCCCACGCAGCTACCGTTGCTGCCTTGGGCCTGGCACTGACCCTCAGTGGCTGCGCATCAGGATCTGTGGACGGTAGCACTCCGGCAGCAGCAGGCAGCACATCCGAGGGACTCACCAAGGTCACTTACGGTATCTTCCCGTCCAACACCGTTGCAGCCATGCAAGTGGCCATCGACAAGGGCTACTTCAAGAAGCAGGGCATCGACTTGGAGCTTGTGGTTGGAGCCGGCAGCAGCGCGGCCCAGCTGCCTGCGCTGGCGTCCGGCGAACTCGACTTCATGTTGGCCAGCCCGGTCACGGCGCTGACGGCAACAACACAAGGCCTGGACGTCCGCATTGTTGAGGGCGTCACCCAGAACGACCCCAAGATCGTGGAAGACTCCACGGCAGTGGTTGTTGGAGCCTCATCAACCATCAAGTCGGCCCGCGATCTTGAAGGCAAGAAGGTCTCGGTGAACGCCCTGGGAAGCATCGGTGAGATCGGCATTCGGGAAGCTGTAGCCAAGGATGGCGGCGACCCGAAGAAGGTGGCGTTCGTTCAGTTGTCCTTCCCGGAGGTTGCAGCGCAGATCGAGGCTGGCCAGATCGACGCCGGCATGGCCGGTTCACCCTTCATGCAGCAGGTGGTTTCCAAGGGCGGCAGGGTAGTCAGTGACTTCATCCAGGAGGCCGGGCTGGGTTCGAACGAACTAGTGACCATTTCCAGTGGCAAGCTGGTGGAGGGTGACTCCGATAAGGTGAAGCGCTTCACGGCGGCCATGAAGGAAGCCCTGCCTTTCCTGACGGAGAACAACGACCTGATCCGCGATGCAATGCCGGCCGCTTTGGGGACGGACCCTGCAGCTGCGAAGAAGGCCCAGCTCTCTCTCTACAACCCGGACATCTCAAAAGAAACCATCCAGCTTTTCGCGGATCTGCTCGTCAAGTACGGCATCGTCAGCACCAAGCCGGACGTTGACAAGGTGATCTGGAAGCCATAACCCGCTGTTGTCGGGGCCGCTGGCCGGCCCCGACAACAAATTTCATCGCAACAACCGAGAGCAGAAACCGTGGAAACACAAACTCCGATCCTGAGCCGCGTGGCTGTGCGCTCCCTGCCCACGCGGGAACAGACAGTGCGGCGTGCTGCGCAGTGGGCTGCTATTGGGCCGTATGTCCTGGGTGTCGCTGGCATCCTCGCCGCACTTATCGTCTGGGAAGTCTTCTCAGCCTTCGGCCCGGTCAGCCAGCACCACTTGCCACCACCATCGCTGGTCATTCCAACATTCCTCACCAACTTGACCTTCACCCAATTCTGGATCACCGTCGGCCAGACCATGTGGGCTTGGTTCCTCGGACTCATCATGGCCATCCTGGGTGGCGTAGCGGTTGGGCTCCTTATCGGTTCGAGCAAATTCCTACGGTCGGCGACCCACACCACCATCGAGTTCCGCCGCCCGATTCCGGCTGTCGGCCTGATTCCTTTGGCTGCACTGCTCTTTGGCCCGAGGATCGGCGCCGAGCTACTGATCGTAGTTTACGGTTGCTTCTGGATCGTCCTGATCCAGGTCCTGTACGGCATCACGGACATTGACAAAGTTGCTGATGACACAGTGCACACCTTGCGCATGACCTGGCTGCAGCGCGTGCGGTACCTCGTTCTCCCCACGCTCCTGCCGTACCTGATGACGGGCATCCGGCTCGCAGCTACTGTCGCCTTGATCCTGTCCATCAGCGCGGAGCTCATTGTCGGTACACCGGGGATAGGACGTGCGGTCGCCCAGGCCCAGCTCAATGACAACCCGTCGGCGATGATGGCCCTCATCATTACATCAGGTCTTTTGGGAATCGTCGTGAACCTGATTTTCCGTTTCATCGAGCGAAAAGTGCTCTTCTGGCACAGCTCCGTCCGTTCGGAGGTGGCGGCATGACCGTCCTCAAGCGTTTGGGCATGTGGCTGGGCCTGCCGGTCATCCTCATAGCCATCTGGTGGGCGGCAACAGCCCAGGGCGTCAACTTCTTTGTCCCCAAGCCCGACAAACTGGCCGACACTTTTGCCAAGGTGTGGTTCAGCGAGAAGTTCTTCAACGACGTCCTCCCGAGCATGGGGCGGCTCCTGATCAGCCTCGCAATCTCCCTGGTGCTCGGCGTCGCCCTCGGAATTGCAATCGGCCTTTCCCGCAGCTTGCGGTGGCTCCTTGAGCCGTTGCTTGAGTTCATCAGGGCGGTGCCGTCAACCATCCTCATCCCGGTCCTGCTCCTGCTCATCGGTATCAATGACACGATGAAGGTGACGGTGATCGTCCTGGGCTGTCTTTGGCCCATCCTGTTGAATACGGTTGAAGGCGTGCGTTCCCTCGATGAAGTATTGAAGAACACTTCGCTGGTCTACCGGCTCCGTGGCTTCAACCGCATGCGTTACCTGGTGCTGCCCGGAGCGATGCCGCTCATCATGGCCGGCATCCGGCACAGCCTCGCCGTGGGACTCATCCTGCTGGTCGTTTCGGAGATGTTCGCCTCGACCGACGGTATTGGCTACTCGATTATTAATTTCCAAAACCGCGTTGCAATCCCTGAAATGTGGAGCGGCATCGTCCTGCTGGGGATCATAGGTGTGTTGCTCTCGGTTGCATTCCAAGCGATCCAAAAATGGGTTTTGGGATGGTACTACGGTCTTAAGGAGGCCTCCAATGACGGCTAACAAGTCGGACGTCCGTCTCAGTGTCCAGCAGGTCCGGAAGGTCTACGGCGTAGGCTCCCGCAACGAGGTGGAGGCCGTCAGGTCACTCACCTTCGATCTCCATGCCGGTGAGTTTGCCTGCCTCGTGGGTCCTTCCGGCTCCGGAAAGACCACACTGCTGAAATGCATTGCCGGACTTCTTGAACCAACCTCCGGTGAGGTGGTGCTGGACGGCAAGCGCGTCTCCGGTCCAGCCGAGGGCATGGCGGTGGTATTCCAGGAATACAGCCGCAGTCTCTTCCCCTGGCTCACTGTGGAAGAAAACGTCGGGTTGCCTCTGAAGACATCAGGTGTGCCGAAGGCCGAACGCAGGGTACGTGTCAATGAAGCGCTGGAGGCGGTCAGCCTTTCCCACGCGACCAAGAGCTACCCTTGGCAGCTGTCCGGCGGCATGCAGCAGCGCGTGGCCATCGCCCGGGCTGTGGCATCCAACCCGAGCGTCCTGCTCATGGACGAACCGTTCGCGGCGGTTGACGCTCAGACCCGTGGCGAGCTCGAGGACCTGGTGCGGGACGTATGGAAGCGCCTGAACATGACCATCCTCTTTGTCACCCATGACATCGATGAGTCCGTGTACCTGGCGGAGCGCGTCCTGGTCTTGTCCAGCTCGCCGACCATTGTCCAGGCCGACCTCCACATCGACCTTCCGGACGTCCGCAGCCAAGCAGACACCAGGTCCCTTCCCCGCTTCGGCGAACTGCGCCACGAGATCTATGAGGAAGTGCAGTTTGCCAAGATCAACCCCGGCGGACAACGCTCTGCGACGCGTGGGGAGTTGAACGCATGAGTCCCCGGGCAGGTGCGGATGTCAGCAGCAACGGCAAGACCGAGACCGGCAAGCGTCGCCGCGTCCACCAATCCACGCCGGAAAATGAACGCGCCATCCTCGAAGCTGTGCTCCAGCTGGCCGTGAAAGTGGGCTACGAAGGCACCACCATGGCCGAGGTGGCCCGGGTTGCCGGCCTGCCGATCGGTTCGGTCTACTGGCACTTCGAAAACAAAGAGGGCCTGTTTGCTGCACTGATCGACTATTGTTTCGAAAACTGGCAGACCCGTCACCGTGGACCGGAGAACAGGGCAATCCTTCGTACGAGTATCGCCGGGTCCGCCGCCAATTCGACTGATCCCGAGCACGCACAGGAAGCGTTCTGGATCATCGGCCTGCTCTTCGCCTTGGAGAAGCGGCTGGCAGGAAACGCTGCCCGCCAGAAGTACCTGGAAGTGCGCGAGCAAATGTATGAGCTCATGGTGGAAGCCGTCACTCCAGGGCTTCCGGAAGCCGCGCTGCGCGCCAAGCCCGACCTTGCGCGGAAAGTCGTCATGCTGGGCCGCGCCCTTACGGACGGTTTCTACATCTCGGCATCCGCGGGAGACCAGATCGACTTCGCCGAAGCGGCCGAACTCTCAGCGCTCGCCATGGACAGGCTCGTCCAGCACTACGCCGAGCTCGGCGAGGCGGAGGACAAGGAGTGAACGCACCAGTCAAGGTAGCGCTGGTGGTAGGCGGTGGCCGCGGAATCGCGGGTGCGGCAGCCAGGGCGTTGGCTGATGACGGGTACAAAATCGCAGCCCTTTCTCCCTCCGGCAGTGCCATGGAGTTGGCACGTAGCCTCGGCGGGGTGGGCGCGGTTGGTTCGAACCGTTCCGTTGTGGACCTGCAGTCAATAACCGACTTGGCGCTGGAGACTTACGGGCGGATCGACGTCGTAATTAACAGTGCCGGCCACGCGGCCAGGAAGCCGGTGCTTGAGATCAGCGACGACGAATGGCTCGAAGGCTACGAGATGTACCTTATGAACGTTATTCGCATGGCTCGAATTGTCACTCCCCACCTGCTTGCCGCCGGCGGGGGATCGGTTGTGAACGTTTCCACCAGTTCCCCTTTTGAACCGAATCCGAACTACCCGGTGTCCGGCACTTTCCGTGCCGCACTGGGGTCGTTCACCAAGCTGTATTCCGACGAGTACGGTCCGTCCGGAATACGAATGAACAACGTCCTCCCGGGCTTCACCAAGGAGGAACCCGGTATCGTGCCGGCTGAATGGACCGCCCGGATACCGCTGCGCAGGGCTGCCAGCTCCGGGGAAGTGGCCCGGGTCATCCGGTTCCTCGCAAGCGAGGAATCAAGTTACATCACAGGCCAGAACATCCGTGTGGATGGCGGCTCGTCCCGCTCCGTGTAGGAACTGGGCATTCAAAGAAAGGTTTTAGCTATGGCAGTTGGTGTGATTGCCGAGATGGGCTATCTCGCAATGCGAACCAGGGACTACGACGAGTCCCTTGAACTGGCCACCGATGTCCTCGGCCTGCGTATGACGCTGAACGATGACAACCGTGCCTACCTGTCCGCTGCGGACCGCCATCACGAGCTGGTTTACGTAAAAGGCGAAGAGGACGGAATCGACCATATCGGCCTTGTTGCGGACAGCCCGGAGGGGCTTGAAATCATCCGCAAGCGCCTGGAGGCGGCTGGGTTCCCCATCCTTACCCGTAGCCCACTCGAGCGGGAGATCGGTGAAGGCTTCGCTGTCCTGGGTCCGGAGGGATACGTCTACCACGTCTATGTGGGGATGAAGGACTTCCGTCACGGTCCTGCGTCCTTTGGTCCAGACCGGTATGGCCACATCAATATCCATCCCCAGAACCCCGCCGTCATGAAGGACTTCCTGGTGGAGTTCTTCGGCTTCAAGGTTTCCGATGTCATTGGCCAGGACTTCGCGTACTTCCTGCGGTGCAACCCGGATCATCACGGTATTGCCCTCATCAAGGGCCGCGGTTCCTTGCACCACCACGCGTGGCAGACCCAGTCCATCGCAGACCTTGGCAGGCTGGGTGACAGGTTGTTCGCCAAAGGTCGTCGGTTGATCTGGGGTCCCGTGCGCCACGGAGCGGGACACAACATCGCGGCCTACTACGTCGAGCCCAACGGCACTGTGGTGGAACTGTATACGGATCTGGAGCAGATCCACGACCTCGACCGTCCTCCCATCGAATGGGATCAAGATGACCGGACTTGGTTCAACCGCTGGGGCGTCTACAACGGCGAGGACTTCCGCTTGCACGGTGCCTTCCCCATCGCGTTGAACTAGTAACGGGCCGGGTCGCCCTTACTCGTTGGGCAGCCCGGCTTCGGACGCGGCATGGAACTCGGCTTCTTCGATCACATCGATCGTGCGCATGTAGTGCTCACGCAGAAGCTTGGTGGCCGTCGGAGCATCGCGGGCAATGGTTGCCTCGAGAATGGCCCGGTGCTCGGCCTCTATGTCCCGGGTTTGGGCGCGCTTGTCCGGAGCGGTCCAGAGGCGGTACAGGGCGGTAGCCTCGCCCAGGGTGGCAGCGAAGTCCTGCAACAACGGGACGGGGCAGGCTTCCAGCAGCTTCGCGTGGAACTCCTGGTGGGCCAGGAACCATTCAACCGAAATATGGTTCGGGTCCTCGGTGGTGCGGCGCGGAGTCCGCTCCAGGCGGTGGTGCACTGCAAGAAGATCGGACTCCCAGGCAACGTCGCCCTGTTCGATGGCCAAGGTCAGGCCATATTCCTCCACACGGCAACGAAGTTCACCCAGGCCGCGCAGTTCTTCCAGGGTGTATTCGGAGACGAAAAAGCCTCTGTTGGGACGGAATTGCAGCAACTTTTCACCAGCCAAACGCACCAGCGCTTCACGGACGACAGTGGAACTGGCGCCGTACCGCTTGGTGAGCTCACCAACCTGGAGGTTGGTACCCGGGGCCCACTGGCCAGCAAAGATTTCGGCCCGTAACTTGCCCCGGACCACTTCGCTGATGGTTTCTGCATTCGCTTGTCGTGCCATGGCACAAGCGTACACTTACGCACTCATGGATCGAAAGTACATTATTGACTCAAGAATGCATTCTTTGTATAGTTCAAAAACCGGCAAGCCCGGAGGCAATGACGCCGGCACAAGAAAGGATTCACATGCGCTACGCAAGTTACTTGAACCAAGAAGGCCAGCCCACATGGGGCCTGGAGGCCAACGGAGAACTGCTTGACCTTGGTCCCAGTGGCGCCAGCCTCAGCCCCTCGCTGCAGTCGGCCATCGAGGAAGGCCTGCTGTCAGCTCCCCTGGAGGGGGACAAGGCGCCGGTCCAGCCGGTTGAAGGAACCACCTTCCTCCCCGTCCTGTCAGCGCCCGGCAAGGTCATCTGCATCGGCGTCAATTACCGCAGCCACCGGGAGGAAACCGGACGGGACGAGCTAGGCAAGCCCACCGTCTTCGCACGCTTCTCTGACACCCTTGCTGCCCACGGCGCAGACCTGCCGATTCCCGCAGAAAGCTCCATGTACGACTACGAAGGCGAAGTCGCACTGGTGATCGGAGCCCACGCGGACCACGTCAAGCCGGAAGACGCGTGGAACTACATCGCCGGCTACGCCGCGTTCAATGACTTCAGCGCCCGCGACTGGCAGCGCCACACGGGTCAGTGGACCCCCGGCAAGAACTTCCCACTCAGCGGAGCCTTCGGCCCCTACTTCATGTCCGCCGAGGAAGTCGGTGACGTCACCGAGCTCGTGGTGGAAACCCGTGTAAACGGCGAGGTCCGGCAGCATGCCGCCGTCGCTGACCTCATCTTCGACATCCCCGCCATCATCGAGTACGTCACCGCGTTCACTCCGCTGGCTCCGGGCGACGTCATTGTTACAGGTACGCCCGGCGGTGTGGGGCTGTTCATGGAGCCGCCAACATTCCTGGTCCCCGGTGACGTGGTTGAGGTTGAGGTCGGCAAGCTCGGCACCCTTCGCAACGTCCTCGTTGCTTAAGAATGCGTGGAGGTAACACCATGGAGGACTTCGAAGTTGCGGTCGTGGGGGCCGGCCCGGTTGGACTGACGGCGGCGCTGCTGCTTGCCGACGGCGGTGCACGCGTTGTGCTGCTCGAAACCGCCACGGCGCCGATGGACCTGCCGCGGGCCATCAGCATCGCTGACGAGACCTTCCGGACGATGGACCGCTTGGGCCTCGCGGAAGCGCTGAAGACGGAATCGCTGCTGGGAACCGGCAGCCGCTACTTCGGGTTGAATGACAGGCCCCTTGCGTCGTCCACGCCTGTTCCCTCCCGCATCGGCCATCCTGCGAAGTCGCAGTTCGACCAGCCCGTGCTGGAAGAGCTGCTGTGGAACAAGGCCCAAAACCACCATGGGATTGAGTTCCTCGCCGGTGCCCAGGTAACTTCCATCAGCCAGAAAGCCGACGGTGTGAGCGTCGGATTCGACTCCGACGCCGACGCCGGCGCCAGCGCCGGCACCGTGACGGCGTCCTGGCTTGTTGGGGCGGATGGTGGTCGCAGCTTTATCCGCGAGAGCCTGGGCATCGACCTGGTGGGTTCCACCCAGCAGGAACGATGGATTGTGGTGGACTTGCTCAACATCCCCGGGGCACGCGAACCCTACGCCGAGTTCCATGGAAACGGGACCCGTCCCTACGTCCTGGTTCCGGGAATCAAGGGCCGCCTGCGGCTTGAGTTCATGCTTTTCGACCACGAAGACGCGGACGAAATGACGTCCCCGGAGAAGATCCTGGAGCTGTCCAGACCCTTCCACCCGGAGCTCCGCACCGAAGACGTCAGGCGTGCTGTGGTCTACGTAGCCCATCAGCGGCTGGCACGCACCTACCGTTCGGGACGCGCGTTCCTGATCGGGGACGCGGCACACTTGATGCCTCCCTTCTCCGGACAAGGGTTGAACGCAGGCCTGCGGGACGCCCTGAACCTGAGCTGGAAACTGCTGGAAGTGCTCCGCGGTGTAGGCACGGACCGCCTCCTGTCCACTTACGAGTCCGAACGCCGCACCCACGCGGCCAAGATGGTCAAGGTTTCACGCCGGACCGGTGCAGTAGTCATGGCCGTCGGCGCTTTCCGGACCAATCTCCGGGATATTGCTTTCCGTACGGTCAGCCTGATTCCCGCTGTGCATAGGTACCTGGGTTCGATGCGGTTCATCACGCCGCCGGACTACCGCAACGGTGTGGCCATCAAAGCAGATCGCGACGTTGATCGTCGAGTCGCAGCCTGGGTGGGCCTTGCCCTCAGCCAACCGGCCGTAGCCGATGAGGACGGATCGACGGCGCCACTCGACTCACATCTGGGGAGCGGGTGGGCGCTCATCACACTTGGGGCAGGTGTCGCCGAAACGTTAGCCGGCAGCCAGTTCTGGTCCCTGCTCGGCGCTCGCCGGATCACGCTCACGGGGAATTCCCACGCGACCCGCCGGAATCGTGATGAGCAGGTCCTGATGGATGCGGGGCGTGTTCTCGCGCTTCCCGGGTTGGCCACACGCCACACCGTGCTCGTCCGTCCCGACCGTTACGTCGCTGCCGCGTTCACCGAGCAAAGTGAGCAGGCCGTGATCAACAAACTGCGTTCATACGTCCATCCGCTGTCGCGGCCGTGACGAATCAAGGAGGAAAAATGCCGAGCATGCAGGAAATGAGATCTGAGACGATGCGGTTTGACGACCTCTACTGGCAAACAAGTGCAGAGCCGATCGTCGAAGACGACGTCGACCTGGAAAAGATCGTCGCCCAGGCGGAACTTCCTGTCCTGCTCGCCGCCCTCGCGGCGGCGCTTGGCGATACCACTTTCCTCAGCAGCGATCTGCAGCCTCCCTTGACCCTGGTGGATACCCAGCCTCATCCACACGGGGGCATGTCACCGGATCAGCAGGAACGCGCCAAGGCGCTGGCTTTGGAGGGCTTGCGCAGGCTGCGGGACAAGGAAATCACCAGCGTTGACATGCTGGAGGACGACGCAGTAGCGGACCTCCTCGGCTTCCTCACGGGCGGCCGCGAGCACTGGCACGCGTCGCTGAAGCATGAACTCGACCTCGCTGCGGACAAGGGCGGAGCTCCGCAGTGGAGTTTTGACGAGGTCGCTGACGGACGCGACTTCCCGGTGTTGATCATCGGTGCCGGGATCGCCGGAATTGCTGCGACGTACCGCTATTCACAGGCAGGTGTGCCCTTCACCGTCGTGGAGGACGCACCGACCCTGGGCGGGACCTGGGCCAAGAACACCTACCCGGGTGTCCGCCTCGATACCCCCACGTTCGGATATTCGTATTCCTTCGCCCAGCGTGGTGACTGGCCACACCAGTTCGCCGAAGGCGGAGACGTTTTGGATTACGTCCGTGACGTGGCCGAGCGTGCAGGTGTGGTGGAATCCATCGAGTTCTCCACCCGTCTTGTCCGCTTGTTATGGGACGAGGAGTCACGCACTTGGCAGGCGACCACCCGCCATAACGGCGGCCTGGAGCGGGTGCGCACCTTTGCCGCCGTCGTAAGTGCACTAGGCCAACTGGACCGGCCCAACATCCCTGACTTCCCTGGGGCTGAGCTGTACCACGGCGTGACCATGCACTCGCAGGAGTGGTCGCACGACGCCGACTACCGCGGCAAGCGCGTGGCAGTCATTGGCACCGGTGCCAGCGCTTACCAGATTGTGCCCGCGCTTGCTGACGAGGTCTCCGGGCTGATGCTCTTCCAGCGCAGCGCGCCGTGGATGCTTCCGGCTCCGAATTATCACGACGGCGTCAGCGACACCTTCACGTGGTTGCGACGCAAGGTTCCCCACTACGCACAGTGGTACCGCCTGTGGGTGACGATTCAAGGCATCCCGGGCCGCTTGCACACGGTGACCGCCGAGGACGGATGGCAGGGTGCGCCGTTGAGTGTTTCGGCCAAGAACCAGGAAGTCCGTGAAGTGCTGATCGACCGCTTGAAGGAGCAGTTCGCCGACCGTCCGGAACAGTTGGAGACCGCCATCCCCAACTATCCGCCGGGAGCCAAGCGGATGCTGCGTGACAACGGGGTGTGGGCCGCTGCCCTCAAGTCCGAGCGCACCACCGTGGTTACCGCCGGGATAGAGCGGTTCTCCGAGAAGGGGATCATCGACAAGGACGGCGTTGAACATGAGGTAGACATCGTGGTCTTCGCCACCGGGTTCAAACCCTCCGATTACCTCGACGAGGTGGAGGTTGTTGGCCGCGAGGGTGTGGAGATCCACGATTTCTGGAAGGGCGACGCCAGGGCCTACAACGGCGTCACTGTGCCCGGGTTCCCCAACTTCTTCCTTATCTATGGCCCCAACGTTGGAGGAGTGGTGGCGGGAAGCCTGCACTTCATGATCGAGCGGGCCGTCGAGTTCTCCCTGAAGGCCGTCCACGAGCTCCTGCAGCGTGGCGCCTCCGCAATCGACGTCAAGCCGGCGGCGCTGGACCGCTTTGTGGAATGGGTCGACGCCGGAAATCGCCGGATGGCTTGGGGGCAGCCCTACGTGCGCAGCTGGTATCAAAACGCGCATGGCCGGGTTTCCCAGGTATGGCCCTACACAAACGTGGAGTACTGGGAAACAACCGAGACGGTCAAAGCGGACGATCACGAGTTCCTTGCGTGACGGTTCTGTGGATTGATATTCCCGCTGGGGAGGTCAGGGCGAGTCTTCGTGCAGGAATACTGGACGCACCCGGACTTCGCTATGGGACGGCGGGTTCGGACCCGCGGAACGGTGAGGTTTCCAGGGTGGTTGCCGGCAACGCGCAAACCCGCCCGGCCGCCTTTCCGCAGCGCCCGGGCATGCTGGACGGGTTGCTTGGCGCTGCGTTGAGCGAGCTTGAACAGAATGAGGATGCTTTTACCTTGCGGGTCCAGGCCCCTGCCGGTGCCCATGGACTGCCCGTGCTCTTCTTCATTCCTGGCGGCGGTTTCACCACCGGCTCCGGGGAGAGCCGTTGGTACGACTCGCCGGACCTTGTGCGGAACGGCGGCTTTGTTCTGGTCACAGTGAACTACCGGCTCGGAGTGACAGGGCATTTCGGCTCGCTCGGGGAACCCTCGGAATCCACCAAACCCTTGCGTGATCTTCGCGCCGCACTGGCTTGGGTGCGGGAGAACATCAGCGCCTTTGGCGGAGACCCCGGGAAAGTCACCTTGGCCGGGGATTCAGCCGGTGCTTGGTATGCCTATGCCCTGAGCACGAACCCGTCAGTGCGTGGTTTGGCAGCGCAAACCCTGTTGATCAGCATGCCCCGCCTGGCGCCACTGCCTGTAGGGGTCTGGCTCAGCCATCGTGCTGCCGTTCTTGAAGCCTTGGGGTCGGGCCCTGAGGCTGCTCGAGTTCCGGCACTTCTTGATGCCCAGGAGGCTGCAAGGGCAGGTCTTCGGCCGTTCCCGTATATGCCCGTGGAGTCAGGGGAGGCTCCGGCCGACCTGGTGAGGTATGCGGATTCGGTTCAGAGGATCCACACCGGCGCCCTGCTCATCCTTACCACCGCTGAAGAGTCCGCGGCGTTCCTGCGCAACCACCCGAGGGACCAGTTCTCCACTGCGGACGTGGACGAGTTCCTTGAGCGAACCTTCGAAGACCCTGTGCTGGCTGCGGAACGCCTGGTGACCAACGGTGAAGAGCCCGATGCTTACCTCCGGATGGTTCGAGCCGCGACATTGGCACAGTTCCGCATCTCCGCCCTGGAGATCGCCGCGCACTCACCTGTGCCGGCCCAGGTGGTCCGATTCGATCACCGAAGCAAGCTTGATGGCGCCTACGCAGCCCACTGCTTTCCGCTCGCGTTCATCTTTGACGGCACTGACCGTTGGGGGGATTCCCCGATGATGGTCAACGCCTCAGAGGCGGAAACCGCTCGGGTGACTGCTTCAATGCGGGAGCTGATTTGCCGATTCCTGCATTGCGGAGTGGCCGAAAGCAGCCGCTACGACGCCGGGGCTCCGCGGTCGTTGGTCATCGACGCTGATGGGGTCCGGTCGGAGCCGGTCCGAGAAGCGGAAGTACGGGCGTTGGGGTAGGGGGGCATTCAGGGCGCGCCTTTTCGCGAATAGGCGAGCTGGCCGTCGATGCCGTGATCGCCACTAGAGCGCCACGGTACGGAATCCGCAGTTGCCGCTGGAGGATTCAGCGGTGTTCGATGTACGGGCTGCAACCCGGTATCGGTTGCAGTAAGAATCGTGACAGAGGTAGGAACCTCCGCGCATCACTCGCCCGGTCCCGATGGTGGGACCTTGTGGGTTATCGACCGGCGAGTTCCGGTAGTACTTGGGCAGGAACCAGTCGGAGCACCATTCCCAGACATTTCCTGCCACCTCGTAGAGTCCGTAGCCGTTGGCTGGAAAAGACTTCACTGGCGCCGTTCCCAGATGACCGTCTTCGGTTGTGTTCTCGTGGGGGAACGCGCCTTGCCAGATGTTGCAGCGGTGCTCGCCGTCGGGTGTTAGCTCGTTGCCCCAGGCATACCGCTTGCCGTCCAGACCCCCGCGTGCTGCGTACTCCCATTCCGCCTCCGTGGGCAGTCGGCGCCCGGCCCAATCACAGTAGGCAAGGGCGTCATTGTGGGATACGTGGACAACAGGATGGTCAGGGATATCCTCCCAGTGTGAATCTGGGCCAGTGGGGTGCGCCCAATCAGCCCCTCGGATATTCAGCCACCAGTGTGCTCCTGTCGCGACGCCGAGGATGTCGTCCGGTTTAGCGGTGGAGAGTAGGTGGAAGACAGCGGACGAGCCAAAGACTTCGGCTTCTGAACGATAGCCGGAGTCGGCGGTAAACGCGGCGAACATCTGGTTGGTGACCGTGGTGGCGTCGATGGTGAATGGGTCCACCCGGACGTTGTGCGTGGGTGATTCCCCATCGCGTGGATACCCTTCGTCGAAGGCATCCCCCATGCTGTAGGTTCCGCCGTGGAGGCGGATTCCCTCATGCGCGGGTTTCCCGGTGCGTGGCCGCGGTGAGTCAGGGTGGGGGAGGAGCTGCGCGGGAAGTGAATCGCGCATTGGGGCGCAACAGCTCTTGCCATGACCCGCATTTGAATCGCTTGAGGTCAGAGGTATCACTTTTTCGTCTTCAGGTCTCGTTGACGGATCAGGGCCTCCAGACGCACTTCCGTCGCTTCGAGCCACGCCATCAGACTGTTGACCATGTAGAGGCCTCTTTCGCTTTGCAGCCTGATGAGTTCCTCGCGCCAATAGCGTTCCTCTTCATCTTCGTCGGGGCCGAAGTCTTCTTCTGCAAGGGCCATGACAATGAGGTGGTTTTGCCGGTGTTCGCGGCGGAAGTGGAGCTCGGTGCGAACCAATTCCAGGGCTTTCTCGGGGCTGTGTGTTCCCGCGAACCTAAGCCGTACCTGGAAATCCGGGTCCAGGGGCCGAACGGGGGGCTCGTAGGGGGAGTCAATCCATTCCTGCAGTTTCCGTCGTCCTTGGTCGGTTATCTCGTATAGCTTGGCATCGGGTCCGGAGTCTCGAGGGTCAGGGACCGGGATGGCCCATTCACGGTCCACGAGCTTGCCGAGTTGGCGGTAGATCTGCGAGGTCTGTGCGCTGTAGCCAACATAGGGGCCGTGGCGGTCAAGCCATTTGCGAACGTCGTATCCAGTCCGGGCGCTGGTGCTTAGCAAGCTCAGAAGGATCACTTCAAGGCGTCCAAGGGAAGTGCCATTTTCGACACGGGAACGCTTCGACGGCGTTACGTTTTCGAGAGGTACAGTTTCCACTTTTACTCCTGGGCCATGATTGTTGCAGCAAACCGCTTCCGCATTGCCTCTCGATCTTCCTCGCTTATGGGCACCTGGGCGTGCCAGGAGACGTGTGTCGCCGAGTTCCCCGGAGTCAAGCGTTCCTCGAGATGCTTGGCGAGGTGGCCCCGACCGGTGTTGCGGAGATGCTGCATATAGTCCTTTGGTTGATTGTAGAGGGTGGGGCCTACCTGAAGTGCCCCCTGCATCGGGTCAGGAAGTGCTCCTGGAGTTCCGGCGTAGAAGCCGAGCCATTCCATGAGGTTGGACCGCATTTGCGTGGCGAGGCCCTGATCGGCGTCGATCAGGTTCTTCGTAAGGTAGGGGTCCTCCGTGACGTTGAACAGGGACTCTAGTTCGGCCCGAAAGCAGCCTGGATGGTAGGTGCGGATATATAGGTGGTCGCGGGTCCGGACGGCCCGCTGGTACGTGTGCGCCCCGTGTCCCCAGACAAGATAAGGGCGTGAATCGATGCTCTCTCCGCGGACCGCCGGCGCATAAGACACGCCTTGCCACTTTTCCGGCTGCTGCAGTCCCAGTAGGTCCAGGATGGTCGGCGCGTAATCAATGTTGTACAGCAACGCGTCGTTGCGGGTCCCAGCTACTCCATGCTGGTCGGTGATCCCGGGCCAGTGAATGATCATGGGGAGGCGATGCACAGGTTCGGACGCAAGGCCATGCTCGGCGTAGAGGCCGAGTTCGCCGAATGATTCGCCGTGGTCCGAGGAGACGACAATGGCGACGTCGTCGGCCAGTCCCATTTCCTCGATCGAGCGGCGAAGCCGGCCGAACTCCGAATCCCAGAAATGAATCGCCCCGTCGTAGCCGTTGATGAGATGTTCGAAATCCGCCCGGGTACGGATCTCGTCCGGCATATTGTGGGGCACGCGTGACTTCCGTGGTCCTCCTGAATAGTGGAGATCAAGAGCGCTGCGCGCACCATATACCTCGGCGTGGCCATCGATGGCCTCCTGGTCCGGCCAAGCGGGAGCAGGGCCCGAAGCCGCAGCTCTCTGCGTCCACGACTCGTCCTGGAGGTAGTCAGTATGCGGGTCCCAGTAGGTGAGGTGGAGGTACCAGTTTTCCACGTCTCTATGCTTCCCGATCCATTCCAGGGCAGTGTCCGTGATCATGTCTGCCGGTTCGTCGCCCATGTCAGGGGTGACTTGGATGTTTTCCCGGAAGTTGCCCATGAAGTAGTAGGCGCGGTGACGTTCAGCGAACGATGAGACCGCGGCACAGGTGTAACCAGCCATGTTCAGTGCCTGGCCCAGAAGCGGACGGTGAGGCTGCGGGGCGTGGCCGGCGTCGAGGCGGAACCGGGCATCGTCGCCAAAGTGTCCAATTACCCCGTTGGTGATCCCATGCTGGCCGCTGGTGAGTGCGGTCCTGGAGGGAAGGCATGGGGAGTCGGAGCAGTAGTACCGGTCGAAGACCACACTGCTTTGGGCCATCTCATCCAAATTGGGCGTGATGTTCCTCGCGTAGCCATAGGTTCCGGTGTGATCGGGGCGGAGCGAGTCCACGTCCACGTAGATGATCTTCATCGATCAGTTCCTTGTCTCCTGGTTGCTGAAGTCCGGGGGTGGTCATGTTTCGGCCCGGCATCCTTTGATGTTCTTAGTTATAGCACTAGTGGAAATGCTGGAACAGTCCCTGCCGCATGTTTGGGCAAGAAAGCTATTTCACAAGTTAAATAGCTCAGGTCTTGTGTCGTGACTCACAATCTGTCATTCTCGAATTACTGCTCAATGCTGAGCGGCAGGTACTGCGGCATAAAACGGCTGGGTGCCTCCACAGCTGAAAGGACGTAACGATGCGTTTTAAGAAGGCCGCCGTAGCAGCCACGATCGCCGCCGGGCTTGTGCTGGCTGGATGCAGCGGTGGCGGCGGGACGAGCGACGGGTCGAAATCAGCGGCCAGCCTTGTTGTCGGCAACATCATCCCGCCGGCCACCTTTGAGGCAAGGAACCTCAACTGGGGTAACCAGTCGGTCTATTTCCAGGCCGTGTACGACAGCCTCCTCAAGCCCTCACCCAACGGCAAGGACGTCGAAGCGAACCTCGCCACAGACTGGAAGTACAACGAAGACAAGACCGTCCTCACGATGAAGCTGCGTGATGATGTCACCTTCACCGACGGAACTCCCTTCACGGCCGAGGTGGCGGCCCAGAACCTTCTTCGGTTCCGCGATGGAACGTCCCCTCAAAAGAGCAAGATCGTGGACTTGGCGGGTGCCACCGCCAAAGACAAGAACACTCTGGAAATCCAGCTCAAGCAGGCAAATCCTGCGTTCGTGATCTACTTGGCCCAGGCCGCGGGCATGCAGGAAAGCCCTGCTGCTTTTGACAAGCCGGATGTCCAGACCAACCCGATTGGTTCCGGGCCCTACATCCTTAACACCGGCTCCACTGTTGTGGGGACGTCTTACAAGTTCGACAAGAATCCCAAGTACTGGAACGCTGATGCAGTCAAGTACGACACCCTGACAATCAATGTTTACAACGACGCGACCTCACTGTTGAACGCACTGCGGGGCAAGCAGCTTGATGCCTCAGCCATCAACGACGTCAGCATCATCCCCCAGGTCAAAGCCGCCGGCTTCACCGATAACGGCAGTGACCTGAATTTCGCCGGCCTGATGCTTTTTGACCGCGCCGGACAAAGCAACCCAGCGCTGGGCAAGGTCGAAGTACGGCAGGCCATCAACTACGCAGTTGACCGTGACGCCTTCCTCAAGGCCGTTGGCCTCGGCTTCGGCAAAGTGACCGGCCAGGTCTTCCGTGAAGACTCCCCGGCTTATGACCAGCAACTGAACGACACCTACAAGTTCGATCCTGCAAAGGCCAAAGACCTGCTCGCCAAGGCAGGCTACCCCAATGGTTTCGAGCTGGCGATCCCCACCTCACCGGGATTCCCGAAGCAAGTGTGGCCGTTGCTGCAGCAGCAGCTTGGCGACGTGGGCATTAAGGTCTCCTACACCGACGTCGGACAAAACATCATCGCCGACCTCCAGGCCAAGAAATACGGCGTGTCGTTCTTCACCCTCCAGCGCGACGCGAACGAATGGCAGTTGATCAGCAACCTTCTGGCCCCGACAGCAACCTGGAACACCTTCAAATACCAGGATCCAACCGTGGATGCACTGGCATCCAAGATCCGCACCGCCGAAGGCCCTGATCGGGACGCGGCCCTGAAGGAGCTCAACAAGTACGTCGTTGACCAGGCCTGGTTCGCCCCGTGGTACACACCCACGAACTTCTTCGTCACCAACGCCAAGACCAAGGTTGAGCTCAACCAAGGCAACGCCTGGCCGAACCTCTGGAACATCACCCCCAAGGCCTAGGACCACTGTCGGGGGTCCACCGAAAGGGCCCCCGACAGCCCTACCCACTGAAAGATCACCATCATGATTTCATTCATCGTGAGAAGGCTCCTCACCGGCATCGTAATGCTTGCTGCCATTACTACCGTCGGGTTCACGCTGCTGTACATGGGCGGCGGTGACATCACCAGGAAAATCCTCGGCGAATCGGCGGACGCTCAAACTGTCGCCCAAAAAGCACACGAACTGGGTCTGGACCGTCCCGTCCTTATCCAATACGGCGACTGGGTTGTCCACGCACTTTCCGGCGACTTCGGCTATTCGTGGTTCACCGGCCAGACGGTCTCCGCCGCGATCATTTCCCGCCTGTCCGTCACCTTGTCTCTTGTCATCGGTACCGTGCTTATCGTCGCCGTCGTCTCGGTGGTGCTGGGTGTGCTTGCGGCGACAAAGCGGGGCTGGATCGATAAGCTGGCCCAGCTGCTCGCCGTCCTGGGCCATGCAATCCCCGGGTTCCTCTTCGCCGTCGGCCTGGTTCTGTTCTTTGCGCTCACCCTGGGCTGGTTCGACCCGACAGGGTATGTCCCCTTCACCGAATCACCTTCGGGATGGCTGAAGACCGTGACCCTGCCGGTGATTGCCTTGGCGCTGGGCGGCATCGCCAACGTTACCCAGCAGATACGTGGCGCCGTCATCGATGCGCTCCGTAACGATTACGTCCGCACACTGCGCAGCCGGGGCATCCCTGAGCGCAGGGTCGTCCTCAAGCACGTCCTGCGTAATGCCGCGGGTCCGGCATTGGCAGTCCTCGCCGTCATTTTCGTCGGACTCCTCGGCGGCGCGGTCATCGTGGAGCAGGTCTTCGCGATTCCCGGCTTGGGACAAGTAGCCGTGCAGGCTACAACTCAGGGCGATATTCCGCTGGTGATGGGCCTGCTCGTCGCCACCGGTGTCATTGTCATCGTCTTCAACCTCCTGGTCGATCTGGCCCAGGGCTGGCTCAACCCGAAAGTGCGTCTGTCATGACAACTCCGGCACATACCACCGATCCCGAGATCGTCGTCGTACCACCCAGTTCCACAACGGTCCCCCTGTTCCGCCGGGTTCTTCGCAACCCCCTCGCCGTAGCCTCGATGGCGTTCCTCGCTGTTGCCATCCTTACCGCGGTATTTGCCCAGTTCCTCGCTCCACACGATCCGAACAACGCCGTGATCCAAAACGTGCTGGGCCTTCCAGGAGGCGAGAACCCACTGGGCGCCGATGGTGCAGGCCGCGACGTACTGTCCCGGCTGATTTATGGTGCTCAGTTCAGTCTGGCCGGCGCACTGGTCGCCCTGCTGACCGCGATGCTCATCGGCGTGACCGGTGGCCTTCTGGCCGGCTACTTCGGAAAGTGGATCGACACTCTCTGGACCTGGGTGATCTCGCTCATGATGGCGCTGCCGACCATCATCGTGCTCCTGGCCGCACGGGCCGTGGTGGGACCATCGCTGTGGCTGTCGATGCTGATTTTCGGCGTCATGCTGTCGCCGGCGTTCTTCAGGCTCGTCTACGCCTCCGTCACTGCAGTCCGCAATGAGCTTTATGTCGATGCAGCCCGCGTCTCGGGGCTTAGCGACACCCGCATCATCGCCATCCACATCCTGTCCGTCGTCCGCGCCCCTATCGTGATCCAGGCAGCCATCGTCGGAGGTATAGCCCTGGCTGTTCAGTCCGGACTGGAATTCCTCGGACTGGGCGACATCAACGTCCCCACCTGGGGTTCAATGCTCAGCGAAGGCTTCACTAACCTCTACACCTCTCCCATGCTCATCCTCTGGCCGGCACTGGCCATCGGCCTGACGCTGATCTCCCTGACCCTGCTCGCCAACAGCCTCAGGGACGAACTTGAACGCGCCAACGCACCCCGTAAGCAGGGCCGCAAGAAAGCGACCGAAGCCATCGCGACCGACGTTAAGGATACGGAAGACATCATTCGGCACGCGGAGCCGGCGGCTCCCGAAGGAGACATCGTCCTCGAAGTTTCGAATCTCTCCGTTGGCTACCCGAGCCCGGACGGAGGCACGAAAAAGGTCGTTTACGACGTTTCACTCACGGTCCGAAGGGGTGAAGTCCACGGACTGGTCGGGGAATCGGGTTCGGGCAAGACCCAGACTGCTTGGTCCATCCTGCGGCTGCTGCCCGAAGGCGGCAAGATCGTCGGCGGCTCGATCCTTTTCAAGGGGAAGGACCTGGCACAGCTGTCGGGGCGGGACATGGAAAAAATGCGTGGGCGGAATATCGCTTACATTCCACAGGAACCTATGTCCAACCTGGACCCGTCCTTCACGATCGGCAGCCAACTCGTTGAGCCGATGCGCATCCAACTACATATATCAGCTGATGAGGCCAAGGAGCGTGCATTGAGCCTGCTGGCAAGGGTGGGTATCCCCAACCCTGAACGGACGTTTGACTCCTATCCCCATCAAGTCTCCGGCGGTATGGCCCAACGTGTCCTGATTGCCGGCGCCATCTCCTGCAACCCCGATCTTCTGATCGCCGACGAACCAACCACCGCCTTGGACGTCACCGTCCAGGCAGAGGTCTTGGATCTCCTTCGGGACCTGCAGTCCGAGTTTCACATGGCGGTAGTCCTCGTCACCCACAATTTCGGTGTCGTCGCCGACCTTTGCGACAGGGTTTCCGTCATGCGCCTCGGACGGATCGTCGAAACCGGCCCAACCGAGCCAATCTTCGACGCCCCACGCCATCCGTACACCAAAGAGCTCCTCGGAGCCATCCTCAGCGAAGCCGAACCACGCGGTCCACTCGTTGCTGCCGAAAGCACCACCAGCCCGAAGGGAGCAGTTCGATGAACGAGTCACTGTTGGACATCCAAAAGGTCATCGTCGAATATCCCGGCCGCGGCTTCCGCGGCAAGCCTTTCAGGGCGCTTGACAGCGTCTCCGTCGACGTTCAGAAGGGCGAGTGCGTGGGCCTGGTCGGTGAATCCGGTTCCGGCAAAACGACGCTGGGCAGGGCAGTCCTTGGATTGGCTCCTGTGACAGGAGGAAAGGTGCTGTTCCGTGGGGAGGACATCTCCCACGCCAACCGCGCCGACCGCCGTCGGCTGGCAAGCGACATACAGGTCGTCTTCCAGGACCCCTACACTTCCCTTAACCCCTCCCTGACGGTCGAACAGATCCTGTCCGAGCCGCTCAACGTCCGTAAGGTCCCCAWGGCCGAATCGTCCAAGCGGATCAAGGACCTCTTCGACATGGTCCGCCTGCCAGGCGACGCCGGGAACCGTCTACCCCGGGAGTTCTCCGGCGGGCAGCGGCAACGCATCGCCATCGCCCGAGCCCTGGCACTCAAACCCGCGCTGATCGTCTGTGACGAGCCGGTGTCCGCCCTGGACCTCTCGACCCAGGCCCGGGTCCTGGAATTGTTCCAAGACATCCAGGAGCAAACCCAGGTGGCCTACCTCTTCGTCTCCCATGACCTTGAAGTCGTGCGGCATATCAGCCACCGCGTTGCGGTGATGTACCGGGGAGAAATCGTCGAATTCGGCGATGGGGACCAGGTCACCAGCCGTCCCCAGCACCCGTACACTCAACGCCTGTTTTTCGCCGCCCCAGTGGCAAACCCGAAGGCTCAGGCGCGACGCCGCGAAGAACGCCGCCAGTTGCTCGCCGCCCAGAACGCATAGGAACACGGACTCATAGGAACACGAACAATGGACGAAAGAGTCGACGTCGGCGTGGACGGCAAGACAAACATCCTCCTCATCACGGCCGACGACATGGACGGCAACACACCCGGCGCATTCGGAGGCCCGTACGACGCCACCCCCAACCTCGACCGGCTTGCCGGAGAGGGAATGGTGTTCGGGCGCGCCCACGTCCCCGCGGCCGTGTGCCAGCCAAGCCGCTCCGCCCTCATGACGGGGCTGTGGCCGCACCGAAACGGCGCAGAAGGCTTCGAACCCATCAACGACGGCATCGGCGTTATCAACGACCATCTGAAGCAGGCCGGATACAAGGTGGGAATTCTCGGCAAGGTAAGTCACATCCAGCCAGTCGAGCGCTTCGGCTGGGACATGGCGGCTGACATGCGCCAACTGGGCCTCGGGCGGAACCCCGAAGCCTACGGCAGCCGCGCCGAAGAATTCATCGCCGAAGCCTCCCGTGACGGTCACCCATGGTTCCTCATGGCCAACGCCCACGATCCCCATCGCCCATTCCACGGAAGCGCAGCGGAGCGTGAACTCTGGACGGCAGAGGAGCGCAGCGAATACCCCGAGCCATCAAAAGTATTCAGCGGAGATGAAGTGGAGGTCCCCGGTTTCCTTCCAGACATACCGGGAGTGCGTCAAGAATACGCCGAATACTTGAGCTCTTCGCGCCGTTGCGATGACGTCGTGGGAGCCGTACTCGCCGCACTCGATCGAACAGGAAAGGCGGATGACACCCTCGTAATTTTTATGTCGGACAACGGCATGGCCTTCCCATTCGCCAAAGCAAACTGCTACCTCCGCAGCACCCTGACTCCTCTTATCGTCCGTTGGCCTGGGGTGACCACTCCGGGAAGCAGCAACGCCGACGCCTTCGTCGACATGCTGGACCTTTTCCCCACCTTCTGCGACGCCGCCGGTGTGGCGGTGCCCGGGGGAGTCGACGGTGCCACACTGACCCCGCTCCTGAAAGGCGGGAGAGAACGGGACCGCGACCAGGTCTTCACTGTCTTCCACGAGACCTCGGCCAAACAGCGTTTCGAAATGCGCTGCGTCCAGGACTTTCAGTATGGCTACATCTGGAACGGATGGGCTGACGGCAGCGTCCAGTACCGCGCCGAGAACATGTGGGGGTTGTCCTGGCCCGCAATGCTTGAGGCAGCCGAAAACAACGAGGCCATCCGACAGCGCACCGACTTCTATCTCACCCGGGCCCGCGAAGAGCTCTACGACCTCACCGCGGACCCCGATTGCCTCAACAATCTCGCCGACCAGCCCGATCTTGAACCCGTCCTCACCCGGAAGAGGACCAGCCTGTCCCGTTGGATGACCAGCACAGGGGATCCGATGGCGACAGAATTCCACTTAGGAACCGGGCGGCCGGTTGAACACACTGCGGCAGCCACGGAATGAAAACTCCCAACGTGGTGTGGATTTCCACGCATGACATCAACCCGGACCTTGGCTGCTACTCCGGCATCTGGCCCGGCGCCGACTACGCGCACACACCCAATCTGGACCGCCTGGCGGCAGACGGGGCCCGATTCGACATGGCCTTTGCCTCCGCGCCGGTGTGTGCGCCCGCCCGATCAGCGATAATGACAGGCTGCTTTCCCAACGCCATCGGCACCATGCACATGCGCACGAAGGCCATCCCCCCGGCTGAAGTGAAGCTGTTGCCGGAATATTTTCGGGCAGCGGGCTACTACTGCACCAACAACTCCTTCACTGACTTCCAGGTAGACGTCCCGCCGGTCGTTTTTGATGAATGCAGCCCCACGGCACATTGGCGCAACCGGCCGGATGAGGATACGCCCTTCTTCGCAGCCTTCCATGGAATGACCACCCACGAGTCCCAGATATATCTCGATGACGAGTCCTTCCAACGCGCCACCCTCAACGTTGCGCGACAGGTCCGGCACGACACGTCGACTGCGCCACTGCCGCCCTACTACCCGGATACCGACGTCTTCCGTAAGGCCTGGGCACGATACGCGGACCTCATCACCGAGATGGACCACTGGGTCGGCGGTATCCTCGACCAGCTCGAGGAAGACGGGCTGGTCGAGGATACGATCGTGGTCTTCTGGAGCGATCATGGCAGAGGCATGCCCCGCGCCAAGCGCTGGGCGACTGAAGCAGGCCTGCGCGTACCCCTGCTCCTGCGGTGGCCAGGTGTCATTCAACCTGGCACGGTCAGGACTGACCTTGTCCACACAATGGACCTCGCTCCCACAATGCTTGAAGCCAGTGGCCTGCAAGTTCCTGGGCACATGCATGGTAAGCCGCTCCTGAGGCGGGGCGGCTCGTTCACTGACCGTCCAAACGCCTACGTTTACGGCGGTCGGGACCGCATGGACGAATCGGAAGACACCTCCCGGACCGTCCGCGACGAACGGTACCGCTACGTCCGGAACTTCCATCCAGACCGATCGCCCATGCCCCACATCGACTATCCCGATCACACGGCTACTTGGTCGGAGCTCAGGCGACTAAGGGGAGAAGAAGCCAGGCAACTGGCGTGCGGCGAGCTGCCCAGCCGCTTGACCGACCTTCAACGCAGCCTCGTAGCAGCGTCCAAGCCAGGGGAGGAACTTTACGATCTGGAGCAAGACCCTCACGAAACCCGCAACCTCGTCCAGGACCCGGGACACATGAAGGCGCTTGCCAGATTACGGGGAGCGCTCAAGACATGGCAGGACAGCGTTCAGGACCTGGGAATGATGCCGGAACGCCAGTTGATGGAAAATTGGCGGCCCAATGGCGAGGCTCCGGTAACAGCCACACCAACCCTCTCAATCACGGCCGAAGGAATCAGCGCTGCATGCGAGACGCCGGGGGCGTCCATCGGTTGGACAGCCTCACCCCCAAATCCGAGCTCATCACCGAGGCCCCAGGAGCAACGGAAACTCATGGACCGGGTGACAGGCAGTCCTGAGGAAGACGGACGTATATGGAACCTGTACACAGCCCCGGTTCCCTCCATGGGGACCAGTTCCGTGCGCTTCAAAGCGTGGCGTCTCGGCTTCACGGCCAGCCAAGAGGCCAGTGTGCAAGGCCGGGTGGCTGGACGCGCCCCGAAGTCCCCAGAGGGTCACCTCCACGAAGACAACAACCTGCCCCTTTGAGGCGGCGAACAACAACTTGCAGCGAAAGAAGGAAACATGGAAACCATCACCATCGACCAACGCATGGAAGCACTGGTCCAAGAACTGACTCTCGAGGAAAAAGTTCAGTTGCTCACCGGGCACGACTTTTGGACGACGTGGCCGATGGAGAAGATCGGCCTGCGCCGGATCCTGGTTTCGGACGGCCCGACGGGTGTTCGTGGTGAGGCTTGGGATGAGCGGCAGCCGTCGGTGAATTTMCCGTCCGCGACGGCGATCAGCTCGACTTGGGACCCTTCCATGGCCGACCGCCTGGGCGCGGCCTCCGCTGTGGAAGCCCGGCGGAAGGGAGTTGATGTCGTTCTTGGTCCGACGATTAACCTGCACCGTTCCCCGCTGGGCGGCCGGCACTTCGAAGCCTTCAGTGAGGATCCGGTCCTCACCGGTGAACTGGCCGCATCATACGTGAACGGGGTGCAGCGCAACGGCGTCGGCGCCACACCGAAGCACTATGTCGCCAACGATTCCGAAACCGACCGGTTCACCGTTGACGTGCAGGTCGATGAGCGGCCGCTGCGCGAACTGTATTTGCTGGCGTTTGAGAGGGCCATCGTCGAGTCCAGGGCGTGGCTGGTAATGAGCGCCTACAACTCCATCAACGGCACCACCGCCACCGAGAACGAGCTGCTGGAAACGCCGCTGAACAGCGAATGGGGCTTCGACGGGGTAGTGATCAGCGACTGGACCGCGGTCCGCAGCGTCGACTCCGCCCGCGCTTCCCAGGATCTGGTCATGCCCGGCCCGCAAGGGCCTTGGGGCGACGCCCTTGTGACCGCGGTACGCGCTGGGGAGATCCCTGAAGCCAGCATTGACCGGAAGGTACTGCGGATCCTGCAGCTCGCCGCCCGGGTGGGCGCCTTGGAAGGGTTCGAAGCCGTCCAGGCGGAACCGGTGGACCGGGAAGACCTGGTCGCCTTCACTCGAGAAGCTGCTGCCGCCGGCACTGTGATGGTGAAGAACGACGGCGTGCTGCCGCTGGATCGGGCGGTGACGGGGACCGTCGCCGTGATCGGGCACAATGCCAGGCACGCCAGGACGCAGGGTGGGGGGTCAGCGACGGTCCTGCCGGACAAGGTCGTCTCGCCGCTTGAGGGCATCCGGACCGCATTCGGAACTGACAAAGTCACGTACAGCATCGGCGCCATTGTGCAGGAAGGCGTCGCCGAACTGCCACTGGGCCAGTTGACCAACCCTGCCACAGGAGAACCCGGTCTGCGGGTGACCTTCCTCGACGCCGCTGGGGCTGAACTGTTCACCGAGGACCGCCGCTCGACTGCCCTCGTCTGGTTCGGCGGCGACGCCCCGGTCAGGGAGTCCTCCACGGTGCGTCTGCACACCACCTACACCCCGGACGAATCCGGCAACGTCCGGCTGGGTGCGGCCACCGTCGGCCAGACTCGGATCTACGTCAATGACGGCCTCGTCCACGAAGCAAACATCCACGTGAATGGCAAGGACATCGCCGAGTCCTTCCTCGCCCCGCCGTCCTCAACCGCGGAAATTCCGGTCGAAGCGGGTGTTCCCCTGGATGTCCGGGTGGACCTCGACATTTCCGGCCGGACCGGACCGCTCGAGAACGCCCTCAGCGTTACCCTGGGGACCGAACCCGCCGACACGGACCCTGAAATGCTGATCATTGAAGCAGCCAAGGCTGCACGGGAAGCCGATGTCGCCGTCGTCGTCGTCGGTACCAACTCCCGGGTCGAATCCGAAGGTTACGACCGCACCACCCTGGACCTGCCCGGGCTGCAGGACCGGCTGGTCCACGCCGTTGCCGCCGCGAACCCGCGCACGGTGGTGATCGTCAACGCCGGATCTCCGGTCATCATGCCCTGGCGCCACGAGGTCGCCGGGATCCTGATCGGTTATTTCGGCGGCCAGGAATTCGGCAACGCGCTCGCCGATATCCTCACCGGGACTGCCGAACCCGGCGGCCGACTGCCCACCACCTGGCCCGCCACCCAAGGCAGCGTCCCGGTTCTCAACACCACCCCTGACACTGATGGGAAGCTCCGCTACGACGAAGGGATCCACATCGGCTACCGCGCCTGGCTCAAAACCGGCGCCACTCCCGCCTACGAATTCGGCTACGGCTTGGGCTACACCACGTGGAAACTGGACACCGTCGATGGACCCACAAAGCCCGTCACCCCAGGCGAAGCCGTACCCATCACCGTCACGCTGACCAATACCGGCGGACGGGCCGGTAAGCAGGTGGTACAGGTCTACGCTGAAAAGCCGGACTCCGACGTCGAACGGCCAGTCCGCTGGCTCGTCGCCTCCGTGCCTGTATGGGCCGAACCCGGCGACACCGTCGCCGCGACCGTGGATGTACCCACCCGTCTGCTGGCTTACTGGGACAAAGGCTGGCGCTATGAAAGCGGCGAGTACAGCCTGCGCATCGGGACGTCCGTGACAGACCTGCCCATCGAGGGAAGCATTCGTCTTCCCTGAAACGAGACCCGAATAAGAGATATCCAGCCAGTGCACTTGGGAGTGCACGAGGTACCCAAGAACTATCGAAAGGAAGAGAGATGTCGAAGACGAACATCATCTTCATCATGTCTGATGACCACGCTGCGCACGCGATCTCGGCGTACGGCAGCCGGGTCAACTCGACCCCGCACCTGGACCGCATTGCCGAAGGAGGCATGCGCCTGGATGCCGTGTACTGCACGAACTCCATTTGCAGTCCTTCGCGTGCCTCCATCCTCACGGGAACCTACAGCCACATCAACGGCGTCTCGTCGATTTGGACGGAGATGGACTACCGGGTGCCCACGTTTGTTGATGTGCTCCACGGGCAGGGTTACAAAACCGCGCTGTTTGGAAAGTGGCACCTGGGTGAGCACGGCAGGGCCTTGCCGCGGGGTTTTGATAATTGGAAGATCTTCCCAGGGCAGGGTGACTACGTCGATCCGGAGATGATTGATGAGAACGGTGCCACTACAGTCCCCGGGTATGCGACGGACATCGTCACCGATCTTTCCCTTGATTGGTTGAACGGGCTGACGGGAGAGGAGCCGTTCTGCATGCTTGTCCATCACAAGGCCCCGCACCGCCCCTGGATTCCTGACGAGAAGCACAAGCACCTGTATGCGGATGGGCAAATTCCTGAGCCGGAGACGTTTTTCGATGACTACGCCACCCGCAGCCAGGCCGTCCGGAACGTTCACATGACCATCGCGGATGATATGGGGGCAGAGGACCTCAAAACCGAGGTCCCTGAAGAATTGCGCGGACCCGAAAACAGGGAAGCGCGCATGCGGTGGAAGTACCAGATCTACATGCGCGATTACCTGCAGTGCATCCAATCCATCGACGACAACGTCGGCCGGCTTCTGGACTACCTCGATGAGCGTGGACTGTCCGAAAACACCCTCGTCGTTTACACCTCGGACCAGGGGTTTTTCCTGGGTGATCACGGCTGGTTCGATAAGCGGCTGATGTTTGACCAGTCCCTACAGATGCCGATGTTGATGAAATGGCCTGCCGAAATCACTGCCGGCAGCCGTTGCGAGGCAATCATTACCAACGTTGATTTCGCGGCCACGTTCCTGGACATTGCCGGGATCAAAGCGGATGAGTCACTTCCCACATCGCAGGGCCGCAGCTTTCGGCCTCTTCTGCGAGGAGAGGCGATCGACGATTGGCCGGACGCAGCCTACTACAGGTATTGGGAGCACGATGATCCCATCCATGCTGCACCTGGCCACTACGGCATTCGCACCGCGGACTTCAAACTCATCCATTATTACAACGCTGGTCTTGATGTCCCGGGTGCCTCAGATCGGGTATTCGATGCTGAATGGGAACTGTATGACCTGCAGAATGATCCCACCGAAGTCCGCAACGTAGCTGACGATCCCGGGTACGCCCATATTCGCGCTGAGCTGGAACAACAACTCGCCGAGTATCAGCGTCACTACCGGGATGAACCCTATGCCGGTCCCGGCACACCGCATCCGGCATGGGGTCCCCACGATGCAAACGTGCTGGAACGAGTTGAAACGTACGTCCGCGTACTCCGGGCGTCCAGCTAGGACCCACGCGATCGGGCTGGCCAGTCCGAAGAGATCGGCCAGCCCGGGATGCGTACTTTGTGTACCAGATTTTGCAACACTGACCCGAATTAAGCGCCGCTGTTAGGAATATCCACGACCATGACCACCAGGCCTGCACCCGCTGCTCAACACACTCCCGGCGCCGCCGTCCTCAGCGCCTTGCGCTGGGTCGCGGTCATTCTCGGATGCGGCCGCCGGGAACGGGCCCGCAGATTACTCGCGCTGATCCTCCCTCAGGAAAGTCATCTGGAGGACCGGAACACCACGCCACGAAGCTAACTGCTCCCGAGCATTCAGGCGCCGGAACCAGATCCAGACCCTAGATTCTCGCTGGCGAACGAGCGCACATTCTTGGCCTGGATCCGCACGTCCTTGGCGCTGCTCGCGGTTGGAGTCGCGGTTAAGGCATTCAGACTGAGCGCAACATGACTTCGAGGTCCTTCGTTGAATACCCTGGTTTCGACTCGCGGCCGTAAAACGGGTGCAAAGAACGCGGTGAGTTCGGTCGTTGCGGTGAGCGGCAGGATGTTTGCCACGTATTGGTCAGGGCGGACAATCACTATGAGACCTCCGCGGTTGAGGCCACGCAGGTCGAAGATGTCCTCTGTCGGATCTGTTGCGTAAACCTTTTCGTAGTCCGTGAGCCGGAACGGACCGACTTGAGGTTTGAATACTGCGGGAACGGCGTTGATGTCGACGCCTGTGTGATCCTGCTGGTAGATCACTTTGACGTCGTACCACGCGTCAGGGTCGGCCCCCGACGGAGTGGCGGCAAGGGGGGAATCCGGCGAGTTGGTGATCCAGTTGGCGAACCGCTCGGTGGGCGAGTCGGCGCTGTGCGGCGCCGAGTCTGCGAAGACGTAGATTCGCCAGCGGCCGTCGGCCTTGGCGTGGTGGCCGAGGTGTACTCGATTGGCATCAGCGACTCGAACTACTGGTGCTGACTTGAAGCGCTTGCCGATGGTGAATCCGGGGGCCAGGCGCTGGTGTTTGGCGGCGGCCACCAGCATGGACGGCGCGTACTCGGTCATGAACCCGGCCGGGAACTCGGCGGTGCGGACGTAGAAGTCCTACAGCTCGGAGGGGTTTTCGAACTCCTCCGGTTTCCTGGCCATGAGGGTGGACCACTCTTTGTCGAAGTCGATGAGGTTTTTTGCCACCATCTGCCGCTCGGCGGAGTAGGTGGACAACAGGCTCTCCGGGCTTCGGCCCTCAAGCACGTGCCCGAGCTTCCAGGCCAGGTTGAAGCCGTCCTGCATAGACACGTTCATGCCCTGGCCTGCTTTGGCGCTGTGCGTGTGGCAGGCGTCGCCAGTGATGAACACTCGGGGCATTCGGGTCCCGCGTTGCTCCGGCAGGACGTCGTCGAACCGGTCCGTGAGCCGGTGGCCCACCTCGTACACGCTATGCCAGGTGACATTGCGGACATCCAGGGTGTAGGGGTGGAGGATCGCGTTCGCCTTGTCAATGATTTCCTCCACTGAGGTGCTGCGCACTGCGCCCTTGTTTTGGGCCTCTACCTCGCCGAGGTCAACGTACATCCTGAAGAGGTGGCCGCCTTCGCGCGGGATCAGCAAGATGCTGCCGCCCGTTCCGGACTGTATCGCGCATTTGAGTCGGATATCTGGGAAGTCGGTTACCGCCAGGACATCCATGACGCCCCAGGCATGGTTGGCCTGGTCTCCAGCGAGGGCGCAGCCAATGGACTCACGCACCTTGCTGCGCGCACCGTCGGCGCCGATAACGTATTTGGCTTGGACAATCTTTTCCTGCCCTTCGTGGGGGCCGGAGGTGTGGACCAGGGTCACCGTGACGGGATATTCTCCCTCCTCCGCGACACTCAGGGAACGAAACTCAAAGCCATAGTCGGGGGACATCCGTGTGGGCGAATTGGCCATGAACTCGGCGAAGTAGTCCAGCACGCGGGCCTGGTTAACGACGAGGTGGGGAAATTCGCTGATGTCGGCGGGGTCATCCGGGGTACGGGCAATGCGAATGATGCGCGAGGGGTCCGCGGGGTCGGGCTTCCAGAATGCCGTCTCGGTGATCCGATATGCCTCGGCGGTGATCCGCTCGGCGAATCCGAAGGCCTGGAAGGTCTCTACTGTTCGGGTCTGGATGCCGTCGGCCTGGCCAATGGCGAGCCTTCCGGGACGGCGCTCCACGATGCGCGTGGCGACACCTGGGAATTGGGACAATTGCGCGGCCGCGAGCATGCCGGCGGGCCCGGTGCCGACGATCAGCACGTCGACCTCGTTGGGAAGTTCAACTGGCCGGTTGATGCCGACTCCTGCTGCCGGCTGGATCAGGGGGTCCCCGGATACATAACCGTGATGGTGAAACTGCACAGGAAATTCCTCACTTCGTTGTAAGTCGGTCAGCGTCAAAGCTCTTTAGAACTGGACGCGCTTGATGTACTCGTTCAGCTGGGTCTTAGATCGTCCGTGGGGGCTGTTGCTCCATTGACGCAACGAGGCGATGGCTGAATTCTTTGGCCACTTGGAGATGCTCGGGTTTCATCGTGCAGGATCTCAGGACAGTGGTGTAGTCGCTATCAACTGCGATCCAAGGATGGTTCCTCGCGAGCCACTTGCTGTCGACCCGATACAGCGCCAAGTGCCAGCCGTCTTCGGCCAGCGCCGCGAACGCATCTTCTGTTGCCGCAGATATCTGGCTGCTCGTGGGACGCCGTGGGAAGGTACAAACGATGTCAAGTTCGGGTTCGACGACGAGCTCGGCACCGTCGGCGGCTCTGATGATTTCAGCTATTTGCAGCGCGGCCCTTCGGCCGTCGGCGATAATCGATCCCATTCCGTCCCGTGACAACCCGAGAGCCTCAACCGTGGCCCAAAATGCCGCGGCAGACGCTCCCGCTCTTGAGCACTCCAGACTGATCTCCCCAAGGTGCAGGTCAGAAGATGTGAAGTAGGTGTAAGGGGAACTGTGCGAATAGAGCTTGCCGACAGATGGGTCGGCGAAGAGAACAGATCCGCATCCGTACGGTTGAAGTCCGTGCTTGTGCGGATCTACGACGATTGAGTCCGCGCGGTGAACGGCCAGGAAGGGGGGAGGATCAACCAGCGGTTCCGGACCAGTTGCCAGGAGAGTGTGGAATCCCCCGTAGGCTGCATCGATATGTAACCGGACTCCGAACTCGGCTGCCAGGTCCGCGGCCTCATGGACTTGGTCCAGCGCGCCAAGACCGGTCGTGCCCAGAGTTACGACAACGGTCCCGACCCCGCCTCGCGTCAGCCTAACCCTCAAATCCGCCATTGAAAGACGGCCCCGCTCGTCTTCCGGAATCGTCTCATGCGGGGTTCCGAGCAACCGGCACATGCGCTCGTGGGTGTAATGGGCGTTCGTTCCGGACAGTATGACCTTACCTGGATGCAATTCCCTGGCAACCCAGAGTGCCTCAAGGTTAGCGATCGTGCCGGACGATGTCAGATGGCCCAGATGTTCCTCATAGCCGAACATTGCCGCAAGTTTGGCCACTACTTCCTTTTCCAGGACCGCGGTAGCCGGGCCTCCGTCCAGAGCATGATTATTCGGGTTGATCAATGCCGTAATGGACTGCGCAACCCAAGCCACAGGGTGCGGAGGCTTAAGGAGTTGTCCGATGTACTTCGCATCCCCGTATGGATACATGTTGACCAGCCGTTCAACCAGGGAAGAAAGGGCAGCTGAGCCTGATGAGTCAATTGTTGGTCCTCCTGCCCACAAGGTGGCGTACGCCTCCAAGTCTTTGGCGCGCTGCCTTAGTTCCGCGATTACGGCGTCGTCCAGCCGGACGTCTTGAGCCCCCATAAGTTTCTCCTGGCGGTCTAGTTGGTTCGGGGAGTCGGATGGTGCAGCAACAGCTTGCGCAGCAGTTCGGCAAGGATCGAGGCTTCCGTTTCGGTGAGTCCCGCGGCCCAGGCATGCTCGCGCTGGTTGGTGATCTGGCAGAGATCGGCCACCATTTGCTCGCCGTCATCTGAAAGCTGCACTAGCGTCTTGCGCTTGTCTTTCGGATCCGGCGCTCGGGTCACGAGCCCGGACTTCTCCAATGTGTTGAGCAAGCTCGACATCGAAGCCGTTGAAACGCTGGACAGCCGGGCCAACTCGTTTGGGTTGACTTGGCCTACGGACCTAATGGTGAACAGCAGGCGGTAGCCGGCGAAACTGATGCCCATGGGACGGTGCACCGAGACTTCCATGTCTGTGGTCATACGGTTTGCGGCGCGGATGAGATTGAAGCACAGCGCCATGGCGGGAGAATCGACATCCGGGTACAGTTCAACGGCAGCGGCATGGGCGAGCGATTCATATTCGGAGGACCCGATGCGCTGCATCTTTGGGGCGTTAGTGCTCATAACGGAAGCACTCCTCGACGGTGGCGCATTCCACCACGGCTGCAGCAATCACATTTTCTCCAAGAAAACCAATGGGACGATAACTATTTGCTAGAAGTCTAGCTTAATAGTGCGAGCCGGGCTAGCTCTGACTGTGGGTAGTTCCATGCATAGACGTCTTCTGGAACCGCGCTCCCCGGGTACTAAGAGACGGGAATGAACGTCCTGCGCGGACGTCAATCCAACCCAAATTCATTGTCAACTCGATTTGCTAGATATCTAGCATGGTGGACAATGTCAGGCTGGGGAAATTCTTGGAACTCACGGAAGCGGAGTCAGAGGCAGCACACCAGTTGCTCAACGTCTCCGTAGGCTGAGGGAGCATGCGACGATGCTCTCTTCTGTGAACTTGGGGGAGACTTAGAGGACGACTAGTGGTGGACCGTACACACGTCGAAAATATTCACCACACGCCAGATACTCACCGTTGGTGGAGGCCAGGCAGGAACTGAACAATGAGAGTGGGACTGCGACTACAGGGAACCAGCTGCCGGAGCGTTGTGCTGGACGGGCGGACTGTAGTTTCCGCCGCTCGGGAGGTACACGCGGGCAGCTTGCAGGAAGCATTGGAATTGTCCCTGTCAGGGCTCCGTCGGGAGTTCAAGTCAGGCATCACGGAGATCACTGCCAACGTCGGGCGGGTCTTGGCGGAGCGGAAACTGGACGACGTCGTCGCCATCCGCATCTCGCCCCGTCCCCCTGCGGACGCCTTCCACATGACAGTGCTGCCACCCATTGTTGAGCCCGCAGTGACCCGGACGGTTCATGTCCGTGGTGGTCACGACCTGCGGGGGAGGCCTCTGGCCCGGTTGGGGATGGAGGGATTCCTGGCCGATCTCCCCGGCATCCTCTCCGGGGACGTACGGAACGTGGCGATCACTTCCGTCGGTTCGACGTCGTCACGGGACCATGAAACGCGCATAGCCGATGCCATCCTCAGCAACGACAGAGATATGCGGATCAGTATTTCCAGTGACTTCTATTCCAGTGTTTTCCGAGACCGGGACTACACCGCCATCCTCAATAGCGCCCTGATGCAGACGGGGGAAGAGCTGGCTGTCATGCTTGAGGAGGCAGGGCGGCGTCAGTTCCCGGCCGCTCTCCTGTCGTTTGCAAAGAACGACGGCGGCCGCGCACCTCTGTCACGGCTGGCCCTGACGCCTGTGCACGGGTTGCGCGCCGAGTCCGCGATGGGAATCCTTGGAGCGGCCACGTTGGCCGGGATCCCCGAAGGGGAAGTCATTCTCTGCATGGAAGCTGGGGCCACCGTGGGTCACATCCACGGAGGCCTGCCCTTCGCCAGAAGCCTCATTCGCCAAGGATTTGACGCAAGCCTCGCGAGCAACGCCGCCATTCTTGAGCCGTACACCGCCCACCATCCGGTTCGCGCAGACATTCCCTCCGTGATTGCCGACCTCCGCGGGCGCCAGGACACCGCTCTGCCCTTCGGGCTGGTGCCCACTCTGCCGGCGGCCCAGGACGCCGCGCTGGTAGGATCTGCCGCGGCGCCGCTGACAGCTTGGATCGACAGGCTCGAGACCGTCAGCGGCCGGGTTGACCTGAAACGCGTACAGAACCTCGCCGAAGACGACGCCCACTCAGCGGCGGTCCAGTTAGGCGCCAGCCCCGGGCAAACCCACATCATCGAATCGAACGTCTATGCCATGCCCTACGGCAACCCCGGAATCGTTCGAATCCGGGTCCAAGCGGCGGGAGAAACGTCCACCGACGAAGAACACATGCTGCCCACAGCCGCGCGGGGAGCCACCCCATGAGTACCGTACTCACTACGGAGGACGTCCGGAACCTGCGCACCGGGGCCCACTTCCTGACCTGCACCATCGATCCGACGGCGATCTACATCTACGCAGAAATGATCCAACGGGCGATGGAGAACCGGTCATTGGAACTCATCACGGTCGACGAACTTGCTCCCGACGATCTGGTGGTGGCGGTCGGAATGGTAACGCAGGGCCTTTTCATCGCCGACATGCCTCCCGTGGGCGATGAGTTCCTCGGCTGCATCCGTGCCATCGAGGCCAGTCTCGGCCGGTCGGTGCGGGCGATCTATTCGCTCGCTGCCGCAAACATCAACGGAATCGTCCCACTCATGGTTGGGCTGCAGTCTTCGCTGCCCGTCATCGATTCCGACCCCATGGGCCGCGTCTTCCCCTTGATCAGCCAAACGACGCTGAACATTGGAAACGTGGCGATCGGCCCTGTCGCGCTCATGGGGGTTACCGGGGAACGGGCGCTGGTTGAGGTCGAAAGCGCCCAGCGGGCCGAAACGCTGGTGCGTGCACTGGTGACCGAACTCGGCGGCTGGGCAGCCACCGCCATGTATCCGTGTTCCGCACACCAGCTGATGGAGCATGGCGTCCATGGCTCCATCAGCCGAATGATCCGGATCGGGCAAATCCTCGACGCGAGCACTCCCGTTGAGAGAAAGCTGTTGTTGCTCGCCGACCTCCTAGGGAGCACCCGCATCGCCCGTGCCCGCGTGAGTCATATCGAAAGCCTCTCCCGGCCCACAGATCTCGGCCTGCCGGCGCAGCCGTCCAGCCTAACGCTGGAAGACGAAGGGACCGGACGCATCGTCCGTCTTGAAATCCAGAATGAGATCCTGCTGGTCCTCGTAGACGGTGCGGTAACGGCAGCCGTCCCCGACATGGTGACGCTGCTCAATTCCGAGCAGGGCACGGTGGTCAACATCGACGACGTCCAGGTTGGCGACGTCATGGACATCCTGAAGATCACGGCAGCGCCGCAGTGGTACACGGAGGCGGGGCTTGATCTCACCGAGCCAAAGGCCTTCGGCATTCCGATGGTGCACCCAAGGCGGCGACATGCGTAGATCGAAAAATGAAACGCGGCTCGATGTCGCCGGCCTATTGGCGCATGGCTCCCTACGTGGCACCGCGCCGCTATATCTCACGCCATCGAGCGGGTTGATAGAAAGTGTTGTTCTCGTCTCCCAGCTTGAGGCAATCCGGCAGGTGCGGCCCAATACTCTGGTCGTCCTGTCCTCAGAGATGGGATCAGGGGGCTGGCTGGTCTCCGCAGCGCTCCGACAGGCCTGGGAGCGGAAGGCCAGCGCCGTCGTCGTGGCCGGCAGCGCCTATGCAAGCGCGGCGGTCGGACTGGCGGAACGGTTGGGCATCACCCTGTTGGCCACCGACGGGGACCCTGCAACGCTGGCACTGGCATTGGCGGCCGAGATAGGAGCGGCCCTGTCAGTGGTCGATGTGGAACTGGCCAGGGTCGCCCGGGCAGTCGCCCAGGACACCTCACTCGGTGATGTCCTCAAGACGATTTCCAAGGAGATGGACGGGGTTGGAGTTTCGCTGGAGTACGACGGCGTGGTGCTGGCCTCCGCCGGAATGCCTTCACGGGAGACTGACGAAGTCATCACCGTGGAAGTCGATGAGGCCAAAAGCGCCGTCCGTTTCACTCTCATGGCCCGCGTGCCGGCTTCTGGCGTCCACAACCTGCGGCTGGTGCACTCTATCCTTGAGGTGGCCACCCCCGCGGTGAAGGCCGCCTGGCTGTTGGAGGACCTATTCAGCTCTGCCCGGGCGGTTCCCACAGCAGCGATCGCCGGGTTGGATCAGGACCCCCAAGCGTCAGGCACGGGGTTCGAGGAAAAACACCGACAGCTGCTGAACCAGTTGGGCTGGCGCGAAGGGGAGCCGTACGTTGCCGTGTGGTTCCGCAGCGGGCAGGTCCAAGACCATCGGCCCGAGCTGACGGCCGTCTTGCGCCTGCTCTGGCGCAAGGTCGCACTACGCAGCCCATTGGCCGAGGTTCAAGGCGGTTGGCTGACTCTCGTACCGGCCGGGGATCAAGACCTCTCGACCCAGCTTGAAACCCGAATCAGGACACGTCTGGGGCCAGCTCTTGCAGAGCTTGGAATGGTGGCGGGACTGTCCCGATGGCAGGAGGATGCCCCGGCGCTGGCGTCGATAGTGCGTGAGGCGCGGCTGGCGGCTGAATCCGCCCGGTCAACGGGGCTTGGCACGGTTCTGGGCTTCGCCAGTCTCGGGGTGGTCGCCGCCACGACGTTCGTCGACATGGACGCCGTCGCGCTCGTGGCTGAACTAACGCTGCCGCGACTGATGACCTCCCCTGACCGCGACGTGATCATAACCGCGCTGGCGTCCTTCCTCGATCACCGCGGCTCTGTCAGCCTGGCAGCGAAGTCCCTCAACCTGCACCGGAACACCCTCCAGGCCAGGCTTAACCGGGCAAGGGAACTCGGTGTCCCGCTTGATATCCCCTCTGAGCTGTTGTCCGTCCACCTCATCGCCAAAGTGCTGCAGCGATCCATGCCAGACAAGACGACTTCCGAAGACCCCGTCGAAAACCAGTAAGGACTCCGCTGAGTTTCCAGTTTTGATTCCTTCAATTGCTGGCGAACCCCCGAGGAGACCCTCGCCTGCGTCGACCGGGGGATGTCAAGGCAAGCGAGGGTCTCGGGTTACCTCCGCCCAAAGATGCTGTAGGGGGTGGAGGGGCTCGGTGACGCGGCGGCAATCGGCGTGACGAGCAGTGCAATGTATTTACACGGACACTGCGGTCATTGACACCATGTGCTGTGGCTCGAGAGCCGGGAAGAACCGCTGGCGTTCCTGGGCCGTGGGCCCGTCGTAGCCCAGGCGCTTGCTGTGCGTCCAACCGAACCGACGGACCGAGTCGACGAGCTGCTCGGCATGTTTGAGCGGGGCCACAGTCGCGTCGATCACGGGTACGCCAATTTCCTCCTGAACCGTTCGGAAGAATCCGAATTCGGCCGTGCAGCCGAGGATAACGACGTCTGCGCCGTCCTGCTCCACCGCCTTGCGGGCTTCGGTCATGATCCGCTTCTCCGTGAGTACCGGGTCCGCTTGGAAGTCATCGACGCCCATCTCAAGCACGCCCCATGAAGCAAGACGCTCTGATGCGCCGCAACGATGGACGTTCTCGGCCATCTCGGGAATCCACTTTTTCCGGCCGACGAGGATGGAAAATCGCTCTCCCAGACTGCCGGCGATGCTTAGGGCCGAGTGCGCCGGGCCCACCACCACCATGCGATCGGTGATTTCACGTGCTGCCCGCAGCGCCGGGTCGTAAAAACAACCGATGACGGCGGCGTCATAGCCTTCTTCTTCCGCCCACCGCACCGTGCGCAACAGCTGTGGAAGCATGAGTGCTTCGAAAGCGTTGTATTCCACATGGGAGGGGCCCTCTCCCTCGAGGGAGACGACGTCAACCTCGGTGCCGGGACGGACTATCTGGCGGAAGGATTCCGCCATCGCCCGGTTGTACACGTCGGTGTAGAGCGGGTTGATCCATAGGATTCGGACGTTCTGCGAGAGAGCGTCGAGATTGTCGGTGGGGGTGATCATTCCAATTCACTTCCTTCGGTTTCGGGCAAGAACAGGCCAAGGACGACTGTGGCAAACAAGAACATGTTGATAAACAGAATTGTCGAGGTAGCTCCGGTGGCGGATGCCAGGAGGAAACCGACAAGACTTGGTGCGACCGTATTTGCGACTCGCTGACCGAAAATCCCGAACCCGTAACCGGAGCCACGAAGCGCGGAGGGATAAAGCTCGCCCATCCACGTGTCCCAGACACCCCAGGCTCCCAGGGCGAAGAACGCCAGAGAGAACATGCCGATATACATCTCGGTCTCGGTCGAGGCTGTTCCGAAGAAGAAACCCCCGGCAGCCGCCGCGAGGACGTAGATCGTGAATATCCATTTACGGCCAAAGCGTCCGGTCAGGTAGGACGCCGTCATGTATCCGGGGATCATGAGGACGGCGCTTAGGGCGATGAAGGAAAAGCTTGATGAGGCGCTCAGTCCTCGCCCTTCAAGCAATGTTGGCATCCACGATTGAAGTCCCCAGTAGCCCCAGGAGAAGGTGAAGTTGATGAGGACCTGAATGATCGTGATCCGGCCCATTCGTTTTTTGAAGAGGCCCCAAATGGACTGCTTCTCGTCCTCCGCCACGGTGAAAATGGTGCCGCGGGAGATGCTGGCTGCCCCCAGACGGTCAAGGACATCATGCGCGTCTTCGTTCCGCCCCCGCCTCGCGAGCCAGTACGGGGATTCTGGAACCACCTTGTACAGAACGATGCCCCACAGGCTCGCAAGTGCGCTAACGGCAATGACCCAGCGCCAGCCGTGCCCTCCGATCAGAGCAGCGGTGCCGAGGGCGGCCAGGATACCAATCGGCCACCCTGCAGCAAGATAGACCGTCGCCCTTCCGCGGACCTTAACCGGGAGCAGTTCTTCAAAATAGGGGAAAGTCACGGTGAAGACGCCGGAGAACAACAGCCCGGAGAGGAAGCGAGCCACCGAGAGGGTCTCAAAGTTTGGTGCGAAGCAACTCAGCAGGGTGAAGACACCATAACCGGCGAAGCTCCAGGCGCACGTGGCTTTCCGCCCGATCCGGTCAGAGATGGGCCCCCAAATCAGCGACCCTGGGATCATACCCAGGAAGAGTGCCGAGATGGCGATTCCTACCTCCGTCATGCCGACCTGCAGGCTGGTAGCCAGATCACCAGCAACATAGGTGAGCATGAGCATTTCCCAGGCTTCGATTGCGAAGGCGAAGAAGAGGACCGCGCAGATCTTCAAGTGGATGGACCCGAAAGGCATGTCGCGGAACGCGTGCCCTACGGCCATGGAGCGAGGTGGGCTCGCCGTCCCGGGCGCTTGCCCTGAAATGAGTGGGTCGATACTGGACATGTCTTGACCTCCGATATTTTGGACGGGATAAGAAGTACACGCAGTGATTCTGTGCACGGAGAACAGTCCGGATATCAAGGAAGTCACCTCGGAGCAGCTCATCCAAGCCTCCACTCGGAGCAGGCCGTCCTAGCCTCCGGCCGAGTGATTGCAATCACAGTACAAACGAGGGGCGCTCAGGCAGTGTTCACTTTGCACTTTTTTGATTCGCCCGTTTGGGCGTAAAGCACTGCCCTTCTCAACGGGCACCGCTCAGTCGAGGTGGAAGAGGCTTGTTGCGGATCTGAGCAGGGCGTACCTGCCAAGCGCCTTTATGCACTCTGCCCGTTCAGCCATAGCCAAATCATGCAGTATGCCCACCTGACTGGTGGGCTGCATATGTACCGTGATCTCTCACACACCGTTCCATTCCAGAACCATGAGGAGAAACACATGCCGAACTACAGGGTGTCGATGGATATCGGCGGAACCTTTACGGACATTGTGGCGTACGACCAGGACGCCGGAACCTACGCGGCTACGAAAGCGTCCACCACGCCGGGGAACTTGAGTGCCGGAGTAATCTCAGGCCTCGAATCCATAGTTGATGATCTATCGGACATCGATTTCCTGGTGCACGGCACTACCCAGGGCCTGAATGCCTTCCTGGAACGTCGGGGGGTTCCCGTGCTACTGCTGGCCACGGCCGGCATCGAAGATACCTATCACATTGCCCGTGGCCCCCGTCTTGAGCTCTACAATGCCCAGTACCGCAAGCCTGCCCCGCTGGTCGAGCGCAAGGACGTCATCGGCGTCGGTGGCAGGCTGGACAGTCAAGGCCAGGAACTCGTGCCCTTGGACGAACTGGCAGTCCGCCAGGCCGCACGCCGGGCAGTGGAGGAGGGCTACGGCGCCGTCGCCGTTGCATTCCTGTTCAGCTACAAGAACCCCTCACACGAACTCAGGGCCCGCGAAATCCTGATCGAGGAACTCGGCGAAGACTTCACAGTCTCCCTTTCGCACGAAGCAGCCAAGGAATGGCGCGAATACGAACGCACGTCTTCCGCCGTCGTCGAGGCCTACACGGGACCGGTGGTACGCAACTACCTCCTGGACTTGGAAGAAAAACTCGCTGACCGGGGAGTGGAAGCCCCGCTGCACATCATGCAGTCCTCGGGAGGTGTGCTCACGGCCGAGTCCGCCCGTAAGCGTCCTCTGCAGACACTGCTTTCGGGCCCGGTCGGCGGTGCCATGGGCGATGTCGAACTGGCGGGTGTCTCGGGAAACCGCAATCTCATCGGCGTGGACATGGGCGGCACATCCTTTGACGTTTCCTTGGTGGTTGACGGCAAACCGGATGTCTCCACGGAGGCCCACCTTGAAGGTCTGCCCATGCTCATGAGCGTTGTCAACATCCACACCGTCGGCGCTGGTGGCGGTTCCGTCGCTTGGCTCGAAGCCGGCGGCCTGCGTGTCGGACCGCGTTCTGCAGGAGCAAACCCCGGACCGGCCTGCTACGGCCGCGGCGGGACGGAACCCACCGTTACCGACGCCAACCTGGTGCTCGGCAGAGTCGACCCCGACTGGTTCGCCGGCGGACAAGTCGCCTTGGACCGTGAAGCCGCGATAACAGCCCTGAAAACAGTAGGTGACCAGCTCGGCCTGGACCCCATCGCCATGGCCGAAGGCATCTGCGACGTCGCCAACTCCCAGATGGCGCAGGCCATCCGAACCATTACCATCTCCCGGGGTATCGAACCCCGCGACTTCTCCCTCGTGGCCTTCGGTGGAGCCGGACCCATGCACGCCGTCTTCCTCGCTAAAGAACTTGGCATCCCGGAAACGATCGTTCCGCGCTTCCCGGGCGCTTTCTCGGCCTGGGGCATGCTGCAAACCAACATCCGTAAGGACTTTTCCGAGCCCTACTTCTACCTCGACGAAGACATCGATGTGGCAGACATGGCCGGCATCCTGCGCTCGATGGAGGTCGAGGGCCTGTCGTCACTGGTCTCGGAAGGGGTCCCGGAGGAAAGCCGCGCCACGACGGCGTCCGTGGACGTCCGTTATCAATCGCAGGAGTTCTCCCTCAACGTTCCGCTGACATCCGCTGACGAACCCGAGTCTCCCGACTTCGTCGCAAACCTCGCTGTTCGCTTTTCCGCGATGTATCACGAGCGCTACGGCCACTCCAACCTCGGCGCCCCGATCGAAATCGTCACGCTGCGGACGCAGGCCGTCGGTGACCTTGGACGATTGGAAGCTCCCAGTCACGTCACTGCACAGGGCCCGGAGTTCAAGCACGAAATCCGCCGTGTGGTCTTTGACCACGTCGAGCACAACACCGTCGTGGTCCGCCGGGACGACCTCGGCGCCGGCCACACATTCGAAGGGCCCGCCATCATCGTGGAGCAGACCGCCACCACCGTGGTTCCCCCCGGGTTCAACGTCAAGGTCGACGAGTTCGGCTCACTAATCATCCGCTCAGAAGATGTCGAAGGAAACTGAGGTACCAAAAAAATGACACTTGAAGCAGTCAAAACCCTGGATCCCGTCACCGTGGAAATCATCCGCAACGCTCTCACCAGCGCAGCCGATGACATGAACGCCACACTGATCCGTTCCGCCTACTCACCCATCCTCTATGAGGGCGGGGACTGCGTCGTGGCCCTCCTGGACACCGAACACCGCGTGCTCGGACAGTCCGCTGGCCTGCCGCTGTTCCTCGGCAACCTCGAAACCTGTTCGATCGCTGTGGAGGAGATGTATGGCCGCGCGGTCTGGCAGGAGGGAGACATCTGGATCCTCAACGACTCATACCTGGGCGGCACCCACCTGAACGATGTGACCCTTTTTGCTCCTATTTTCGACGAAGGCGCAGTGGTCGGATTCGCGGCCACGCGTGCTCACTGGATGGACATGGGATCCAAAGATGTGGGCGGCTCGATGGACTCGACGGATATCTTCCAGGAAGGCTTCAGGATGGGGCCTGTGAAGCTGGTCGAAGCCGGAATCGAGACTTCGGTTGTGGAGCTGATCCGGACCAACGTGCGTTTCCCCTACCAGACCATTGGTGACATGCACGCGATGATCGCAGCTCTTCGGATGGGGACCACCCGGATGAAGGAGCTCGTGGGCAGGTACGGAATGGAGCAGCTGGATGCCGCCAGGGATGAGATCTTCCGCCAAACGGAGGAAATTGAGCGTGCGACGGTCCGCAATATCCCGGACGGGGTTTACGAAGCCGAGGGTTTCCTGGACAACGACGGCATCAATCTGGACACTCCCATTTCGATCAAGCTGCGGATCACTGTAGCCGGCGACACCGTTGACTTCGACGTCACCGGATCGGCGGACCAGACCACGGGGCCGGTTAACTGTGGTGCCGCCCAGGCTGTCTCGGCACTGCGCGTGGGCTACAAACTCCTTGTCAGCCCCGAGTCCAACTCCAACGGCGGTTCCTTCCGGCCAATGACCACGCAGGTTCGGTCCGGCTCAGTGCTCGGCGCCGTGACGCCAGCTCCATGCCAGTGGTACTTCTCCCACCTTGGGCTGCTGATCGACCTCGTCTCAAAGGCAATGGCCCCTGCCATGCCGGACCGCGTCGCCAGCGCCAGCCACGGCGACTCAATGATCATCACCGCTGCCGGTTTCGACGCCCGCTTCGGCCGGAACTTCGTCACAATGGAGGCAACTCTGGGCGGCTGGGGTGCCTGGCAGGGCACGGATGGGGAATCAGCCATGATCAACAACGTCAACGGCTCCCTCAAGGACCTTCCCATCGAGATGCTGGAAACGCGCTACCCGTTCCGGATCAACGAGTACTCCATCCGCCCCAACTCCGGGGGCCCCGGACAGTACCGCGGCGGCAACGGCGTGGTACGCGAATACGAATTCCTGGCCGACTGCGTGGTCGGACTCTGGTTCGAACGGTCAAAGACCCCCGCCTGGGGGCTCTTCGGCGGATCAGACGCCCAGGGCCCGGAAGTTGTGATCAACCCCGGCCGCGCTGATGAGATCCGCACGCTGAAGGCGAACGCCCACAAGATCAAAGCCGGCGACGTCGTCCGCCTCGCCGTGGGAGGGGGCGGCGGCTTCGGAGACGTCTCCAAGCGCTCCCGCGAAGACATCACCCATGACATCGTCAACGGCTTCATCACCGAGGACTTCGCCAAGACGCACTACGGCTACTAAGCAACGCCAGTGGATGGGTTCCCATCAAGAGAAAGAAGGGACTTTATGAGTTCTCAGTTTGAATCCTTTGACGACGTGTACGCCCACGCCCGGGAAGCAGTCGGCGTCACGCTCTTTACCGCCTCCGTCATTGCCGATAATGGCGCCAGTATGGCCCGCGTCTACACCACACATCCGGATGTCTATCCGGTGGGCGGGAGGAAGACCCTTGCGGGGGACACGAACCGGCTGTGGCTGGAGCAGGTGATCAATGGACAGCAGCCGTTCCTGGGGGCGGACAAGGAAGCGGTCCGCACGTTCTTCTTTGATTCGGCAACCATCGAGTCACTGGGTTGCGGCGCTATTGTCAACGTTCCGGTCGTGAGCAACGGCCAGACTATCGGATCGATGAATTTCCTCGGCCCTGACGGCACTTATGACCAGAGTTCGGTGGACGCAGCCTTGGAGGTCGCAAGGCGGTCTGTCCATCTGCTCGAAGAAGCCCTTACCACCGCCAACTAGCTCCTTCGCGGGCGGGCACCATTGGGGGCCCGCCCGCGAAGGCAATACGAAGGGAACAACACGTGACCACTTCCGGAATTCTGACAGTACGGAACGCCCTGATCTTCGACGGCGAATCACCTGACCTGTTTGAGGGCTCTATCAGCATCCGGGACGGCCGGATTACAGCCATAGGGCGGGAGGTGGATGAGACCGATGTCGTCCTTGACGCTGGCGGCCGAACCGTGATTCCAGGACTTATCGATGCGCATTTTCATGCCTACGCCCTTAGCCTGACGTCCGCCAGGAACGAGACGGGTCCACTGAGCTATTCCGCACTTGCCGGCGCAAGGCGCCTCGCGGCTGCACTGCTCCGCGGCTTCACTGCGGTTCGTGACGTTGCCGGTGGGGATGTTGGCCTTGCCAACGCCATCGAGGAGGGTCTGTACCCCGGGCCACGCTACTTCTTCACGGGCCCGGCGCTAAGCCAAACAGGCGGCCACGGCGATATCCGGGCCGCGAACGACGGGGGATGTTTCCATGGCGGGCACATGTGCGAAGTGGTAGATGGCGTCGATGACCTGCTGCAGGCCGTGCGTCATCGATTCCGCACAGGTGCGTCCGCCATAAAGCTCATGACTTCAGGAGGGGTCGTTTCCCCGGTCGATCCGATTCGGATTCCGCAGTACAGTGCGGAGGAAATCCGCACTGTCACGGAGGAGGCTTCCCGCCGGGGCAGCTACGCCACGGCTCACGCCTACTCGCCCGAGGCCATCCGCCATTCAGTACTTAACGGGGTTCGCTGCATCGAACACGGTAACCTGCTGGATGCGGAAACCGCCCGGTTGATGGCCGACAACGACGTCTATCTGGTCCCCACCTTGGTGACCTACGAGGCCATGGACCGGCGTGGAGAGGAAGTCGGCCTCACCAAAGTGGGAGCGGAAAAGAACCGGGAAGTGCTGGAGGCCGGGAGGAACGCCGTGGCACTGGCCCGAGATGCCGGGGTCCGGATTGGGTTTGGAACAGACCTCATGGGTGAGCTGGAGGATGAGCAACTGGCCGGACTCCGCCTGCAGTGTGAAGTTCTTGGCGTCTACGCCGCACTCCGGTCGGCAACATCAACCAACGCGGCCTTGCTTCGGCGTGGTGACCTTGGACGCATTGCCCAGGGGTCCTGCGCAGACTTGGTGGTGCTGGACGGTAATCCCTTCCACGAACCCTCGGTCCTCTGGGACGAAAGCAGGACGCGTACCGTCATTAAGGACGGGCAGATCATCTCCGCCGGTGCCCTTTGGGCCGCGGCGGACATGCCGTGAGCAACCGATCCATATTCATGGCCTCCGGAGCGTTGCGGCTCAAGACATCATCGGCTGAGCATGTCGAGATCGACGAGTTTGCCAATAAGGTTCCTTCCGTCACGCTAGCGAGTCAACCCGCCTTACCTTGACGCGTGCTGGCGGGAGTCTCATGCTTGGTACCTGATTGCATAGAGCCGAAATGGGGCCGACTGTGAACATCACCCGCACCACGCCGATGCTAATCCGGTTTCGTTATCCGATGGCCGCCTTTGCAGCCATGCTGTTGATGCTCGTCGGCGTCCCTGCGGAGGCCGCGACACCCCCCGAAACAGGCAATGACGTCTCATGGCCGCAGTGCGGCAAGGCGCTGCCTAAAGGCCAGACCTTTGGAATTGTTGGCGTCAACAATGGCACCGCCAACACGACCAATCCCTGCCTCGCGACCGAGCTGTCCTGGGCCGGTTCATCGACTGGCGTTACCGCGCAACCCAAGGTCGCGCTCTACGTAAATACTGCCAATCCGGGATCGGCCGGCTCCTGGTGGCCCACAAGCAATACTTATGGCGGAACTACTGTGAGCAACCCCTACGGCCAGTGCACGAGCGGATCTTTTGGGGCTGCCTGCTCGTATATGTATGGGTATGCCAAAGCATATGACGATGCAAACATCCGAGGCGTGAGCACTCCGGGCTCATACATGTGGTGGCTCGACGTCGAAACGGGCAACAGCTGGTCCGCCGACAAGGCTTCCAACCGTGCGGATCTGGAAGGAATGGTGGCCTATTTCGCAGACATCGGTGCAACGACCGGAATCTACTCCACCACCAGCCAGTGGTCGCAAATAGTGGGCACAGTTCCGCCGTCAAGCTCGCTTTACACGGCCAGAAGCTGGCTAGCCGGCGCGAGTTCGCTGACGTCAGCCAAACGTATGTGCGCCGCTGCGCCACTGACCGGAGGAGGCAAAGTCACCCTTACCCAGTATGTCTCTCGTGGCTTCGACTATGACTACTCCTGCGTCTGAATCCGGAAAACCTCGCCGGTTCCGCCTCCAGCGGCCGGTGTGAACTGCCTCGAACAGGGAATGCCGGCATGGCCGCGGCAGGGGGATCTCCCGCTTAAGGCGACGTGACCTTATACCCAGCAACTAACCGATGGTGCGATGGCGGCCGTTTTCAAAGGAGAACCCGGAGACTCCATGGCGGAGGAACAGCATGAGGATCTGCTGACTCAGGCGCAGCTGCTGGATGAGATCAGCCAGTCGGTGATCGGGATGGACAGCCACTGGCGGATCACTTACTGGAACCGCGCCTCTGAGTGCACGTCCAGCAAGTGACGCTCCACACGATATAGCTCTTGAGTTGTAGAACGCCTGAGTTGTACCATGGGTTCGATGTGGAATGTTGACGTGGGACTCGTTGAGACGTGGCTGTTAGATCTTGACCAAGACTCGTATGAGCAGATAGTTGCCGCATTGGAGCTTCTCGCTGAGCGCGGACCTCAACTTGGTCGACCGTTGGTCGACACAGTGGTTCGTTCACGGCACAAGAACATGAAGGAGCTGCGGCCGGGATCCAGCGGGCGTTCGGAACTGCGAATCCTGTTTGCCTTTGATCCAGAGCGGCGGGCGATCCTGCTTGTCGCTGGGGACAAAGCGGGCAACTGGAGCAAGTGGTACAGGACGAACATTCCGGTTGCTGATGACCTGTTCGATTATCATATGAGGATTCTGAAAGGAGGCGCATAATGGCGAAGTCCATGGAGGAACTACTGGCAAAGCGTCCCGTTGACCGGGCAGCTGTGAATGCCCACAAGAAGCGCATGCTCGATGAGGTACGGGCCTACCGGCTTCGGGAGCTCCGCGAGGCCTCTGACCTGACACAGGTCGAGCTGGCCGACCGCCTGCACGTCAGCCAGAACAGGGTGTCCCGCATCGAGCACGGTGACATTGATCGCGCCCAGGTCGACACTTTGCGAAAGTACGTCGAGGCCTTGGGCGGCCGGCTGCGTGTCGAGGTTGAGCTAGGCGATGAACGAATCCAGATAGCATAACGAAAGCGACTCGAAGACGGCTCCGCCTTGACGGGTCCTGCCCGTGCCGGCCCGCGAGGTGGGAAATGCGGGAGCAGGAGGTGCCTAATTTCTGTACCTTGGGCTCCGGGTTCTCTCATGCTGCTGTCGGACGGGCCCCGGCTCCATATGTTTCCTGTTGCTACATCTCCAGGCGTGCGCTTTACCTAAACCTCCAGCATTCAGCCGCATTGGACCAAGTTCGGGTTGCGCGTCCCGGTCCACCAGTGTTGATTTCCGTTGGGCGTGCACGAGGCACCGCTGAACCGCGGTCTCACTCCAGCACTCGGACAGGGCCGCCATGATCCCGGAGCCGCCACCGGTGACCACGATGGTCGGGGAGGGGAGCCGGGCGAGCAGGGCAGGTCATGCGGCCTCTTTCTCGGTATTGCACCACTGCCAGCCCAGAAACGCATCCAATTCAGCCCGGCGGCTTACATCAGGACTCACCAGGGCGGCCCACCCCGCACTCCAGGCACCGGTAACGGTGCTTACCGGCACCGGTTTTCCCGTTCCGAACCATCCCGCAGCCACAAATCAAGCATTCCAGAGATGTGCAAGCACCCCAGCTACCCTAAGCTTCAAAAGCTTAGCTACTCCGGATTTTCCGCGCGATCACTGGAAAGCAAGCTCGTCCCATACACACGTTTTGTCCTATAACCCCTGCCCGTCAGCTGGACACAGCGGCGTCGCCGGGGTCATTGGCATCAGGGTGGTGCCAATGGTCTGCAGGGCAGCGTCCAGACGTTCAGCATGCAGCAGCAGCCGTTGGCTAGGAGATATGCGCTTCCTGGGCAGGCCCGACTCGTCGGCGAGCAGTGACAGGGTGATCGTGGAGGCACTTCCAACGCGGTTCGGCGTCGAACTTCCAAATTCATCGAGTTGTCTGGTCAAACATTCGACAGTGCTTGAGATGCTCCGCTCTGCGCTCCCCAGTCGGGCAACCTGTGGGACGTCCGAAACCCGCTCGACCAAGGCCGCGAGGCTTCGGGCGTGGTACCCACAAGCATCCAAGAGTCCGATCAGGGCGCGGGCACGGGCCCGCCGTCGGCGTTGCGGATTGGCCGGGTGGGCAATCGGCAGGCAGGACCTGCGGAAGGCCTCCAGCGTTTGATCGAGTTCCCGCAGATCCTGGGACAGCCCCCGGGCAAGGTGCCTGTCGTCGAGGCTGCCAATGGCGTGACGGGTGACGCGGCGGAGTGCGCGCATAAGCTCGACCAAGCGGTCGTTGCTCACTCGTTGAGCACTGATAGGCAGGATAAGGACCGCAGCGATTACCCCGCAGGCGACGCCGAGCGCTGTCTCCTCGATGCGCAGCACGAGCAAACTAATCGTGAAGGTATGGAGGAGCGAAATGAGCACGCTAAGCGCGCCGGTGATGAAGAAGGTCACAGCCCAGTAGGCGGCCGGAGGCGTGTAGAACATCCCGAAGAGGCACAGCAGGAGCAGGCACAGCCCGCTGGAAGAGCTACCGCTGGACAGGACCGCGAGCCAGAAGCCGAACACCACGCCCAGGATTGTGCCAGCCAATCGCCTGGCGCCTTGAAGGAGGATCTCCCCGGTGCTCTCCACCCTGATGAAGACCACCCAAACTGTGGCGACGGACCAGTACCATAAATCCGGTGAGAGCAAGGTTCCACCGGCTCCGGCGAGTGCAGTAGCCGCCGCGAGCTGGAACGATTGACGGGTGGTTCGACCCTCTGCGCGGGCTCGCCGCGGCTTGCCGGTAGCCCCCGCTGCGGCAGCATCTGGTGCCGAGTGATGGCCGAACACCATCAGAGCCAGCTCGCCTACTCCCTGATAGCTGTGTTGCAGTTCCGGAGGGGCGAATGCCGGCGGATGCGCCGAATAGTCCAGCAGCCGTTCGCGTACTCCTCCGTATGAGGCTTCATCGGAGTTCACCAAGCAGTCATACAGGGCCCGTATCTCGCGAACCAGATGCTCGCGGGTGTGGGCTTGCCCATCGCTGGGCAGCTGGGGCATACGCGTCAAGCGCATTGCAAGAACGGCAAGCCGGCGCGCAGCGCTTTCGGTACGTGCGATCCTCAACTGCGTGTCAGCGGTGGCTTTATCCACGTGGCATCGGTCCATGACGTCTTCAATCAGCAGCGCGCACACGTGCAGGCGGTTGATGGTGCGTTCCAATGCCCGAACTCTCCGTGTATCGTCGCGCCGCGTTTCCAGGAGCTCGATCGTCGCTTCCAGCACAGAGCGCAGACGGCTGTCGAACGCCTGCTGCAGGCGTCGCAGAATGCTTTGAACCCTGGTCGGAACGAGCGCGAAGCGCGCCAGGGCGTCAGCCGTGATGGCCATGCCGAGAGCCCCTGCCAGTTCCGGTAACTGTCCGGGCGCTGCCTTGGTGACCTGCGCCAGAAAGAGCATCATGACGCCGAAGATTCCCAGTCCCAGTCCGCGCGGGCCGAATTTGCGAGCATAGGCGGCCACAAAGATCAGCAGTGGAAAGACCACAGCCGCCGCGGCGGGACTAGGTGCCAGCAGCGTTCCAGCTGTGAGGCCGCCGAAAGAGGTGATCAGACCGCCCAGCAGGGTGAGCATCTGGTCACGGGCGCTGACGTCGCTGGTGGCGAGCGAGGCGACCATGGCGCTGAATCCACCAGTCACTACCACCTGGACAGGCTGCGCCAGAGCAGTCAGCATACCCAGCGTAAGGAGGACTGCCAGAGTTACCCGGAGAGCAGAGACCAGGCGCAGTAACCCGGGGTCGGAAGCTAGGAACCGGCCCCACAAGGCCGCTGCCGATCTTTCCCGCACGGTCGTCGCCCCTTTCATTGGCGACGGCGACCCTGCCGCCGTCGAGCCGGTCATGGTTTCGATCGGCCTCTGACAATTCTGGTCTGCCTAGCGCGCGGGGCGGTATGCGTCAGATGACTGCACCGTTGGCTGAGGGGGCGCTTTCGAGGACATCGCGGAGCTGTGCGCGGGCTGTGATGCCGAGTTTGGGGAATGTGCGGTACAAGTGCGAGCCGACCGTTCGGGGTGACAGAAAGAGTCTCTCGCCGATCTCGCGGTTGCTGAGTCCTCGGGCTGCAAGCCGGATAATCTGCCACTGCTGCGGCGTGAGCTCGGCTAGTGCGTCCGGCGCGGCATCGACGACGTCAACGCCGGACGCGCGCAGTTCCGCCTGGGCGCGTTCGATCCATGGTCGGGCGCCGAGTCGCCGAAAAGTCTCTAGCGCCGAGGTGAACCCGGGCCGTGCTTCGGCGATGCGGCGCCTGCGCCGTAGCCACTCAGCGTGGTCCAGGAGCGTCTGTGCCCGTTCGAAAGGCCATAACTCGAGCGTGGTGTCCGACAGGGCGGCGTTGAAACAGGATTCGGCCTGCTCCGGGTCGGAGAGCAGCGCACGACTTCGGTTCAACAGCGCCTTCAGACGCGCTGAAGCGCTGCTGCCAAGCTGCTGGCCACAGCGCTCAACGATCGCAGCGGCCTCGTTGATGTGGCCGCTGCGCGCGGCAGCGGCGGCCAGCTCCGCGAGAGCTGCGTAGGATGCGTGATAATGCAGAGGGGCGCCGTCAGCGCGAAAAACCATGCGCAGCTGCTCGTAGGCGGCACCATAGTCGCCTTCTGCTGCCGCGACTGCTCCAAGTGCCCGTCGGGCATAGACAGTGACGGACCGGCTCTCGAGCGGGTCGACCAGAGCAAGGGCATTTTCAGCCAGCGTACGCGCTTGGGAGGCATCCCCTTGAAAAGCGCATACCATGGCTTCGACGGCCGATGCGCACGCCGCGGCGTGCTCTAGTCCGGTTACCGCGGCCACAGAGGCTACCTCTGCGCACACGGTGCGGGCCCGCGCCCACCGGCCCTGTTCCAGGTAGGCCAGGGCGGCGGCGCAGCCCAGTCCATTTGGGAGTGGCCCGCGGGTCTGCCACAGGTCCAAGGCCATGTCGAAGGTCCTCACCGCCAGGGGAGTCTCATCCAGCAGCCAGGCCGTGATGGCAAGGTTCATCAGCCGGTCGGGCCTGTCCTTCTCCTGACGGATCATCCCTGGCAGTGCCGGGACAATGTCTGCACCACTGTGGATCGGATCAGCAAGGGCCCGCACCCACGCCCGCAGGGATGCGTCTGGCGGGTTCTCGGCGATGAGCGAGAGGATTTGCTGTATCTCGTACCTCTGCGATTCTTCGCCAGAGTAGAAGTGGGCCACGGCGGCGTCGCCTAGGATGTCGAGTGCCGACTCAGGTGCCGTGGTCGAGAGCTGCGATGCGGTGCGCGTGAGCGCAGCGTAGGCCACGTTGTGATGCATAGTCAGCGTAATCAGCTTGGCCGCCTGGTGCGATGCGGCCGCCTGGAGTGCGAAGTCGTCCGTGAGGCCGCGGGCTTGGGCGGTGAGTTCCTCCACCCATGCGAGCTGGCCCGTGAACACGGCCGCGCCTGCGGCGGCTACCAGCAACCGCGCGCGCTCTTCACGCTCCGGGGCGAGCTCGGCGGCCCGTTCCAGAGTCTTGGCCGCCGCCGCATAACCGCCGCGCCGTCTGGCCCGGCCCGCAGTCTCCTCCAATGCGGCAGCCACTCCCGCGTCTGGGTGGGCAGTAGCCGCGGCCAGGTGCCAGGCGCGTCGGTCAGGCTCCTCGCGCAGTGCTTCGGCCAGTCTCAGATGGGCATCTTGCCGTGCATCGAACGACACTGCATGGTACACGGCCGAGCGGATGAGGGGGTGCCGGAATCTGATCTGCCGGCCCACCTGCCTTACCAGCCCCGCATGCTGTGCAGGCAGCCATGCCTTGTCTCCCAGGTCGGGCAGTCCGAGGAACACGGCCGTCGCTGAGTCCGCCGCGTCCGCAGCTGCCAACAGCACCAGTGCACGCTCAGTATCCTCGGGCAGCTCCTCCAGTCGTGCGGCATAGATCCGCTCCAGCCGCTCGGTGAGAGGCAGCGGACCGGCTGCCGTATTGGAAGACAGTTCCCGCCAGCGAATTGCCGCACCTGCCAGCTCAATCAGGGCGAGCGGATTTCCTGCCGCCTGGTCGAGGATCTCCAAGCGCAGTCGACCGTCCAGGATCTGGGGCTGCGCCACCTCGAGCAGTTGATTGGCCGCCGCTTCATCGAGCGGCCCCAGCATGAGCATCCGGTGCTCCCTGAACCCCGGAAGCGAGTCGCCAATCCGAACAGCCAACAACAGGGTGATCGGTTCGTCGGCCAACTGCCGGGCGACGAACGCTAACACGTCCAGAGACGCCCGGTCGATCCACTGCGCATCGTCGACCACGACCAGAACAGGCCCTCGGTCGGCCAGATCAGATAGCAAGGTCAGGACCGCTACGCCAAGGAGCATCATGTCTGGAATGTCTGGAGCGGGCTCCAGAGCGAACGCCCCGAGCAGAGCGGCGCGCTGGCGAACCGGCAGACTCTCGGCAACGGCCAGGGCGGGCCGCAGAAGCTGGTACAGCCCGGCGAAAGCGAGATAGGTCTCCGTCTCGCTGCCGGTCGCTGTCAGCACCTGGTGGCCAGCCGTGCGTGCACGCACCGCGGTGCCATCCAAGAGGATGCTCTTGCCCGCGCCCGGGTCGCCGGTAAGTACCAGGACCTGGCTGCTGGACAGCATGGACTCCACCAGGCCACCGAGGCGCGCGGCCTCTATCGCTCGCCCGACAAGCGGGTGACCGAGACCGCACTCGACTCCCGTGATCGCGCCGTGTTGTGTCACGCGCTCATTCACACGAGCCTCCAAGGGGCTGAAACATTAGCACCTGTAATCATAGCCAGCTACCGCCAGCGGTGCCCCATTGTTTCAGTCGGTCAGTACTGCCAAGGCATCGATCTCAACAAGCAGCCCAGGGGGTAGCTGCATGTAGACGGTGGTGCGAGCAGGAAAGGGCTCGCCCACAGCCACGGCATACGCCGCGTTCATCTCGGCCAGGTCGGCCGGATCAGTCAGGTAGACCCGCAGCATGACGACGTCTTCCATGCTGGCCCCTCCTGCCTTGAGCACCGCGGCGATGTTGCTTAGGACCTGCGTCGTCTGCTCTGCCACGGTTGTACGGACGACGGCACCGGTCTGGAGATCGAACGGAAGCTGGCCCGATATCTGGAGGATGGGTCCCTTACGTACACCTTGGGAAAGGGGCGCGCTGGTAACCGGCGCATGCTTTGTGCTGACGATTGTCCTGCTCATAGAGTTTCTTCCTTGAATAGGGGTGGGTGGATCGAATGCCTGCCAGGCTGCGGGTCGGGCCGCTCAGCGGAGCGACCGGGGTTCAGCGCCACGCCTTGCGTTCCTCACTGCGGGGGTCCTCTTCTACAGCCCAAACGCCGTCGTCGATGCGGAGGGTTGCCCGACGGGCGGTGTCGTACCGTTCCCAGCCCGGATCGCCTGTCCTGGCGAATGCCACCCAGGCGGCGTGCACGCGGGCGGCCAGTTCAGCGGGCGGATCATCCGGACCCAGGAGGGCTTTGTGGCCTCGCAGCTGCGGCAGCCCGATGTTGTCAAAGACGAAAGGCAGCTCCATGGCGTGCGTGGCGCCGAGCTCTCCCTCAAGGCTGTTCGATCGCCAGGCGAACAAATAGCTGTATGTGCCGGAGGCGTCGTGTTCGGCATGTGCGTCGGCGAGACGCCAGCTGCCGGCGCCAAACAGAGCGTCTCCCATGATGGCGGAGCGCAGCTCGCCGAAGGAAGCTTGCGGCCGGGCTTTGCGATAGGCCTCCACCAATCGAACTGGATCCCGGTGGGAGCGCACCGCGGCCGCGTCGACGTCTGCCTCGGTCGAAGTGAAGAAGTTCCCAAATGGAGCCAGATAAAGATTGCCTTCCTCCGTGTTGATCCCCACGAGCAGGTCGACGGCGCCGCCGCGTCCGTCGGCGACCGCCTCCGCCGGCTGCTGGTCGAGTACGACGCTGAACGGGCTTAGGCCGATGAGCGGGTCGCCAGCGGTCTCGGTCTGCAGGTCGATGCCCGACAGCTTGGGCATGATGTCGACGAGGTCCTCATCCGGGATGTTCGCGAACGCCTCGACGCTGGGCTCGATCCCCAACGCCTCGGCTGCGGCGCGGGTGACCCGGGCGGCCTGCTCCGGTGTGAAGGCCCCCCAACCGCTGCCGCTCTGGACGATCGCCCTCCGGAACAGGCCCTCGGCCTGAGAATCGGCCAATACTGCGCTGACTATCGTGGCTCCCGCGGACTGGCCGAAGAGCGTGACGTTGGCGGGATCACCACCGAACTTAGCGATATTCTCCTGCACCCAGCGTAGGGCGGCCATCACATCGAGCACACCCCGGTTTGCGGGCGCGCCGGGAAGATCGAGGAAACCGGGGATGCCCAGGCGGTAGTTCAGGGTCACCAGGACGATGCCGTCACGGGCAAATCCTGTGCCGTCATAGAGTTCCGAGCGGGTGGACCCAGCCACGAATCCGCCTCCATGGACGAAGACCATTACCGGCCGCCGCTCGCCCTCTGTTTCAGGCGTCCAGACATTTACGGTCAGGTAGTCCTCTCCGCGGACCCACCCAGGTCCGAAATAGGCGGACATGTCCACGTTGCCGAGTTTGCGTTCGGACTGGGGCGCATTCGGCCCCGGATTGGTGGCGTCCCGCACACCCAGCCAGGGTGCGTGCGGCTGCGGAGCTTGGAACCGGGCGATGCCTAGCGGGGCTGCGGCGTAGGGAATGTTCAGGAACGCGGTTGTTCCGTCGTGCCGAAAGCCTCGGACTGCACCGTTAGCGGTAACGACTGTGTTTTCGGCGTTTTCGGTGTTCTCGCCGTTGTCATTAAGGTGACTCATGGTTTCTTTCTGTGGTCTTAGCCTTGGGAGTAAGGTGCGAACGGAGCCCAGCCCTTGATGGAGAACTTGCTCCCGTCCCGGACCACCTCGGCTGCGCCTGAACCACCCAAATGTGCGGGAACCACCAAGGCATTGTTATCGGCTGCCCAGCCGAGAACTTTGCGGCGTGTGGCCCTGGCACCGGCGGGGTCCTCGCAGAAGCAGCTGTTCGAGTCCGGCTCCATGATCTGTACAGGACTATGCAGCATGTCGCCGACGAACACCGCCCGGTCAGAACCGGAGTTGAGCGTGAGGACTGAAGACCCGGGAGTGTGTCCCGGCGCAAGATCCAAGCGCAGGTTCTCGTCGATCGTGTAGCCGTCCTCCCACAGCAACGTCATGCCTGCTTCGTGTACGGGCGCGACGCTGTCCTCGAAAACATTCTGATTTCCCCGACCGAGCAGCGGTTTGTAACCGTTGGCGGGGTTCCAGAAGTCGAAATCGGTTTTTGGCATCAGATAGGTGGCGTTGGGGAAGGTCGGCACCCACGTCCGGCCGTCCAAGTACGTGTTCCACCCGACGTGGTCTATGTGGAGGTGCGTGTTCACCACGATGTCCACGTCTTCGGCCCGAACGCCCGCACGGGCGAGGTTACTCAGGAAATCTGTGTTGAGGTGGCTCCAGACCGACGCGTAAGGCCGCTCCTTGTGGTTGCCGACTCCCGTGTCGATGAGAATGTTCTTTCCCCCGCTGCGCAGCAGCCAGGTCTGGATCGCTGAATTGACGATCTGCGTCTCGGAGTCCAGGAAGTGCGGCACCAACCACGAGGAGTTGTCCTCCCATGCGTGCTGCGGGCTTTCCGGGAAGAATGCCTGTGGTGTCATGTCGACGGGTCCGTAGTATTCCCAGACCCGGGTAATGCTCACATCGCCCAGGGTAATCTGGTCCATGATTCGTCCTTAGTTCTTGAAATGGTACCGCTTGTCGCCCGGGAGGCACCCGGCACAACCGAGCCAACGGTGTCCTTAAATCTTGAACCGCTCACGTGTGCGCGGGGTATCCGTCAAGTGACTGCATCGAGCACTAAGACCTCCTGCGGGACCCCGAAAAGTAGGAACCGGGTACAGCTTTAGCCCTTGCTGAAGATCAGGCTGACATTCTGGCCGCCAAATCCGAACGAGTTGGAGAGCGCTGCGGGAGATGTTCCGCGGCGTTGTTCGGTGACAACGTCCAGCCCGATCCCGGAGTCCACGTTTCCCTGGTGAAGATTGCGGGTGGGAGCGATGACTTCCTGTGCGACGCTTCGGATTGCGATGATGGCTTCGACGGCGCCGGCGGCCCCGAAGAGATGTCCCAGGGAGGCCTTGGGTGCAGTCACCGGAATGGTGTCGCCGAAGATGGCCTTGATGGCTTTTGCTTCCGCCAGGTCCCCCACGGTGGTGCCCGTCGCGTGGGCGTTGACGTGGCCCACCTCCGCTGGGCTCATGCCGGCGTCGTTGAGTGCTTTGGTGATGGCGGTGACCTGGCCTTCGCCGTCGTCCGCCGGTGCCGTCATATGGAAAGCATCGGAGGCAATGCCGACGCCACGCAGGACCGCATGGACAGTGGCACCGCGGGCCGTGGCGTGCTCGGCACTTTCCAGCACCAAAATGCCAGCGCCTTCGCCCAGGACGAAGCCGTCGCGGTCTGAGGCAAAGGGACGCGACGCAGACGCGGGATCCGCTGTAAGTGTTGAGAGGGCCCTCGTTTGCAGGAAGGCAGCGACGGTGAATGGCGTTATCGCGGCTTCAGCACCGCCTGCAATGACCACATCAGCTTCGCCGGAACGGATCAATCTGGCGGCCAGGACAATTGCTTCGGCACCCGAGGAGCACGCCGAGACCGGGGTGTATGAACCTGCCTTGGCGCCGTAGCGGATGCTGAGAGCCGCGGCGGGTCCGTTGGCCATGAGCATCGGTACTGCCCGTGGGGAGACGCGGCGCTGGCCGCGGTTTTCCAAGGTGTCGTCCTCCCGGAGCAGTGTGCCGATTCCTCCCACACCTGTTCCTACCGCGACAGCCAGTCGGGTGCCATCAACTTGGGGCGAACCGGCATCTGCCCACGCTTCTGCTGCGGCAATCATGGCGGCTTGCTGAACCCTGTCCAGTCTTTTGGCTTCGACGGCGTCAAGTCTCTTCGCTGGGTCGGTGGCCATGGGTGCGGCGATGGTTACGGGGAGCCCGCTGCCCTGCAACATGTCCGATCCGACATCCCGCACCCCTGAACAGCCCTCAAGGAGGGCGGCCCAGGTGGTGTCGACGGTGCCTCCCAAGGGCGTTGTCGCACCTATTCCTGTCACAGCAATATCTCGTGCCTTCATGGCAACTCCTTTTCTTGTATGACATACAAGATATATCGATAGTTGTATGAAGTACAATTTCTTGCATGGTCACAGAACGCAAGAGGAAACGTCTTCCGGGGGGGCCATCGCAAGCTCGTGGTCACTCGACCAAGGGTCGGATCCTGGATAGCGCGGTGAAGCTTTACCTGGCCAACACTTCGGGTGACGTGAGCGTGGCAGCGATCGCTGCCGATGCCGACGTATTTCCCAACCAGGTGACCTACTACTTCGGTTCCAAAGACTCGCTCTTCATCCACGCAGCCTTCCTGGCATTGCTCCACGATGCGGAACGAGTTGAGGCGATTGGCCACGGTGCAGGGGGTCCCGAGTCATTTCGTAGGAACATGGCCCGCACGGTACTGATGCTCCCGTCCATGCCGTTGGTGGTGCGCGCCTTGGTAGTGGGAACGTCCCGGCCTGCTCTGGCCGCTGTGGTGGATCAGCATCTGAATCTGCTGTTCCGCCAGTCTGAGCGCTATCTTGGCCGTCTTATGAAGCAACGGCACTGGGAAGTGCAACGACCCATGCCCGTGGAAACCAGGACGTTCTGGAGTGCAGCCTTCGGAGCGACCCTCCTCTCGCAAGCCGGCGCCACGGGATCGGGGAGTGACGTGGACCTGGCCGGCACGCTGACGGTTCGAGGCGGGAATCCGGGGGAGAACCTCTAGCCAGCGGGCACTTCGCCTGAAGTCGACGTGTCACAGATCGGGCGCGGGCGGTGTCTTCATGTCGTAGGACACAGAACCGACCCGTAGGAGGAGTCATGACCAGCAGGATCCCGGCCGCAGAGATCACCGGTTTCTACGGCGCACTCATTAAGAAGTTCAGCGCGAAGATGTTCGGCAAAGTCCCTGAATCGCTGGGCGTCATGTGGCACAACCAGCCCGTTCTCAAGGCATCCATGGGCTTCGGACAGAAGCTGCAGAGGTGGAACAGCTGCGATGAGTCGCTGAAGTCCTACGCTCACATGGCCGTGGCCTCGTTCATCGGCTGCACCTGGTGCCTGGACTACAACTACTTCATGGCGCACAACCACGGCCTGGACCTGGAGAAGGCTCGGCAGATCCCGTGCTGGCGTGAGTCCGACGTCTTCACGCCGCTGGAGCGGGACGTCCTGGAGTATGCCGAGGCCATGAGTGCCACGCCTGTCTCTGTGACCGACGGACTGTCTGCCCGGTTGCTCGGGCAATTAGGCGCGCCAGCGCTGATCGAACTGACCAGCGTCATCGGCTTCGCCAACCTCACGACCCGCAGCAACGTGGCCCTCGGCATCGAATCCGAGGGTTTCGCGGATTCCTGTGAGCTGAAGCCGCTCGCAGCGCGCAGCGGCCACGGAGTAGCCTGAGCGGCATGAGCAACCTCCGCGCCACTGACAGGCAGGATCCGTTCGTCGCCCACCGCAGCCTGTTCTTCACTGTCGCCTACGAGATACTCGGCTCCGCCGCGGATGCGGAGGACGTAGTGCAGGAGGCCTGGCTCCGGTGGGCCGAACTGGGCCGCGACGTCCGCGCCGGCGTCCGCGACCCGCGGGCCTACCTCGTTCGCACCGTCACCCGGCAGGCGCTCAACCGCCTCCGCACGCTGTCACGACGGCGGGAGGATTACGTCGGGGAATGGCTGCCCGAGCCCCTGCTCACCGTGCCGGATGTAGCCGAGGATGTGGAACTGGCCGAAAGCGTCTCGATCGCCATGCTCACGGTTCTCGAATCGCTCACCCCTGTGGAGCGGGCCGCCTTCGTCTTGCGCGAGGTTTTCGACGTGCCCTACGAGGAGATCGCCGAGGCCGTGGGCAAGTCAGCGGCAGCCGTGCGCCAGCTGGTCAGCCGAGCGCGCTCTCATGTTGCCGCCCGGCGGCCCCGCATGCGCGTGGACCGCACCGAGCAGCAGGAAGTCGTCGAACGGTTTCTAGCGGCGGTCACCACCGGGGACGTGCAGGGCTTGATGGACGTGCTTGCCCCCGACGTCGTACTCATCGCCGACGGCGGCGGCCTCGCCCAAGCGGTTCGGGTGCCGGTATATGGCGCGAAGAAGGTGACAAATCTGCTGCGGTCCTTCCCGCAGGCAGCGCTCAACCCGAGAATCGCTCTCCTCTGGCTCAACGGCAGCCTCGGCATCCGGATCGACGACGAAGCACGTGGTCCGTCACTCATCAGCCTGGTGGTGGAGGACGGCAGGATCGCAAGGATCTTCGCCATGCGAAACCCGGACAAGCTCGGCTACTTGGAGGAGGAGACCCTGCTGGCGCGTTAGCCGTTCAGACCCAAATTGTTCAAGCTGCTTTTGCCTTCACAGCGCGGAATGTGTGTTTGCTGCCGACCATTTCATGGCCGACAACTTCGATCACTGCGGATAGGGCCACCAGCCCGATCACAGTGACTAATGCGAGTACGACCGAGGGGTTATTCGGATTGATGTGGGCCTCGGAGCCGGCGATGGCCCCCACGATGATTGCTGCGGCCAGCGGAATGAGGTGCCAATCAGCAGTGGAAGGTGGGACCCTCATGATGACGTAGCCGATCACCATAAGCATGTTGTTGGGGCCTTGCCCATCGGCCGCCGCCGAGAAGCTAACCGGCAACCCGAAGGTCAGGATCAGCACGCCGATCATTTGGACGAAGGTGGCGACGCGGAATAGTGCATCTTCAATGGGAGTCAACGACTCATATAGGCACTTCATCGTCAGATCGTCAGCAAGCAGGGGCTGAAGGGAGAGCTGGCGAGATAGTTAGGACAAGCTGCTGCCGAGTGACAGTTCCAGCTGTTCGAGCAGTATGTCGGCGTGCTCCTTTCCGAATACAAGTGGCGGACGCATTTTCAGGACGTTGTCATGGGGTCCCACACGACTGATGAGCACGCCGCGTTCACGCATGTCCTCGATGAGGATTTTCGTCAGGCCTGGGGCAGGAGTGCGGCTGCCGTCACTTTCTATGATGTCTATTCCGAAGAACAGGCCGCGCCCCCTTACGGAGCCAACGTTGACGCTGCCTTGAGCGATGTTTTCGAGGCGGGCACGAATGTACTCACCCAAGTGGCCGGCTTTGGCCATCAGGTCTTCCTGTTCCATGAAGCGCAGCACGGCCAGTCCGGCGGCGGAAGAGACAGGGCTTCCTGCAAAGGTGTTGAAGAACATGTTGTTCTGGCCGAATTCGTCGAGCAGTTCAGCCGTGGTGACTACGGCGCCGATAGGGTGTCCGTTGCCCATGGGTTTGCCCATCGTTACGAGTTCGGGTTCCATGCCGAACATTTCGTAGCCCCACATGCTGGATCCGGTGCGGCCGAAGCCCGATTGCACCTCGTCGGAGATGATGAGGCCTCCTGCGGCACGGACGCGGGCGGCGACGCCGTCGATGTAGCTGGCGGGCGCCTGCAGAAGCCCCTCAGTGGAGAAGAGGGGGTCAAAAAGGAATGCAGAGACTCCGTGCCCCGTGGCTTGAAGTGATGCGATGGCGATGTCAACGTCAGACAAGGACTGCTTAAGCAATGCGGGCACGTCGGCCTCTGCAACGCCGTGAGTGTCGGGAATCCGGAGGGGCCGGACATGGGAACCGAGCGGTTCGCGCACCGTCAATCCCGTTGTCAGCTCGGCCAGACTGGTCGTGTTTCCGTGGTAGCTGAAATCTGAAACCAGCACGCCGGTGTTCCCGGTGTGTTGTCGCGCGATCCGCAAGGCGAGCTCGTTGGCTTCCGAACCGCTGTTGGTCAGGAACAGCCGTTCCAGAGCGCCGTCGAAGGTGCCGAGCAGGGCTTCTGCGTATTCCACTACACGGTTGTTCAGGTAGCGGGTGTGCAGGTTGATGGTGAGCAGCTGTTGGTAGATCGCGTCAGCCACGGCGGGGTTCGCATGGCCCACGTGTGGAACGTTGTTGTAACCATCAAGGTAGATCTTGCCTTGCGCGTCGGTCAGCCAAACGCCAGAGCCGGAGACCAGTTCCAGCGGCTTCTCGTAAAAAAGGGGGGAGTACGGGCCAAGTGTGGCGTATCGGCGGGCCAATAGGTCCTTACTTGGCTGCTGCACCTGGGACTCAGTCTTGGTTTCCGTAGTCATGGCTGTCTTTCTGGCGCTTGCCGGCCTAAGCCGGCCGCGTTCTATTCGCGTTGAAGGTGGAGTGGGGATGACTGGTTCTAGGCCGGTTTTGTGAGGAGGCCTTCGACGAGCAGTTTTACGGCGGCTATCTGTTGCTCGGCGGTTCCGGGTGTCACGGCGGCCCGGGCGCCCGAGGCTCGAATGGCTCCCGACAGGGCCGTGGCCAAGGCATCACTATCGGAGCCTAGGTGCAATTGACCTGCAGCGAGGGCCGTGGAAAGGTCCAGTTTGATCAGGGCCTCGAACGACTCGGATGTCCGCCGCACACCGGAAAGAACAGGTGTGACGTCCGGCCCCATAAGGCCGTAGAAGCGTCCTGAAGGACTACTGGTCATTTCCACGTAGGCCCGTGCCAAAGCTGATATGCGGCCTGCTGTGTCGCTTGCTTCGTCGCGAAGCTCCAGGCCTCGGGCATGCACGGCGTCTGCGACCCGCAGGTACACTTCCCGCACTACATCATCCCGCCCGCCGGGAAAATGCGCGTACACAGTCCCCCGGGAGAGTCCAGCCCGCTGGCTGACTTCTTCGAGGGCGAGCGCGGAGTAACCACTCTCGCCCAACATCTCTGCCGCAGCATCGAGAATGTCTGATCGCGTCCGAAGCCGGTTCCGCTCACGCAGCGACAGTTGCTTGTCCGTTTTCAGGTCCATGCGGTTACCCAACCTTCCCAAGGCCATCCGTTGTCTTGCTTATTCAATAATGACACACGTCACTCAAAAACTAAACACGCTGTACTGTTGCCAAACTATGTGTGCAGGATTTAGCTTTAGGTATGACCCCGCTCACAACCGGGCTCAGGAAGCAGGAAATCAGCATGACAACAGAAGCGGCAATCCGAACAGTCAGGGGAGCGCTGGAGCAGTACGGTTTTGATCCAACCGCCCCTATTGAATTGGTCAAGTACCGGGAGAACTACGTTTTCCGGCTCACATCTGACTCCGGGGACAGCTATGCCATCCGCCTGCATCGGGCCGGGTACAGGACTGATGCGGAGATCAACACCGAGCTTGCCTATCTGCATGCGCTGGCCGAGCACGGGCTAAGCGTGTCCCAGCCGGTTGCCACCCTCAGCGGTGACTTCGTATGCGTAGTCACAGCTGAGGATGGGACCGTTTTCCAACTGGACGTCTTGCGTTGGGTGGACGGTGGGGTGCCCTTGGGTGACATCACTGAAGCGATGGCGGGGGAAAGCTCGCTTGATCCGGCAGTATTCCGCCAGTTGGGCGTCCTGACCGCTGAACTGCACACATGCACTTCCACAATCGGCCGAGTCGAAGCGTTCCGGCGCCAGGCCTGGGATGCCGACGGGCTGGTAGGCGACTCGGCCCAGTGGGGTAATCCGTTGGCCCTTCAGAGCCTGGGTCCCGAGGGCGAATCACTCCTGGAATCCGGGGTGGAGAAGTTGCGGCAAGACCTTGCGGCCCTTCCAAAGTCTGTCGAGGTCTACGGGGTGATCCACGCTGATCTGACTCCCGAAAACGTTCTGGTCGGTCAAGACGGCCAGATGGTTTTGATCGATTTCGACGACTTCGGTGAGGGTTGGCACCTCTTCGATTTGGCAACGATCATGTTCTTCTTCCAGCCGCACCCCCTTTACGAGAGCTACCGCGGAGCTCTGCTTGAGGGCTACGCCTCGGCCCGAGCCTTGCCGGACGGATTCCTCAAATCCTGGGACTGCATGCTGCTCTCGCGGGGGTTGACCTATTTGGGCTGGGCATCCACGCGCAGAGGTGACGAAGCTGCAGAATTCATCGTCGAACGCATTGTTCCGATGGTCCTTGGACTCGCCCGAAACTACATCTCCAAAAGCTATACGTCCGCAGCCTCCTAACCATCTTTCCCCGGAAATCTCCGGTCAGGCGGCCTGTCTCCCCACGCCCGTGCAGCTTTCCGGCTCACCGGTGGGTACCCAGTTGTACCAAAAAGCACGACCTTCGCTCGTTCATCTCCCAGGAGTAAACCCCGTGAAACCTCAATTTCCTGAGCAAGGCGCTGCCGGCACCGAGCTCTCTTCCAATGCCTTGGGCGTAGGAGGCATCGTTTTTCTGGTTCTGGCAGCGGTAGCTCCGTTGACCGGCATCATCGTTATCGCAACCCTAGGCATTGCCCTGGGCAACGGAGGGGGTATGCCCGGTGCGTTTATCATCGCAACCCTGATTCTGCTGCTCTTCGCTGTCGGCTACGCACAAATGGCCAAGAAGCTCGTCAGTGCCGGAGGGTTTTACGCTTTCGTCGTCAAAGGCCTCGGCCGTCGCATGGGCCTTGTGGCAGGCAACATCGCCCTGCTCGGCTATAACTGCTTTGTGGCTGGAGCTATCGGCACGTCCGGCTTCTTCACCGCCACAGTCATCAAAGAACTGACAGGACTGGACCTGCCGTGGTTCCTCTGGAGCCTCATAACCGTGGTGTTGATCTTCTTGCTGACACGCCGAGGCATCGATTTCAGCGCAAAAGTGTTGGGCGTCTGCCTGGTCCTGGAGGTGTCCATCCTCCTGATCCTGGACTTCAACGTTCTGTTCACGCACGGGTTCTCATTTGAAGCGCTGATGCCCCAGGCAGTGTTCTCGGGATCACTCGGACTGGCCTTGCTCTTCGCAGCCAATTGCTTTGTCGGCTTCGAAGCAACGGGCCTGTTCAGCGAGGAAGCCCGGGACCCTCACCGCACGATCCCGAAAGCGACGTACATCGCCATCTTGTTCATTGGCGCGTTCGCTGCATTCACGACGTGGGCCATCGTCAGCGCCCTGGGTGTCGCCCAGGCACAGGACACTGCCATCGAGCACTTGCCTACAGGTGACCTGGTCTTCATGCTCTCTAATCAATACCTCGGCGACACCCTCACCAAGGTCATGATGGTCCTGCTTCTGGTCTCACTCTTCGCTGCCCTGCTGGCACTCCACAACTCGGCCGCCCGCTACATCTACGCCTACGGCCGCGTCGGAATTCTGCCGAGAGCCCTCAGTCGCACACGAAGCTCCAACGGATCCCCCCAGAACGCCAGCGCCGCGCAGCTACTTTTCGGCACGCTGATTGCGGGAATCTACTACGTGGCTGGTTTGGACCCCATTACCGCCTTGACCGCCTCAATGACGGGGTTCGGCACCTTGGGAATCCTGACCCTTCAAATGCTTGCCGCTGTGGCCGTTGTCGTCCACTTCCGTCGCAACAGGGACCCAAGGCTCTGGAAAACCCTGGTGGCCCCGAGCCTTGGAGCACTCGGGCTTGCCCTGATCGTGCTGCTGGCGATTCTAAACTTCACCGCACTGGCCGGTTCGGACAATCCCGTCATCGGCGCGCTGCCGTGGCTGCTCGTTGTTGCGGTTCTCACCGGACTCGCAACTGCACAATGGCTCAAGTCCCGCAGGCCTGAGATTTACCACGAGCTGCTCAGCGACATGGAGCACTACGACAAAGCGCATCGCGACCTCGCCGATGCCACCAGCACATCTGGACCCGGCTCATGGTAGACCTCGGACTAGCGGGCCGGCGGGTCCTGGTCACCGGCGGAACGTCGGGTATCGGGCTCGCAGTGGCCGATGCCTTCGCCGGAGAAGGGGCCAACGTAGGCATTGTCGGCAGATCGTCCCAACGGCTCTCGACGGCGGTGGAGGACCTACGTGCAAGACATCCCCGCGTAACCGTCGTCGGAGGCGTCTGTGACATGTCCGACGAGTCAGCTGTACAGTCCGCCACCAGTGACCTGGTGTCACAATTAGGCGGCTTGGATCACCTTGTCAGCAGCGCCGGCATCTCAGGATCCCTCGGCAGCCCTGTGGATCAGGTTCCGGCCGAGGAGTTCATGGAGGTCCAACGGACCAATGTGCTGGGCCCGTTCCTGGCCATCAAGACAGCGTTGCCCTATCTTCGCGAGGGGACAGGTGCGACATATACGCTCATCGGCAGTGACTCCGGCTTTGTCGCCGTGCCAGGCATGTTGGCTTACAACGCATCCAAGGGCGCAATCGTCCAGCTGACCCGGGCTTTGTCGACGGAACTCTACAATGACGGCATCCGCGTCAACAGCGTCTGCCCGTCAATCGTGGATACGCCAATGGCCCGCGAAGGCCTGGGCATTGACTCATTTGAGGACGCCGAATACCCCGTCAGTAAGCCTTGGGATGTTGCCTGGCTTGTGCTCAGTCTTGCATCCCCTCTCTCCGGCCCTGTCAACGGTGTCTCCCTCATGGCTGACTACGGCTACCACGCACGGTCGTCTTTTCCTGCCTGAACGACTACCGCAACCACCACGAAAGGATTTCATTTTGAACACCACAACAACGCCCGAGTTTATTTCCGTCGGCGCCCTGGGTGAAGGTTTCGCCGTTAACAACAACATTCTCGAAGTGAACGAGGGCCTGAACGGCCAGGATTTCACGCTCCATTTCCCGGGCGGACGCACTCACGAGTTCCGGATCTTGAACAGCCAGACACTGGTCTGGGACGGCCGGGAGCAGGACGCACGCGTCACCTCCGTCAGGGAAGGCATCTACTTCGTTGATTTCCTCATGGGCAACGATTTCCTCGTGGGCGACTCGGTCAAGAAGTCAATGAGCCTCGTACTGGACAACAACAGCGGGCAAGTGACGCTGGTAGAGGCAGCACTCCCTGACGAGCAAGCCACTTCCATCAGTGCCTACGACAGGGCACGCCAAGGCACCGAACTAACTGGAGTTGAAGCAGCCATTCTTCATGGCTCAGTGGGCGGGACGCAGGGAGGAACCGCGCACGCCCCCACCACCGAACTGATCGGGCTAAGGAACCGCTACCACTACAGCCCCGAAGAGGTATACGAACACGTTTACCTGAACAACAACTTCTACACGTGGCACTGCATCAAGGGCTCAGAAGCCGGTCTGGGTGACACCGACCGCTGTCACTACATCAAAATCGCTGAGGCTCTGTATCTGTTCGTCTGGCGTGAAAAGATCGTCCCCACCCTCGGCGTCATTCTCATCGATATGAACCGACTAAAAACAGACGGCAAGATCTTTGGGTACAACGGCTTCGACTTCTCCAGCTACACGAACTTCCCCGTGGGCGCCATCACGGAAGTAGTCAACGTCACCACTCACTAATTCCATACCAGACAGGGACACCGGACGCTGGTTGCCCGGCAAGCAAGCGTCAAAGGCTCAGATCCTTCCAGTAGCTCCCAGCCTGCCTGTGACCGACAAAAAAGCAGGCAGGCTGAGAGCTGAGGAATCGGGTGAAGCTATAGCGATCGAGCATCTCTGATGTCGATACGCACCCGCGGGTCCAGGCTCAGTGAACCAGGATCGACGGCTACCATTCCACCATCGACCGGGATGACTGCCGCGTTGATATAGGACGCGTAAGGGGAGAGCAGCCAAGCGACGACATTGCCCACTTCCTTTGCCTCAGCGGGCCGTCGATTAGGGATAAATGCCGTGGCAGTCGAATAGGCGTTTTCGCGTTCGAGCCCCAGCTCCGCCCCGTATTCCTCCATCTCCATGTCGGCCATTTCGGTGCGCGTCCAGCCTGGGCAAATGGCGTTTGCCCGCACCCCCAGATGGCCGTAATCAATAGCGACGGACTGCATGAGCATGGTCAGTCCGGCCTTTGATGCGTTGTATCCGGGGATGCCTCCTGTAGCCCTCAGTGCTGCCGCGGAAGCCACTCCTACGACGGATCCCGACGTCTCCATGAGGTATGGCATGGCTGCTTTGGTCAGGAGGAACGGGCCGGTCAGGTTGGTTTGGATCATGGCATCCCAGTCTCTGCCGTCCAGTTCCCCTACCTTGCCCGGCCGGACAATGCCGGCGTTCAGGACCAAGCCATTGATGGATCCGAACCTGGTCACTGTTTCTTCAACGACCTTCTGCGCGCCTTCTTCTGTTGAAGCGTCGGCCACAACGGGGATCGCGCCAGTTTGCGAGGCGGTGTCTTCCAGATTGGCTAGTCGTCGGCCGCAGATGACGACATCCCATCCGTCTGAGCGCAGGGCGGCGGCTGCAGCGGCACCTATGCCTGTGCCTCCGCCGGTCACGATGGCCACGGGCCTACTGAGGTCATTCACTGTGTGCCTGTCTGTCCGATAGCGGTGTGTAGTTTCAGCCACGCGGGAGTCCGGGCCACTGGCAAGGGGATGCCCGCCCTGTTCGGATGTGCATCCCCTTGCCGGAGGGGACTGGTGTCAGCCGTTGATGACCTGGGGGACGCCCAAAGCTTTGAGGCCTTCGACGCCGAATTCGAGTCCGTAGCCCGATTGCTTTGCCCCGCCGAAGGGGATGCGTGGATCCACCGCTCCGTGCCTGTTGATCCAGACGGTCCCGGCTTCGAGCCTAGCCGCGACCTCGCGCGCGGCGGACAGGTTCGAGGACCATACCGAGGCGCCGAGTCCGACGTCGAGCGCGTTGGCTTTCGCCACAGCTTCGTCGAGGGTGGTGTACCGGATGATCGGCAGGGCCGGACCGAATTGTTCCTCGGCCACCAGCGGGTTGTCGTTATCTATGTCAGCTACCAGCGTGGTCGGGTAGAAGAAGCCAGGCTGTTCACGATCAGGGTTGCCGCCGATCAGTACCCGGGCACCAGATACTTTCGCGGCCTCCACGAGTTCGTCGACCACGTTGTACTGCGCCTTGTTTTGCAGGGGTCCCAGGACATTGTTTTCGTCCAGTCCGTTCCCCATGGGCATGGCCATGGCAACGTTGGTGAGCTCCTCGCACACGGCTTCGTAAATGGAGTCGTGAACGTAGAGCCGTTTGAGGGCGGCGCAGGTTTGCCCTGTGTTGATGAAGGCACCCCAGAAGAGGTCTTCGGCAATTGCCTTGGGATCGGCGTCGGGCAGGACAATGCCGGCGTCGTTGCCACCCAGTTCCATGGTGAGCCGTTTGACAGTATCTGCCGATGACTTGATGATTGCCCTGCCGGCTGCAGTGGAGCCGGTGAACATGAGCTTTCCGATAGCCGGGTGCTCGGTGAGACGGGACCCGACGTCACGGCCGCTGCTCAGAACGGATAGCACGCCCTCGGGCAGCTCTTCGTTGATAACGGACACCAAAGCCAGGACGCTTAAGGGAGTGTTTTGGGAGGGCTTCACAACCACGGCGTTGCCCATGCGAAGCGCTGGGGCGATCTGCCAGACCGCGATCATCATGGGCCAGTTCCAGGGGCCGATGGCACCGACCACGCCGATGGGCCGGTAGTGAAGTTCGGCCCGGGTTTCGCCGTCGTCGACCAGGGTTTCAGGTTCCAACGGCAACGCTGCAGTGGCACGAAGCCATGCGACACAAGCGCCTACTTCGAACCGGGCGTTGGGACCGTTCAGGGGCTTGCCCTGCTCGCGCGAGAGGAGTTGAGCGAGCTCTTCGGCGGAACGCTCGACGGCGTCGGCGGCCTTCATAAGGGCAGCGGACCTGGCGTCGTGGCCCAAGGCAGCCCAGGCCGGCTGCGCGGCAACAGCGGCAGCTACGGCAGTCTCGAGGTCATCGATGGTGTGGATCGGGGCTTCTCCCACGGGTTTGCCGGTAGCCGGGTCAAAAATGGTTCGGCTGGCTTGGCCGTGCGCCGGTTCAATTCGGGAAAGCAGGGAGTCGTAGGTTTCCAATTGAATGCTCCTCTTGTTGGTAAAGGTGGTCCGCGGCTGAGCGTGGACGGTTATCTGTCAGCTGAAATCCAGCGCGGGCATCGCTGACCGTGCCGTGTAGCCAAAATCTGCCACCAAGGTTGTTCCGTTGACAGGCGCGCTGACCGGAGAGGCCACGAAGACGGCATGACGTGCAACCTGATCGGGACGGATCAACGGCAGGTTTGAGCCTGTGAAACCTTCCGGCCGTGACAGGTCTGTCCTTGAAGGCAACCAGCGCGGAGTCCGACCCAAGGAGGACCATGGACGGCTCCGGGCTTTTGGACAGCAGTCCGACGGAGTGCTTGGCTATAAGGAAATTTCCACGGACATTGACGGCCATGACATGATCCCAGGCTTCAACTGACACCTGTGTCGCGTTGGTGCCGACCGGCCCTGACACTCCGGCGCATGCGATTACTGAATCCAACCGTCCGAAGATGCGCTCAATGGTCTTGAGGGCCAACTCGACGTCGGCCTCGTTGGACACGTCGGTCTGCACGAATTCCACATGGTGGCCTGCCGCCCGGAGCTGGGCGGCGGCTTCCTCGCCTTCGGTGTTCCGTTCGACGATCAGGACCTTGGCGCCTTCAGCAGTCAGAGCCTCCACGCAGGCACGGCCTATGCCGGATCCTCCTCCGGTGACCATGACTACGCGGTCGGTCAAATGCATATCCATGAAAGTGCTCCATCGCCGAAGTTGTGCCCAGGGTGCTCATGGCTGGTTGGGCATCCCCGGGGTGTGGCTAGTGCTTGTGTGTGTCCTGGGGGTATTCGGTGGTGTTCAGGACGGTCAGTCGTGAGTTGAAGGGAAGGACTACCGGTTCTGCGGCTGGATCGTCCCACCCGAACATGCGGCCGATGGATCGTTCTTCCTGCAGGTCAACCAGCAGCACGGCTTCTACCGTCATGACCTTTTCGGTCCAGAAGAAGATGAACAGGTCTTCGGCCACGTCCCAGGTCATGCAACGATCGGTATCGGCAAGTCCGGCTTCGCCGCCGCGGACACAGTTCCAGGTAAAGGTGCCGGGGTTCAGGTAGATGTGTTCGTAGGTCTCGACGTCGCTGTAGCGGTAGAAGACCCGCTTGCCCACCAGTTCCGAGGATCGCTGGTGGAGGACGTCGGTGCCGTGGATGTTGGTCTGGCTGAATTCGGTGGTGCTGCGGGTCTTGCCGTCGACAACCCGGAAGGTGGACACGCCACTGGTTACGGCGCCGGTGTTCCTGTCCACAACAATGGTGACGTTCTCGGCGTCGGTGCCTTCCCCGCGGACGAAGTCAACGATGAAGATCTCCGGACGGGCCTCGATAGCCTTGTAACTTGCCGTGCCGCTGGTTTCGCTGTCGGGGCCGGAATTGATCCAGATAACCGTGGAGGAATCCTGGAAGGAATACTCCGCCGAACTGCCGCCTTGGGCAGGGATGCGGAGTGTGGTTCCTGACAATGCCGGAGATGCCGGCAGTGTCTGGTCTCCGAATCCGTCAAGCATTGTCGAAACGGGTGGCCATTCGTTGGTTGGGATGTAATCCTGAATTTCGGCGGAGTTCATAGGTGTTTCCTGTCGTATTAGTGATTTCGTTCGTGGGAGTGCAGGAATTTGCCGGGGACTCAGACAATTTCCGCGGCGTAGTCGATGGACGGCTTTCGCAGGCCACGGGCCCAACCGGCCACGAAGAGAAGCGGGATGCCCAGGAGCAGCCACTTTGCGATCCCTCCGGCGCCGCCGAGCAGGACATCGTAGTTGTCCAGGGTGAGATAGCCGACGACGACGAAGGCGAGGAAGGATAACGCGGGTGCGATGACGGTGACCCAGATGTTGTCCCGGGTTCCTTTCCGCGCGAAGTAGACGACGATGGCCGCGGATGTGACCAGCAGTATGGAGATGAATCCAGCGGTGCCCAACGCGACGAACCATGCAAACACCGTGGTGATGGGGTCCGCCCCGGCTAGCAGGAAGATACTGATGATCACCAGAACGACCACCGCGTTGATGAGTCCTGCGAATGAGGGGGCTCCAGTCTTGGAGACTGAGCTGAGTTTGGCTGGCAACGCGCCGGCCCGGCCCAGTGCAAACAAGTAGCGGGAGAACATGTTGGACAGGCCCAAAAGCATGGCGATAAAGCTCGTCACTACCAGGATCTGCATGGCGATACTAAGCCAGGTGCCCGCGCTGGATTCGGCCAGGTCGAAGATCATCCCTGAGGGGTTCTCCGTGGCAACGGTCTGGATGTTGTCGATGCCGATGGCTCCACTGATGGCCCAGGTGGACAGTGCGTAGAAGACACCAATGAAACCGATCACCAGGTAGGCCGCCCTGGGAATGGTGCGGTGGGGGTTTTTGGCTTCCTCGGCGAAGACCACCGTGGCTTCAAAGCTGGTGAAGCAGGCGAAGGCGAACAGGAGCGAGATGCCCAAACCAGGCCCAAAGATGCTGGAGCCGGTGAACCCCTCGAACGTGAAGACTCCGAATCCTTTTTGCACGATGAGTGAAACTACCAGCGCGGCCACCACCAGGGTTTCGCCGAGGATCAGGACGCCGAGAACCTTCAGGCTCGCGTCGACGCCGCGCATCGTGAGGAAGGTGGTGATGGCAAGGATGGCAACAATCCAGAAATAGACGGGGAGGCCGAGGCCGGTCAGGCTTTCCACGAGCTGCTGCGCAAAGACACCGAACTGCGACCATAGACCAACTTGAAGGCTGAGGTAGGTCAGAATGGCGATTCCGGCGCCTCCTGTTGCCCACTTGTTTCCCAGGCCCTTCGCGATATAGGCAACAAAACCACCCGCGTTGGTGATGTGACGGCTCATCCTGAGGTAGCCAACAGAAAACAAAGCAACCAACAACGCGGCGATTGCGTAGATGACGGGTGTCCCGGGTCCGCTCGCTGAGAACAGGACCGGGCTCGCGCCGACGACTGCAGCCATCGGCGCCGCGGCTGCAATGGCAAAAAAGGCAACGGCGATGACACCCAGCTTGTTGGCCTTCAGGCGGATGGGCGGAGTGGTTGATACGTGCTCATCGAGTCCAAGACTTGCCGAGGTGCGGCTTGATTCTTGATTCATGGATTGGCTCTTTCATAATGCCCGGCGCAACGGGCCATGTGATGGGGAGATGGGGAGGCCTGCTCTGCGCGCCGATGCGCAGTGCGAGAGGGGAAGTCGATCGATGCTGTGTAGGACAGGCAGCCTTTTAGTGATCCTGCCCACAATCGAAACTATACAGATGTTTAGTTTGGAGTGTCAAGGGTCGATTTCGGGCATCCGTGGACCGCTAAGTTCGACGCATCAGAGAGGCGAATCAGTCAGTGTGGCCTGGGGCCGCTTGAACCCCTCAGGGTGCTGAATCTGCGGCTGTCGGTGACAGTCCCTGCCGCAGTAGCACCCCATGGACTTCCTCAAGGGACGCTTGAATGAGCTGGCGCTCAACGCCGGAAAGGTACTGAAGGACCAATCCGTCGAGTGTCGCGAAAAGCATGCGGGCCACAACCCGGGAATTGTAGGATGCGCCCGAAGCGTCGAGGCCTTCAGTGAGCGCTTCGATGTAGCTTTCGTACAACGCCAGCACCCCGGCGCGGAGTTCCGGGCGCCGCCGCGACTCAAGGATCATTTCGTACTGAAAAATCTGAAGCTCGGGATCCTCCAGGAGTAAATCGAGCAGCGAGTCCGTGAAGGACTGTCCCGCGGTGACGGCTTCCCGCAGCCTGGAAGCGCTGATGGAGCGCTCTGATGCCCATTCCAGTGCGGCCGCTATCAAGGCGTCACGAGTCCCGAAGTGATGGGCTACCAGGGAGTTGTTGACTCCTGCGCACTCCGCGACCGACCTAAAGGTCAATCCGCGCAGGCCCTTCTCCGACACCACCACTACGACAGCCCTGAGGAGTGCGTCCTTGCCGGTTCCATATTTTGTTGCGCCGCTTGGAGTGCCCATAGCACTGATCCTATCCACGTGGGTGGTGGCCTTGACAGGAAACTAAGCAATTGCTTAAATCGTGGTGAGTGATGCCAATCACGCATGTGGCCAGAAGGCTACCGATTTCCCAAGCTCACGAGAGCTGCCTACACCCTTTCTGGAGTCAAAATGACCAACGCCGCCTTCACTGTTTCCGATGCCCTTGACCAGGGCAAGAATGAAGCGTTCGAACTTGGATCCGTTCAATGGATCCGCAGATTTGGTGACGGGGAACGACCCGCGCTGGCCTGTGGATTCTGGCATGTAACCCCTGAGGAAGCCCCTGAACCCTTCGATCTGCTCATTGAGGCTGATGAGACCATCACGATTCTCGAAGGGCATCTCACCATCGACGTCGAGGGCGGACAGTCTTACGACCTCACTCCTGGCGGCGCGGCGTCCTTTAACAAGGGGGCCAAGACCCGGTGGTCAGTCCACGAGCCCACTGTCGAGTTCTTCGTCTACTCCTAACCGCCGGAAAGGAACCCACAATGGAGACCACCGACGTCGACGTTGTCGTTATCGGAGCCGGATTCGCCGGACTTACAGCTGCCCGCGAGCTCGCACGCCAAGGCCTTACGGTGCGAATCCTGGAGGCGCGTGACAGGATCGGTGGACGCACCTGGCTGGACCGGCGTTTGGGCCGGGATCTTGAAATCGGTGGAACCTGGGTCCACTGGACCCAGCCCTATATATGGGCCGAGCTGAAACGGTACGGGTTGGTGACGACGCCCAGCCCGCAACCGCAGAAAGCCATGTGGTGGGCGGCGGGAGCTCGCCACGAGGGAGACCCTGAGGAGCTGCTGAATCTCATTGGGTCGGGCAATGAGGAATTCGTACGGGAAGCTCGACAATACTTTCCCGAACCTTTCACTCCACTGGCCACTGACGCGTTCCGCGAAGTGGACGATGTAACAGTCAAGGATCGGATCCGCTCGGAATTTCCCCCGGGAGCCAGCCGGGAAATACTGGAGTCCTTCTGGGCCTTGAATTTCAACGGACCCCTTGATGAGGCCGCGTTTACCCAGGCACTCCGATGGGTCGCTTTGACGAACGGAGACTGGAGTCTCTGTTTTGAAGCGTGCGCCACATACAAAATCGTCGGCGGAACAGGAGCCTTGGCTCAGGCCATCCTCCAAGACTCCTCCGCGGAAATTGACTTCGGATTCACGGTTGCTGAGATAAGCGAAGACGGAGGCATCGTGACTGTCTCCGATCGAAACGGGGAATCCGTTACTGCCGCTGCTGCCATCGTGACAATACCGCTGGCTGTGTTGCAAAAGGTTGCATTCCGTCCTGAGCTCCCGGCTGTAAAGCAGGAAGCGATGGTACGTGGCCAGGTTTCGAAGGGGACAAAAATTTGGGTACGGCTACGGGGGATCCATGAACCGTTTGTGGCCTTGGGCGGAGCTGATTGGCCCCTTAACTTTTTCCAGAGCGAGTACGAAGTGAATGGTGACACTGTCATCGTCGCGTTCGGTCCTGATGCCAGCAATATTGACTCTACTGATGTGTCCGCCGTCGAGCATCAGCTGCGACGGCTTCTTCCCGCCGCCGAAGTTCTCGACGTCGCCACTCATGACTGGGCCGGGGACGAATATTCGGGTGAGACGTGGCCCATGCACAAGACGGGGTTCTTGTCTCGTCACTTGGCCGGGATGCAGAAGCCGCATGGGCGCGTCCTTTTCGCCAGCTCCGACATAGCCAATGGTTGGGGTGGTTTCATCGATGGTGCCATCGAAAGCGGAATGGAGGCGGCCCAGCAAGCCGGGGTCCTGCTGGAGTCTGTAGCCCTGTCTGCTCCCCGGTAGGATCAATCCATGACTTCCCAGCCTCGCAAATTGCCTTATGGCGATGGCCGTGACGCTTTGTTGGCCGCTGTCATCAGCGTCGTAGCCGAGAAAGGCCTCCGTGGGGTGACCTACCGTTCCGTTGGCTCCCGGGCGGGGGTTAACCACGCTTTAGTGACTCATCACTTTGGATCCCTGGATGGTCTGCTCGCGGCCACGATGGAGTGGGCTGTGCATCGCTCCATCGAGGAAACGGGTCTGGAAGGTATTGCGGACTTTGACGAGAGTTTTGCGGACGCCCTGATCAGCTCGGTGGGCGCAGAACCTGAACTTCAGTTGTTTCAATTCGAGATGATCCTCGAATCCCGCCGCAATCCCGAGATCCGGGAAATGGTTAGCCGGCTGTATGAGAATTATGTGCGAACCGTGGAACAGGCTCTTATTAAAAAGGGGATCGATACTCATAATGAGGTCTCCCTCGCGGCTTTCGCCGCACTGGACGGTCTCATGCTGCAATTTCTCACAATTAGCGATGTGACGAGAATAAGGCCTGCGGTTGTGGAAGTCGGTCGCATGCTCGCCAGGCTTCAGAAGCCGGGGTGATTCTTGAGCCAGCGACACGGCGGGCCCGGCTTTTGCCGGGCCCGCCGTGTCTTATGGTGCGTAGGGGTCGGCGATGCCGATGTATTGGGTGGTGGTGTATTCGTTGATGCCTTCGGTGCCGCCTTCGCGGCCGAGGCCTGATTGCTTGACTCCGCCGAAGGGTGCGGCGGCGTTGGAGATGACGCCGGCGTTGAAGCCGACCATGCCGAACTCGATTTGCTCGGCAACCCGGAGCAGGCGGTTGAAATCCTGGCTGTAGAGGTAGGACGCGAGCCCGTACTCGGAGGCGTTGGCCAGGCGGATGGCATCCTCTTCGGTGGCGAATGTGGTGACGGGGGCGACGGGTCCGAAGATTTCCTGGCCCAGGATCGCCGCGTCGTTGGGGACGTTGGCCAGGACGGTGGGCTGGTAGAAGTATCCGGGTCCGTCCACGGGCGCACCACCGGTGACAGCGGTAGCTCCGGCGTCGACGGCGGCACTCACCAAGGCGTGAACGTCGTCCCGGGCGCCGGCGTCGATCAGCGGACCGACCTGTGTGGCTGGTTCGGTGCCGCGGCCGGTCACCAGGGCGCCCATGGCGGCGGCGAACTTGGCGGTGAACTCCTCAGCGACTGAGGAATGGACGAGGAAGCGGTTGGCGGCGGTGCAGGCTTCGCCCATGTTCCGCATTTTCGCTGCCATGGCGCCTTCGACCGCTTTGTCGAGGTCGGCGTCGTCGAAGACGATGAAGGGGGCGTTTCCGCCGAGTTCCATGGAGGTGCGCAGGACGTTCTGGGCGGCGTCGGCGATGAGCCGTTTGCCGACGGGGGTGGAGCCGGTGAAGGAGATCTTCCGTAGGCGGGAGTCCTTCAGGAGCGGCCCGGAGATCCCGGAGGCGGATGAGGAGGCGACGACGTTGAGGACTCCGGCGGGCAGGCCGGCGTCGAGCATGGTCTTGGCGAAGTACTGCGCGGTCAGGGGTGTGAGTTTGGCGGGTTTGACGACCATGGTGCAGCCGGCTGCGATGGCGGGGGCTACTTTGCGGGTGGCCATGGCCAGCGGGAAGTTCCACGGGGTGATCAGCAGGCAGGGTCCGACGGGTTTGTGCTGGACGAGGATTTTGTTTTTGCCTTCGGGGGTGGTGAGGTAGCGGCCGTAGTCGCGGACGGTTTCTTCGGAGAACCAGCGCAGGAACTCCGCCCCGTAGGTGACTTCGCCGCGTGCTTCGGGCAGGGGTTTGCCCATTTCCAGGGTCATCAGCAGGGCGAAGTCCTCGGCCCGTTCGGTCACGAGGTCGAAGGCGCGGCGGAGGATCTCGGCCCGGGTCCGGGGCGCGGTCCGTGCCCAGGAGCCCTGGGCGGCGTCGGCGGCATCCAACGCGGCGATCGCGTCGACGCTGGTCGCGGAGGCGAGGGTAGCGAGCACCTCCCCGGTGGCGGGATCGTGCACATCGAACGTGCCGCCGTCGGACGCATCCCGCCACTCACCGCCTATCAGGAGGCCGGTAGGCACCGACGCAAGCAGGGACGTTTCGCGCTTTGGCGAAACTGTTGGGGAGTGGACGGGCGAAGCAGTCATGGGTGGTTTCCTCGGGAATTATTGGGGCCGATGGTTGAGCCTGTGGGAAGAGGTAGCGTCAGGCTCAACCATCGGGGTCGGTGGCTGACAGGAATCTCGTCAGTTGGTTGTGGACTAGACCTGCGCGCCGAGCTTGAAGCCCTCAGCCGCCTCGCCGGAGGCGCCTTCGGGCCGGGTGTAGGAGAATCCATCGGCTCCGACGGTGACGGCCATTTCGGACTTTTCTTCGCGTTCAATGACGGGCTGCGGGTTGCCGTCCAGGTCAAGGACCAGGGATGCTTCGGTGTACCAGGACGGGACGACGGGGTTGCCCCACCAGTCGCGGCGCTGGTTGTCGTGGACGTCCCAGGTGACGGTGGGGTTGTCCGGATCGCCGGTGTAGTAGTCCTGGGTGTAGATCTCCACGCGGTGGCCGTCCGGGTCCAGGATGTAGAGGTAGAACGCGTTGGACACGCCGTGGCGTCCGGGGCCGCGTTCGATGCGGTCCGAGATGCGCAGGGCGCCCATCTTGTCGCAGATCTGGATGATGTTGTGCTTCTCGTGGGTGGAGAAGGCGATGTGGTGCAGGCGCGGTCCGTTGCCGCCGGTCAACGCGGTATCGTGCACGGTTTGTTTGCGGTGCATCCACGCGGCGTAGGTGACGCCGTCGGAGTCCTTGATGTCTTCGGAGACGCGGAAGCCGAGGTCTTCAAGGTACTTGCGGCCGCGCGGGACGTCCGGGGTGACCTGGTTGAAGTGGTCCAGTCGGACCAGTTCGCCGGCGGAGTAGAGGTCGTAGCGCTGGGTGAGGCGTTCGACGTGTTCCACATCGTAGAAGAATTCGTAGGGGAAGCCCAGCGGGTCCTCCACACGGACGGAGTCGCCCACGCCCTTGGTGAAGCCTTCCTTGCGGCGCTCCACCCGGCACCCGAGTTCGCGGTAGTAGGCCTCAGCGGCGTCCACCTCGGCCGGGGACTTCACCCGGTAGGCGAAGGCAGCGGCGGCCGCGACGGGGCCCTTGCGGAGGACCAGGTTGTGGTGGATGAACTCCTCGAAGGAGCGCAGGTAGATGGTGTTCTCGTCTTCCTCGGTGACGTGCAGGCCGAGCAGGTCCACGTAGAACGCCCGGGATTTGGCGAGGTCCGTGACCACGAGTTCAAGGTAGGCGCAGCGGACAATATCCGGCGCGGGGACCGTGGGTGTGGGAACGAAGTTGGTCATGATGTGCTCTCTTCTTTGAAAGTTTGGCGGGGTTAGCTGTCGCTGGTTGCTGCCGCGTCTTTGACGCTTCCGAACTTAGGGGAGTGGGCCTCGTTGAGGGTGATCTGGACCGACTGCTGGGTGGTGTAGAAATCGACCGAGCGGTAGCCGCCCTCGCGCCCCAGACCGGAAGCCTTCACGCCGCCGAACGGGGTGCGAAGATCACGGACGTTGTTAGAGTTCAGCCAGACCATGCCCGATTCGATGGCGTGTGCGAAGTTGTGTGCGCGCTTCAGGTTGGTCGTCCAGACGTAGGCCGCCAGGCCGTACTTGGTGTTATTGGCGAGTTCGAGCGCTTCTTCATCGGTGTCGAAGGGCGTGATGGCCACAACCGGCCCGAAGATTTCTTCCTGGAAGATCCGGGCGTCAGGCGCGACGTCGGCAAACACCGTGGGTGCAACGTAGTTGCCCTCGGGGAAGCCTTCGGCCCGTCCACCGCCGGCGAGGAGGCGGCCTTCGGTCTTGCCGATCTCGATGTAGCTCATAACCTTGTCAAAGTGGGTGGGGTGCACGAGCGAACCCACCTCGGTGGCGGGGTCGCTGGGGAGGCCCACCACGATGTTTTTGGCACGTTCGGCGAAGCGGGCCACGAAATCGTCGTAAATTTCGCGCTGGACGAGCACGCGGGAACCGGCGGTGCAGCGTTCTCCGTTGAGGCTGAAGACGCCGAACACAGTGGCGTCGAGGGCGGCTTCGATGTCGGCGTCGGCGAAGACTATGGCTGGGCTCTTACCGCCGAGCTCGAGTGAGAGGCTCTTGAACTGTGGGGCGGCTGCGGTGGAGATGGTGGCGCCGGTGGAGCTGTCTCCGGTGAAGGAGACGATCGGCACGCCGGGGTGCTTGACCAGATAGTCGCCGGCAACGCTTCCGGAGCCGAAGATCAGGTTGAAGACGCCGTCGGGAAGACCTGCCTCGCGGAAGATCTCAGGCCAAAGCACGGCCGAGAGCGGAGTGTAACTGGCCGGCTTCATGACCACGGTGTTGCCGGTCGCTATGGCCGGAGCGAGCTTCCACGACTCCTGCATGAAGGGGACATTCCACGGCGTGATCAAGCCCGCGACGCCGATCGGCTTGCGGTTCACGTAGTTGATCTGGCGGCCCGGGACCTTGAACGCATTGTCTTCCTGGGACACGATCAGGTCCGCGAAGAATCGGAAGTTCTCGGCAGCACGCCGGGCCTGGCCCTTGGCCTGGGTGATCGGCAGGCCCGAGTCGAAGCTTTCCAGGAGGGCGAGCTCGTCATCGCGGGACTCGACGATGTCGGCGATTTTGTGCAGGACACGGGAACGTTCACGCGGAAGCATCTTGGGCCAAGGGCCTTCCTTGAAGGCACGCTTGGCGGCGGCGACAGCGCGGTCGACGTCTTCCGGCTGGGCAGCGGTGACCGTCGCGTAGTTCTGGTTCGAGACCGGCTCCTGCACGTCGAACGTTTTGCCGGAGACTGAATCCACAAACTCGCCGTCGATGAAGTGCTGGAGATGCGTGGGCAGGTTTTCCGGGATGGAGTGTCTGGCGGTTTCTACTGAGGTCGTCATCGTTGAGGTCCTTACTGCTGAGCGGGAACGGCTTGGATGGCCTCGGATAGGCCAGAACACGAGTTCAGATCAAGTACGAAATCGTATACGAAACTATGCATCGAGAACGTGGCATGCGTCAAGGGCTTGGTGGCAGCCCTTGTGGCGTCAGGGCACAGTCATCTAAGCTGTTGCTCAATTATTCTTTTATAGAATCCTCTGTTCGTTTATAGAACACGCAACCATAATGAAGTGAGGAAAGCCCGTGCAGTTCCACCACCACGGTTACGTATCCGGTGACCCGCGAGTCGAGCCGGCTGCCGGCGTCGGTATCAACCGCCCGGCCGAGCTTCCTGATGAAGTTGATGTTCTGATCGTGGGCACCGGTCCTGCGGGGATGCTGACTGCGGCGCAATTGGCCCAGTTCCCGGATATCACGGCCCGTATTATTGACCGTCGTCCCGGGCGTTTGGCCATCGGCCAGGCCGACGGCATCCAGGCCCGCAGCGTCGAGACTTTCCAGGCTTTCGGGTTTGCCGAACGCATTACCACGGAGGCGTACCGCATCACCGAAATGGCGTTCTGGAAGCCGGACCCCGCTGACCACTCGCGCATCGTCCGGGCTGCCCGGGCAGTGGATGACCCCACAGGTATCAGCGAGTTCCCGCACCTGATCGTGAACCAGGCACGCGTGCTGGACTACTTCGCAGAATTCATGGCCAACTCCCCCACGCGCATGACGCCTGACTACGGCTACGAGTTCCGCAGTCTCGAGGTCACTGGTGTTGGTGACTACCCGGTGGAGGTGACTCTTGGGCACACCTCCGGGCCCAATGAAGGACAGGAGAGGGTGATCCGGGCCAAGTATGTCGTCGGTGCCGATGGGGCGCGCAGCAAGGTCCGCGAGTCCATCGGGTGCCATCTGGCCGGGGATCAGGCAAACCATGCCTGGGGTGTGATGGATGTTCTCGCCGTCACGGACTTCCCGGATATCCGCACCAAGTGTGCCATTCAGTCCGGTGCGGGCGGCAGCATCCTGCTGATCCCCCGCGAGGGCGGACACTTGTTCCGCATGTATGTGGACCTGGGCGAGGTGAAGCCCGAGGATCACGGCGCCGTGCGGAAGACGACCATTGAGCAGATCATCGGCAAGGCCAACGACATCCTGCACCCGTATACGTTGGATGTCCGCAACGTCGCGTGGCACAGCGTTTACGAGGTAGGTCACCGGCTCACGGACAGGTTCGACGACGTCCTGCCGGAGGAACGCGGCACACGGACCCCGCGGGTGTTCATCACTGGCGATGCCTGCCACACCCACAGTGCAAAGGCCGGCCAGGGCATGAACGTTTCCATGCAGGACGGCTTCAACATCGGCTGGAAACTCGGGCACGTCCTGGAGGGCCGCAGCCCCGAGTCCTTGCTGGATACCTACTCTGCTGAGCGGCAGGTGGTGGCGAAGAACCTGATCGATTTCGACAAGCAGTGGTCCACGCTGATGGCCAAGAAGCCCGAAGAGTTCGAAGACCCGGCAGAATTGGAGACTTTCTACACCAGCACCGCGGAGTTCCCTGCCGGTTTCATGACCCAGTACGCCCCGTCGATGCTGGTCGCCGAGCCGCGGCACCAGGAACTCGCCGCGGGCTTCCCGATCGGTAAGCGCTTCAAATCCGCACCGGTCCAACGGGTCTGCGACACGAACCCGATGCACCTGGGCCACCATGCCAAGGCCGACGGGCGCTGGCGGATCTACGTCTTCGCCGATGCCGCACCGGCAGGCGCCGAAGGCCCGGTGGCGGACTTTGCCGAGTGGATCGCGACCTCGCCTGACTCGCCGCTGGCCGCGACGCCGTCGGACGCTGACCGCGACGCCTGGTTCGACGTGAAGGTGATCTACCAGCAGGACCACACCAACGTGGACATCAACGCCGTCCCCGCAGCGTTCAAACCCACCGTCGGACCGTTCAAACTCACCTACCTTGAGAAGGTCTTCGGCACGGACCCCAAAGCAGACATCTTCGAGCTGCGCGGCCTCAGCCGCAACGGCGTAGTGGTGGTCGTCCGCCCGGACCAGTACGTCGCCAACGTCCTGCCCCTGACCGCAACCGCGGAACTGAAAGAGTTTTTTGCACCACTGTTCACGGGGCACCGGACGGCGCAATCAGCTCTGGCTGAGGCCTAAACGATAGAGGCGACGCCTGAAAACGGTCTAACTGCCGGGGGATCCTATGGATTCCCCGGCAAGACTCAGGGTTTAGAGGCGGAGCCCCAAAGCCCCATGTGTCAGGCGGGTCTCGGTGGGGCCCCGCCAAGCATTCTGCGCGGCCTGCCTATACTCAAATCATGACAACTGAGAGCGCCCCGAACACATCCTCTGCGGGGGACTCGTCTCCTCCGGAAAGTGGTCAGCAGGGCGCTCTGGAAGCCATCATCGCGCTGCAAGTAAGGCGCCACAGAGTCGAAGCCGGCATGTCCGCCGCGGAACTTGCCATCCGCACTGGGCTTTCCAAGGCCATGGTTTCCAAGATCGAGTCCGCGAGCACTTCATGTTCGCTGACGACCCTTCAGCGGCTGGCGTTGGGGCTTAACGTTCCTGTCACCGCCCTTTTCCAGGGGGCTGATACCGAGCGCGAGGCCTCTCTCACTCGTGCCGGGGAAGGGAGCGTCACGGTACGGACCGGGACCCGGCACGGGCACGAGTATCGTTTGCTGGGCTCTCTTAAGCGGCGGGAGCATGCCGTCGAACCCACTCTGGTCACCCTTTCGAGTGCCTCTGATGTTTTCCCGCAGTTCCAGCACACGGGTACCGAATTCATCTACATGCTCGAAGGTCGAATGGTTTACAGTCACGGATCCTACGAGTATGAGCTCGCACCAGGAGACTCGTTGTTGTTCGAGGCTGAGGGACCGCATGGCCCACTTCGGCTGATGGAACTACCCATTCGTTTCCTGGCAGTTGCTTCGCATTAATTGCCAGTAGCTGAAAGCGGGAATGTGCCCCACGCCGGTTTGGCGGCGTGGGGCACACATCTTTACTTATGGACCGCAATCTCCGGGCGCGGCCCAGTGGTAGGAAGCCCTTGGGATCAGGCGAGAGCCGGGGTGTCCCAAAGGTTCAGGACGGTGCCGATGTTCTTCTCCTCGGCAGCGCGGTAGAGATCGGTGGCCCAGGCGACATCCTCAATGGGCATGCCGCCCACGGAGTAGAGGATGACTTCTTCATCGTCGCGGCGGGCAGGGAGCTTGCCGGTGGCAATGTCCGCGATCTCCTCGATTTTCGAGGCCGGAATCTTTCCTTCCTCCAGAAGCCCGAACCAGTGTGATCCCGGAATGCCGAGGATTTGGTAGGCAGTGGGTCCATATTCCTCGAGCCACGCCTGGTAGAGGCCTCCGGCGTCGATGACCAGGCGGGCATCGCCCTGCAGGAAGTCGTCGTCGAAACGGGCAGCGGCGGGAAGGAGCAGTAGCGCTCCCGGCTTGATGGCTGATTTCGGGAAGTACGGGAAGGCGTCGCTGCCGGCGGCATCGGTGGATGTGGTCGCCATAACCACATCGGCGTCGGCGATGGCGTCTTCGATGGTTTCAGCTGCGGTGACATTGGTGAGTTGGGGGAAGGTTGCTTTCGCCCAATCCACAAAGGTGCCGGTGCTTCCTTCGCTGCGGCCCTTCACGTACAGGGTGTCGATCGAAGGGCGCAAAGCCAATGTGGTCGAAAGGACCGAGCGGGCGATGACACCGGGGCCAACCACTGCGGCGACTTTGGCGTCGACCTTGGCCAGGTGCTTGACGCCGACGCCGGGAACGGCGCCTGTGCGGTATGCGCTCAGCAGGTTTGCGCTCATGATCGCGAGTGGTGCGCCAGTGTCGCTGTCGTTCAGGACGAACACGTGGATCGAGCGTGGAAGTCCCTTTTTGCGGTTTTCAGTGTTGGAGCCGTACCACTTCACGCCTGAGGTGCCGAAGCGGCCACCCAGGTAGGCGGGCATAGCCATGAAACGGCGATCCGGTCCATCCTTTGGCATGCCTTCGAACTCAGGAGCGGCGGGGAAGGTGATCATGGCGCCGTGGGAGTTGCCGTTCTCGCCGGCCATTCGATAGTCCCCTTGACGCAGTAGAACAAGGGCTTCCTCCATGACGTCCGTGCATCGGACGAGATCGCCGACGCCGGCCTCGATCATGTCGGGCTCGCTGAGGTAACGGAAGTTGATCTGTGTGGACATGACACTCCTTAGTGATTGAACTTCATGAAACAGGAATTACTGACAGTAAACTGGCCAGGGATTTCTGATGAGTCAAGCCCGTGTTTCCGGCTTGTTACTTCTTTCTCGGGGACAATTTTTATAAGTCCGGGTGTTTTGGTGAACGCCTCAGTTCATGAGGCTCGCGAGTGCGTCCGCCAGGGCCTGCGCCCCGAGTTCGGCGTCCTCGTCCACCACGTATTCTTCGGGGGAGTGGGAGACGCCGCTGGGGTTTCGGACGAACACCATGGCGGTGGACACGAGCGGTGAGAGGACGCCTGCGTCGTGGCCTGCTCCGGTGTCGAGGAAGGGTGCATCCGGCAGTGCTTGCTGCAGTTGATTCTGCAGGCCTATGTCGAAGTGAACGGTGGGGCTGAGGGATTCTTCTGTCATTTCAACGGTGCAGCCTTCTTCAGCAGCGATCAGCTGGGACTGGTTGTGAATGGTTTGGACCAGTGCCGCGGTAGTGGCATCGTCCGGGTGCCGGACATCGAGCCAAAAGTCCACCCTGGAGGCGATGACGTTGGTTCCACCCGGGATCGGCTGAAGCCGCCCGACAGTTGCCCGGGCGTGGGATTGGTTCTTCGCGGCGTCTCGGATGGCTACAACCATGCGTGAGGCGGCGACCATGGGGTCGTTGCGGTCTGCCATGAGCGTTGTCCCGGCGTGGTTGCCCTGTCCTTGGATGCTGAGCCGCCAACGGCCGTGTCCCAGGATGGAGGAGGCAATGGCGATGGGCCGGTCGAGATCGATGAGCCCACGGCCTTGTTCCACATGGAGTTCAACGAAGGCCCCGATACCGCCAAGGAGCTGGTCATCCTTGCCGATGTAGCGGGGGTCCAGGCCGTTGGAGCGGGCGATGTCCGCAAAGGTGTTGCCGTCCGGATCCCGCAGGTTCCGGGCTTTGTTGGGGTCGATGGCCCCCGTCATCAGGCGTGAGCCAAGGCAGGCAACCCCGAAGCGGGAACCTTCTTCTTCCGGGAACACGGCGATGGCCAAGGGTCGGGTGGGAATGGCGTTTCGGGCTTTGAGGATGTCGACGGCGACGAGGGCCGAGGCGACGCCGAGGGGTCCATCGAACGGGCCTCCTCCGGGGACGGAGTCGAGGTGGCTGCCGGTGACAAGGCTGTTGCTTCGATCCCCGCCGGGGGTGTCCCACCAAGCCCAGATGGTGCCGTTTCGGTCCGTTTCCACGGACAGGCCGCGTTTGGTGGCTTGATCGATGAACCATGCCCGAAGGTCCAGTTCGGCGGTCGAATAGACGGGACGGGTGTAGCCTCCGCGCAGTGGATCGGTGCCAATGTCGGCGATGTCGGACAGCAACCCGGTGACGGTGGCCGCCGTCGTGCTTGTCTCGGCGGTGACAGGCGTGACGTGTTGCATTTAGTGGGCTCCTGCTGATGCGGCTGCGAGGCGGAACTGTTCCGGGACGGTTCCCGTGCCAGTGGCCAGGTCTGCGGCCAGTTGGCCGATAAGCGGCGCGAATTTCGCGCCGTGGCCCGAACAGGGGGAGAGGAGGGTGATGCCCTCCGCGCTGTCCAGGAGGAAGTCCTCGGTGGGCGTATTGGTGAAGAGGCACGTGGTCTCGGCGTACGGTTCGGGGACCAGCCCCGGGAGGTATTTCTCGACGTAGTCGATGACTCGACGGCGGTTTGCCGGGTCGATCTGTCCGTCCTGGTCCGCTGCGGAAGCCAGGACTTTGCCGCCGTTGTACTCGGCGACCTTTTGTCCGCGGAAGCCCGCATCGCGGCCGCCGGGCAGACCGTAGGCCTGCCAGCCTTCGCGTTTGTGGATGAACGTGGGCCACGGCGAGCTGCTGTCGGCGTAAGGGAAGTGGTATGCCTGCTCCTGCCGCACTTTAAGGGCAGGGATGCTTTCCAGGAATGAAGACGGCAAGGACAGGGAGCCCAGCAGCTGCGGGAGCCAACCGCCGACGGCGACGATCACCTTTGCGGCCATCATTGAACGGCCGTCTTCGGAAGCCAGTGTGTAGTGGCCGGCTGATCCTTTGATGGAGGCCACGGCCCAGTTGGTGTGCAGCGCTGCGCCGTGGGCCACTGCCTGGTCAGCCATGGCGGCCACTGATTCGTGGGCGTCGATCACCCCGGCGCCGAGGTGCCACAGTACTTGGGTGTCGAAGGCAATCTGCGGCCATCGTGCCTGCGCTTCGTCGGGGGACAGGAGTTCATGGTCAATGCCGTGTGCGAACAAAGCCGCGGCAAGGCGTTCGGGTTCCCTGACGGTTCCGTAGTCGACGGCGCCGGTAGGTGTAATGAGCTGTTTGCCGCTCAAGAGCGCGAGCTCGTCCCAACCGGCCTTGGCCTCCTTGACCAGACCCGTGTAGAAATCGCCCGGGTAGGCGTAGCGGAAAATCCGCGCCGATCCATGCGAGCTCCCGGCGTCGTTGGCCGGCGTCGAGCGTTCAAGCAGTGCGACTTCGTGTCCTCGGGCGGCAAGCTGCCAAGCCGTGGCCGCACCTGACAACCCGGCTCCGACGACGACGTATTCGATCGATTCCATGGACGGCTCCCGTACGTGGTTGTTGATGCGTTGTTTTGCTTCAACCAGTTACCCATCTCCCGTTGGGGTGCGTCCAATATCATTTGTGTAGCAATTATTAGCGTCAATTGAAAGAATCATCATGGAACTGCGACAGCTCCGCTACTTCCTCGTGGTCGCGGAGGAGCTCCACTTCGGCCGCGCGGCAGAACGCCTGCACCTTACACAGCCACCGCTAACTGTCGCCATCAGGCGGCTGGAGCGTGAGCTCGAGGTTCAGTTGTTTGACCGGACCACACGACGCGTTGCACTGACCCATGCTGGGGAGGCGTTCAAGCGGCGCGTTCAAGACGCAGTGACCGAACTCGATGAAGCGGCGGGCGACCTTGCCAGTGTCGCGGCGGGCCTCAGTGGCCGGATCAGGGTGGGCTTCGTCAGTTCGGCCAGCTACACCACCATCCCCGAAGCCATCAGGGCTTTCCGCCAACAACGCCCCCGCGTGGAACTGATCCTGAGCCCGCTCACCAGCGGTGAGCAGATCGAACAACTCCTTGACGGTGATTTGGACATAGGGCTGATTCGGGATCCCGGAGAAGTTCCGGGACTGACAATGGAACTCGTGGGCACCGAAGACCTCGTTGCCGTCCTGCCTGAGGCCCACCCACTGGCGTCGCGGGAGGAAATTCGACCCGCAAATTTGGAAGGGGAACCGATGATCCTGTTCCCCTACCGCCTGATGCCCGGATTCGTGACCCGGGTACACCGGTTGTTTGACGGATTGGAGAGTTCCCCGCAGGTGGTTCAGCAGACCATCCACCAGGAAACTGTCCTCGGACTGGTAGCTGCGGGCTTGGGAATCTCCATCCTTCCCGAATCCGTCCGGCGCTTCCAGATGCCCGGCGTCGTGAGCCGACCCATCGCCGGCAATCCGCAGACAGCCCTCTACGCGGCCAGGGGACGCAGCCATTCGCCAGCAGTGGACCATTTCATGTCCGGCCTTCTGAGCAGTACGAGGCTGCGGGGCTGAAACTCTATTTGGCGCGGTGGACGGATGGACGATCCGCTTCTACTGGGTGGCCCGATCCCTCTGCGGCGTCTCACAGAGTCGCCCATCGTCAGGTGCCTTCGCCCAGGTCCTGGACGTCGAAGGTCTCGCGTGCCTGTTCGATGCGGGGCATGTGCGCTGCGGCCCATTCCAGGAGCACGTCGATAGGGTGGCGAAGTGTCTTACCTAATGGTGTGATGCGGTACTCGATCGCCACGGGGCGCGAGCTGAGCAGCTCGCGTTCGATGATGCCGTTGCGTTCGAGGCGACGCAGCGTCGCCGTCAGGGACTTCTGCGACACCGATGGGATCGCGCGCCGCAGTTCGCTGAACCGGCACGGCCGCTCGCAGAGTTCGTTAAGCACGCTCAATGACCACTTGTCCAGAACTTGATCGAGCAATTCCCGGTGCGGGGTGCTGATCTCCAGAGGGTCAGCATGGCTGGTGGTATCCGGCATGAAACCTGGTCTCGTTGAAGTGTCCTGCATGTACCAGGTATCAAAGATATACCAAGTTCATTTCTTTTGTCAGGAGTCTCATGTCTGTTCAGCGTTTCAGCCCGGAAGGCCTGATGCAGCCGACCCCGTACCACCACGTCGCCGTCGGCACCGGCACCCGTCACGTTCACGTCGCCGGCCAGATCTCCCGCCTGGCCGATGCTACGCCCGTCGCTCCGGGCGACCTTGCCGGCCAAGTCGCCCAGGCTCTCCGCAATACCGCGACCGGGCTCGCCGGCGCCGACGCCACCTTTGACGACGTCGTGCGTTTGACGTTCTACGTCACTGCCTGGGCTCCGGAGAAGATCACCGCTTTCATGGAAGGTATCGAAAGCGTCGCCGCTGAGATCGGACTGCCGACGCCGATGCCGCCGACCTCGCTGATCGGCGTCGAGTCTCTGTTCGAGCCCGATGTGCTCGTCGAGGTCGAAGCAACTGCACTACTGGATTAGGAACGCCAAATAGCCCGACCGCCGTCGGGTTATGAGGGGCAAGGGTGCGGACCGTTCCCGTCCCTGCGCCCCGTGGCACTTGGCGGTGGAGCGCCAGCAGCAGGAGCGCCTACAAGGCGTCCCGCGGTGAGGTAGCGGGCATGCGGGGGACCCGGATGCAAAAGCAGGCACCTTCGTCGGGGAAGTGTGTGGCTTCTGCGGTGAGGGCGAGTCCCATCCGTTCTGCGAGCCGTGCTGCGATGGAGAGGCCGAGGCCGCTACCGGTGGGGCGTTGTCCGTTGTAGCGGTGATAGAGGACGCCGCGGTCGAAGGCGACGGCGGTGTCTTCGGCCGTGAGGCCCGGGCCGCTGTCTCGCACCTCGATGACGATCACGTTGGAGGTGACAGGGAACTGCTCAGGGGATTGCGCCACGCCCTCGGTTGTGGGGCGCTCTTCGAGCCCGACGCGGAGGATGAGCGGTTTCCCGCGCGGGGTGACGCGCAGTGCGTTGCCTACGAGCCCGTCGATGATCTGGCGTAACCGTTGCGCGTCCGTAACTGCCAGCAGGGGTTCACTCATGGCCGCTTCCGGCAGCTGGAGGGTCAGCTCCACCCCGGCCTCCGTGGCTGCGCCCTGCCATGTCCGCTGTACTTGTCCCAAGAGCGCTGCGACGTCGACGGGTTGGAGGTCCAGGGTGAAATCGTCCGCCTCCAGTCGGGCCAGTGCGAGAAGGTCACGGACAAAACCATCGATACGGTCTGTCTCCGCAGAGAGAGTTCGCCCGATCCGGGCGGTGTCCTCCGGAGGGATCAGCCCGTCCTCCAGGGCTTCGGCGTAGCCGCGCACGGCGGTGAGGGGCGTGCGGATCTCGTGGGAGATGGAAAGCAGGAATTCACGTTGCCTGCCTTCGCTGGCCAGCAAGGCGTGATCCAGGGTGTTGATGGCTTCTCCCACATCGCGCACTTCAGTAACTCCGGCCGGGTCAATGCGAACGGTCCGTTCGCCGGCAGCCATCCGCCGCGCGGCTGCAGCAGTCCTGACGAGGGGGCCGGAGAGGCGCCGGGCGAGCAGTGTTCCGGCAAGCACCGCGATTAACAGGCCAGCCGCAAGGGCCAGCAGCGTGCGTTGGAGGAGCTGGGAGGAGGCGGCGTTCACGTCGTCCAAGGACCTGCTCAGCACGATCCCCCCGCTCCTGGGGAGGGCCCTTGCCTCCACAAGGAGTTGGGCACCGTCATGGACAACTGTCGCGGACACCTTGTGGCCGGAAAGCACTTGTTGAATGTCGGCTGGACTCACGAGCTGTGTGGCTGGCCCCCGAACGGTGCCGGTGGCGGTGATGGTGGACAGTTCGTAGGTGTCCGGTCCAAGAAGGTGCCTCTCGCGAAGGTCCAGCGCCTGGGAGGCAACGGGTGCCGCGGCGAACGCGTCGGCCTGGCGGAACAGCTGCTGTCTGGCCTGCTCAACCGCCGCGGATCGTATCAGTGGGTAAGCGGTGCCTCCAGTGACCAGTACCGCCAGGACAGCCACTGCGGCGGTAACGAGCGTGATTCGTCCTGCCAGCGAGCGCAGCCAACCCGACGCCGGATTCCGGCTTTCGCGGTCAGTGTGACCCTCGAGCCCCCCGTTGGCAGCATCATGGATTTTCACGTGCGGCCGCCATCTACAGAGTATCCAACCCCTCGCAGCGTACGGATGGGGCTGTCATCGCCCAGTTTGGAGCGAAGCTGGGCTATATGTACGTCCACGGTCCGCCCACCCGCGTAACTGGCCTGCCCCCAGACCGATGACAGGAGCTGCTCACGGCTGAACACCCTGCCCGGGCTGGCCATCAAAAAGGCGAGCACGTCGAATTCCCTCGCGGTCAGCTCCACCGCTGAACCATCGATGCTGACAGTGCGGCTGCCCCGGTCCAGGGTGACGGAACCAACACGCAGGACACCGCTGCCGGGGGCGCCCGTGCTTCGGCGCAAGACCGTTTTGAGCCTGGTAACCAACTCCCGAGGTGAAAACGGCTTAGTCATGTAGTCGTCTGCGCCCAGTTCCAATCCCAAAAGCATGTCCACCTCCTCGTCGCGGGCAGTGACAAAAATGATCGGTGTCCAATCCTCCTGGGTGCGCATCCGACGGCATACCTCGATTCCGTCGATGCCAGGCAGCCCGACGTCCAACACGACAGCGACGGGTCGAAGACTTCTCACCCGCTCCAGGGCGCCTTCACCGGTGGGTTCAACGTGTACGCCGAACCCCGCTTGACTCAGATACAGCCGTTCCACGTCGGCGATCGCACGCTCATCTTCCACGATCATCACGAGACCACGGGACGGCGTCGCATCGGGAGTGGATGGTTGTTCCATGCTTCCATTGAACGCTCTGTTCTGGTCGGCGACGCAGGAAGGGCCCCATACTTTACCGTCCCCTTACATTCCCCGAACCTGTCCCGGACGTCGGCAGGCGATAGTGGAACGGTCAGGACCCATCCTGGCCCAACCCACCAGGGTCCCAACGGATCACTCAGGAGAAGTCATGAACAACAAGCAAATGCCAAGCGGTGACGTTATCCGTCGATGGCGGATGCGCGCTGCCGCCTTGGCGGCAGGTGCTGTCCTTCTCGGGGGAGCAGCAATTGGGGCAACAGCTGCCTCGGCAGACGGTCAGAGCCCGCCCCCTTCTCCAAGCGCGTCATCCTCAGCCTCGACGGCGGGACCGGACAGCGCGAGCCACGCTAAACATCCATTTGCCCGAGCCCTTCCAGCCGTGCTGAGGGTCACCATCCGGGCCGAGGCCGGGTTTGGGGACAAAGCCCATGAGGTGGCGTACCTCTTGATCCACCACCCCAAGGCGTTCGGCAAACTGCCCGCAAATCTGCAGACCGACCTGAAGACCTTGGAAGCAGCCCCGGCATCAGAGCGCGACGCAGACGCCTCAAAAATCAAGGACACCGCCCTCAACGGAGGCTACGGCGAGCAGATACAGAAACACGCAAAAGACATCCAGACGAAACTGGCCCAGACACCAGCAAAGTCCCAATAGAGGGCTTAGGTCAGCAAAGTCCCAAGGCTCAAGTACCGCAAGGATGGAGCATGAAATGGCGACTGGTACGGTCAAATGGTTCAGCACGGAAAAGCGTTTCGGGTTCATTGCCCCCGACGACGGTTCAGATGAGGTCTTCGCCCACTACTCGGCGATCGTCAGTGGCGGGTACCACTCCTTGGAAGGGAACCAGCGTGTCCAGTTCGATGTTGTGCAGGGCTCCAAGGGACCCCAAGCGGAAAATATTCGTCCTGTCGGGTGGCCGCGATAGCCAAGCTGCTCCGTCCCTCCCCAGCTTCACTCAGTGCTGCCGGTGGTAGCTTGCGGTCATGGTGAATGCCCTCGCTTGGTTCTCGCAGTCCGGCATTGTGCAGGGCTTGCTTCTTGGTGGGGTGCTTGCGTTCTTGACAGCGATCGTCGTGATGAATGCCGTGGGCGGGGCGATCACGACGACGGTCAACGGCTGGAGTGCCATCCCCAGGTGTGGCCAGCGTGGAAACGGAGTCTTTGTGCGGGCCGCCTGCGCGAAGGCCCTGCCTCTGGTTAATGTGTTTGAAGAGGCCGCGTATTGGACCACGAAGGTTGATGGTGCAGGACAAACCTTGAGCGGCCGGAACGGATATGTGCTGCGTTTTCGTGCAGGGCAACTCCCGCCCCATAACGCTTTCTGGTCGCTCATTCCGACCGATGTCGTCGGATACATGGTGAAGAACCCGACTAACCGGTACAGCATTGGCGACCGTTCACCCCTGGTGCGGAACGCTGACGGTTCCCTCGATATTTATCTCCAACACCAAGCCCCGGGCAGAAACGAGCAAAACTGGCTGCCGATTCCCTCGGGGAAGTTCAAGCTGACGTTCCGTGTGTATCTGCCCGGGCCGGCAATACTCGAGGGCACGTACCATTTGCCGCCTGTCATGAGGGCGCACTAACATGAACCGCCTCATCCTGAAGTACGGACGTCCCCTTACTGTTGCCATACTGCTGATCTTCGGCTGGGTCATCTTCCGGCGGATCGTCAACGGGGACGACATCATCCCCTTGGCGTTAGCCGCAGTCATCATCTGGGGGCTGGGGACGCCGGCTTTCATCTTCTTCTGGCCGCGGCTTACGGTCCATGGCTACAAGAAGGCAATTCTCAAGCATGGTCTTGGGCAAGGCCCGATCCCTGTCAACACGCTGTATGCCGTGCCTGGAACGTCGTCCCCTTCGGCCTCCCATGGGAGCCTCATGGCGACCGGAGCCGATGATCTTCTCTACATTGGCGGCTGGCTTGACTTGGGGAAGGGGCCGCAAGTTCTGCACGTTCCGGACATGGCCGAACGCTACTTCAGCTTGCAGTTCACCGACCCGTCGACGAGCGCCAACTTTGCCTACGTCGGCAAACGGACCACGGGAACCGAAGTCGGTGACTATGTTCTCAGCGGGCCAGGTTGGAAGGGGGTGATGCCCACAGGCATGACACAGATTTCCTCACCAGCCAATTCAGTGCTCGTCATTGGCCGTGTTTTCGTCGAGAACGACGACGACCTGCCGGCCGCTTACTCGCTTGCGAAGCAGATACAGCTGGCCGCGCTGAAGCAGTAGAAGTCACCAAACCCGCAGTTCGCATCGGCCATCAAGACTGGTGCCGGACAACGTTCGTCCTCAGAGGAGCTGACTGCAGGGCGAATGGGTCAAACTAGCTAGATGCCGATTGTTGAGATTCACAGCCGAACAGCTTGGCCGATCAACCGTAAGGGCGAATGTGCGAGAAGGCAGCAGGGGAGATGCCCTGCAGTTCGCGATCGAGAACGCACAGCAGCAGAGGAGCCTTTCACGGGAGCAGATCATGGAGGCCATCGCGCGCCGCGGGCGTCGACCAGAAAATCTGTAGACGCGGCTAAAGAACGTGAAGGGTCACAGCGTTCGGAGAGCCGCCGTTTCCCCCTGACGGGCGTCGGAGGTGCCGGCCGTTATGGCGACCAGAGCGCACATGGCTTTAACCGCATCCTCGTGGAAAGCCAGTTGTCATGGCACAGTGACCGCCACGTCCAGAATGAAATAGCGTGGCCCATGATGGCACCGAGCCGGCCGGTCCTGTCTTGCTGTGAAAACGGTTCGCAAAGGACGTCGCGGAAGTAGGCGTCGCGGGTTTCGAGGTCCTCTCGGTGTCCTTTCGGGAGCGCATCCTTGTCCGCATAGATGCGCGTCAGCATGGCCTCGCCGTCGCGATAGAAGCGGTAAAGGTCGGACAAGCCGAACTTCAGCCGTTCCAGGGGATCGGAATGCCCGGACCAGTCGGCAGGGTCCGGAAGCTGCTGCTGTCCGCGCCAGTGCGAGGAGCACGCGGAGAATAACGCCTCATCGTCAGGAAAATGCCGATAGACCGTCAGGCGCGTGACACCGGCCTTCTCGGCGACTCCGGCGATCGTCGTGCGCGCCGGTCCCACCGAACCGTGGAGGGCCACTGCGGCATGGACAATACGCTGCCGTGTGCTGTCCACAAGTTCGGCCCGCCTGCTCATCTGATAGCGGCGGGATTCGCCGCCGGGCCCAACCTGATCGACGTCGGCCCTGATCGAGGCCGGCGCCCGCAGTGGTTTCAGCGCAGCTTCCTGAAGAACTCCCGGACGTCGTCGACGAGCAGGTCGGGGGCCTCCATGGCGGCGAAGTGGCCGCCGCGGCTGAATTCGGACCAGTGCACGAGAGTGTGTTCGAGCTCGACAGTGCGCCGGATCGACACGTCCATGGGGAACACCGCGACCCCGGTCGGCACTTTGGAACGTTCACTCGCGCCCCAGGCTCCGGCGTGCGCGGTTTCATAGTAGCAGTTGGCCGAGGACCCGGCGGTGCCGGTCAGCCAATAGAGCATCACGTTGGTGAGTAACAGATCCCGGTCCACCGCGTCCTCGGGCAGTTCGGCGGCCGGATCGGTCCACTCCTTGAACTTCTCCACGATCCAGGCCAACTGCCCGACCGGGGAGTCGTGCAGCCCGTGCGCCAGGGTCTGCGGCCGGGTGATTTGGATCATCATGTAGCCGGACTGCTCGGTCTTCAGGTACTGCAGGTGATCCAGCCTCGCCCGCTCGGCCTCGGTCAGCTCTCCCGCCTCGTCCGGGTTGACCTCGGTGAACGCAGAGAGCCCGTTCGCGTGCACGCCGGCGACCTTGTCGGGGTTGAGCCGGCCGAGCCCCGGGGAGATGACCGCGCCGGTGTCCCCGCCCTGCGCGCCATAGCTGTCATAGCCGAGCCGGTTCATCAGCTCAGCGAAGGCCCTGGTCACCCGGTTGGTGTCCCAGCCAGCCTCGCCGGTGGGTCCGGAGAATCCGCTGCCGGGGATCGACGGGATCACCAGGTGGAACGCGTCCGCCGGATCTCCGCCATGTGCCCTGGGGTCGGTCAGCGGGCCGATGACATTCAGAAACTCCACAATCGAGCCGGGCCAGCCGTGGGTCAGGATCAGCGGCAGCGCGTCCGGCTCGGGCGAGAGGACGTGCAGGAAGTGGATGTTCTGTCCGTCGATCTCGGTGGTGAACTGTGGGTACTTGTTCAGTTCCCGCTCGTAGACGCGCCAGTCGTAGCCATCGCGCCAGTACTCGGCCAGATCCTTGAGGTAGCCCACCGGCACCCCGCGGCTCCAGCCGACATTGGGCAGGTCCGCGGCCCACCGGGTTCTGGCGAGCCGGTCCCGCAGGTCGTCCAGGTCAACCTGGGGAATGTCGATGGTGAAGGGCCGGATCTCTGTGTTGTTCTCCATGCCGATAACTCTAGGAACCGGTTAGGTCAGATTCGGTCCTAGGACTATGGCAGACTTCAAATCATGTGGGAAACCTCGGCACGGCTGCTGCGACTACTCTCTCTCCTGCAGACCCGACGCGACTGGTCCGGCACCGAATTGGCCGAGCGGCTGGAGATTACTCCACGTACCGTGCGCCGCGATATCGACCGGCTTCGCGGCCTCGGCTACCCGGTGATGGCCACCGCGGGCACCGCCGGTTACCGGCTGGGCGCAGGCGCGGACCTGCCACCGCTGCTGCTCGACGACGACGAAGCCGTCGCGGTCGCGATGGGCCTGCGCACGGCCGCCGGCGGGTCGATTACAGGCATCGAGGAGACCTCAGTGCGGGCACTGGCCAAGCTCGAACAGGTACTTCCGTCCCGGCTGCGCCACCGGATCAACGCCCTGCAGTCGATGGTCGTGCCGATGGCCAGCTCCGGCCCCACCGTCGACCCGAGCACGCTCACGGCCATCGCCGCCGCCTGCCGTGACTCGCTGCGCCTTCGCTTCGACTACCGCACCCACGACGGAACCAGCAGCATCCGCACGACCGAGCCGCACCGGGTGGTGCACGCGGGCCGGCGCTGGTACCTCATTGGCTGGGACGTCGACCGCCGGGACTGGCGCACTTACCGCGTGGACCGCCTCGATCCGCGCACGCCCACCGGGCCCCGGTTCACTCCGCGCACCCCGCCTCACCCGGATATCAGCGGCTATACCTCGCGGGCGATCTCCACGTCGGCTTACCGCTACCAGGCTCGGTTCACCCTGCATGTCAGCGCCGAGACCGCGGCGGAGCGGATTGCCCCCACCACCGGGGCGCTGGAGCCGATCGACGAGCACAGCTGCACCCTGCGGGCCGGTTCCAACTCGCTGGACGAGTTGGCCATCTACGTGACAACCAAAGGGTTCGACTTCCAGGTGCACGAACCCCGAGAGCTTGTCGAGCACGTCAGGACGCTGGCAGCCAGGCTCGCCAACGCGACCGATTAGGCGGTCCAAGACGTCCGGTAGGCTCTGCGCATGCTCGATGAACTCAGGGCCTACCGGCTCTTGGAGCTCCGCGGGTTTCGGAGCTGACACAAGTCGAGCTTCGAGCTGCTAGGGCATGACCTTGTACAGATCGATCACGGTCTCCTCGGGCTGCGCTGCAAACCCGCCATCGATTCCCTGCTGCATCCGGGGAAGGAGGATGCCATCACGGAATTTCTCCCAGCTCTCCTTCGACTCGTGGACGGCCATGATGGTCCAACCTCCCTCCGAGGCACCCGCAGCGTGGAAGGTCTGCCCCTCGGGCAAGAGCCCTTCCCCCGGGTGGACGGCAGCAATTGATGCCTCGTATTGGTCCTGTGTGCCTCCTGGGAAGAAGTGCACAACTCCATAGCCGTTGGCTTCCATGTCCGCTCCTTGGATGTGGGAATGCATTCAACATGCCAAGCAGTAGACCCCATTACTCGGGAAGTCAAGGACTTCGCGTTAGATGCTTTGTTGCTGCCATGGGGGCGGATTCTCCGATGGCAGCAGCACCTGCCATCCCTCTGGATTGGGAGTCGCATTGTGATTTTCAGTATCAGGCGGAGCGGCTCCTGGCCGTGGATTCGCGAACCACCAGACGGCCGCCCAGGATACGGTTGCGCCGTCTCTCGTTTGGTGTGAGCATCGAAGCGGTCAGCTCCTTGAAAGCCGTCCTTCCCAGCTGATAGCTGGGCTGTTCCACGACAGTGAGTCGAGGACGTACCAGGGTGGCCCAGTCCTGATCATCGAAGCCGACCAAGGACAGGTGACCTGGGCAGTCGATACCCATGTCCTGGAGCGCGGCAAAGGCGCCGGCACTCATCTCGGCATCGGTGCAGTAGAGGGCTGTGATGCTGGGTTTGGACTTGAGAAGATAGCGGACTGCGTCTCCAGCGGAGTGTCGCGAATAGGAACTTGAAGCCACTAACGCCGGATCATAACGAATTCCTGCGCCCCGCAGCGCCATGGCGTAGCCCAGTAGGCGGGCAGTTGCGGGGCGCAGAGATGCAGCGACCTCAGGGTGGATCTGCTCAGGTAGCAGCGCTGTCGCTTCCGTGACAATGCCGATGTTCCGATGCCCCAGGTCAAGCAAGTGTTGGACGGCCAATTCAGACGCTCCAACGTGATCCACTGCCACGTAGGACGCGGATGTGACGTTCGGCGCAGGACGGTCGAGGAGGGTGACAGCAATTCCTTTAGCCTCCAACTCCTCCAGATGGGCTGTGTCCTCATTCGAAACCGGGGCGACAATGACGCCGTCGGCCCTTTTTCCCGCAAGCACCGATACTGCCCGACGCTCCAAGCCCAGTTCCCCTTCGGTGCTGCTAAGGAGCACGTCATATCCCGCTTCACGGGCGGCGGTCGAGATGCCCCTGACGGCGTTGGCAAAAAAAGGATTGCTGATGTCCGGAATGACGACACCCACCGTTGTGGTTTTGCCGGTGATCATGCTTCTGGCCAGGGCGTTGGCCTGGTACCCCAGGGTGTCCGCTGCAGCTTCGACAGCTTGCCGCGCCTTACTGCTGACGGAACCGTATCCAGCCAGCGCCCGTGCCGCGGTTGATTTTGACACCCCTGCCAGCTGCGCCACGTCTATGATCGTTACTGACTCCGAGACGGGCTGGGCCATAGTCGCGTTCCTCCTTGGTCCATTTGGGATCGTTACCAGACTTTATACCCACTGTAGCCAGCCCCTGTCACGCCGCACCGGCCCTAAGCCCAGAGGCGGCGGACACCTTGCGTCCACCGCCTCTCTGACCCTTGTACGTCCTGCTTGGTCTTCTACTGCCTTACCGGTTCCCACGCTCCCGTGCCCAGGGCTTCGTGCGCAGGATCGTTGGAACCGAAGCGGTCCGGTCGGAAGGACTCAAGTACGGGGGAGGGAGTGCCTGTAAGGATCTCCTCTGCCAGCAATTCCCCGAGGATCAAACCGAGAGTAGCGCCGGAGTGACTGAAGACTGTGTACAAGCCCGGAATCCCTGGAATGGATCCAACCACCGGCAACCCGTCACCTGGGATCGGCTTGAGCCCCGCGGCGACGTGGTGGGCTGTCAGGCGTGGGTTGCCTGCGAGTACCTTTGAAGCTTCCTCCAGCAGGCCCTGCACCGACTCCCGCGGCACAGTGAACGAACCATCGTCCTCGACCAATACCGTCTGCTCTGCCCAGTCCGAGTCGAGCACAAGACGGCCATCGGGCGTGGGGCGCACCGCAACACGCGGGGTGTTAAGCACTGTCTTGACTTCTACATCGACCGGATCGGTGAGAAGCACAAATGCGGCCGTGGTCCTGTCCGGAACCGTGACGCCAAGGGCGGCGAGCTGGGCCGGAACGTCACCGCCGGTAGCGAGCACAACTTCGTCAGCAAACAACCGCGTCCCGCTGCCGAGGATCACACCGACCGCGATCCCATCCTGCACGTCGACCCGCACGTCGCCGGCGTCGCTGATCACATCAGCTCCCGTGGCCACGGCCTCTGCAACCAGCACTGGAATGAAGTCCGGCATATTCACCCAGCCCTCACCGGGGTTGAAGATGGCACCTTCTTCGGCCACGGCCTCGGCGTTCACGTCCGGCGCGACTGCTGCTACGTCCGCCTGCTCGACCCAAACCGACTCGTACCCATGATGGCGTTCAAATGCATAGGTATCCCGGAAGGTTTTTCCCGGAGCGGCCCATTTCATGGCGCCGTTGAACTGGATGTAGTGGCGGCTTTCCGGGTGGTGCGCAGTCCAAGTGCGGTAGCGGTCAATGGCCAACAACCGCAGGTAGTGGTATTCGGCCGAGCGGGCACCGGAGGAGTTTAGCCATGCAATCGAACGGCCGGACGCCCCGTTTGCGAGGGACCCGGCGGTCACAAGTGTCACCTGGGCACCGCCGCGGGCGAGATGCAGGGCCGTGGAAGCGCCAAAGATGCCGCCGCCGATGACAATGACGTGCTTCTTGGGAGACGTGGAGGACATGATTCTTTACTTTCTTCGTTCTTCTTGTTGTCTGCTGGCTGCCCGGCTTGGAGTCTCTACGAGAGACCCCTGACGGACGAGTGGATGTTTTCGATGATCCGAAGCACTTCAATGGATTCGCGCGGATCCACAGGAAGCGGGCCGGTACCTCGGATGGATTCGACAAGTTGCGTGTAAAAGCGCGGATACGCTCCCCGCTCCGCGGGGATTGCTGTTTCCATGCTGCCCGTGCCGAGAATGCCCCACGCTTCTTGGTTTTCGACGCCGAAGGAAGGATCCGTGGGCAGAACCCCGGCAGCGAGGTCCGTCTCCTGGCTGTCCAAACCCCATTTGGTGTAGCCGGCGGAGGAACCGAGGACGTGGAAACGAGGTCCCGTCCGGGCGGCCATGCCGTTCATCCAGAGCCTGGAACGAACTCCCGACTCGTGCAGGAGGGACACGAATGCTTCGCTTTCGCCCCCTTCAGGGTTGGGCCCGTGGTTAGCCGTTTCACCGTAGGTGTCCAGGACCGGGCCAAACAACTGGATGGCCTGATCGATCAGGTGGGCGCCGAGATCATGAAGGAGGCCACCGCCTTCGGCCTGCGTCGCCGCATCGCGCCAGTTGCCGAAGCCCTCTGGCCGCCACCACTCGAAACGGGATTCGAAGCTATGGACCTGACCCAGATCTCCGCCGCGAACGAGCCTTTTAAGAGTGAGGAAGTCAGCATCCCATCGACGATTCTGGAAGACGGACAACTGCACCCCTGCACGGGATGCCAGATCGAGAAGGCGCTCCCCTTCCTGCGAGGTGGGCACGAATGGTTTGTCCACCACCACGTGCAGACCTTGGGCGATCGCTGCGGACGCGAGGTCCATATGTGTGGAAGGCGGTGTGCACACGGCCACCAGGTCGAAGTCATCCGCGGAAGCAAATATTTCGTCCGCGCCGGCAAAAACTCTTGCCGCCGGGTAGAGGCGGGCGGCCTCGCGGGCACGCTCTGCGTTGGCTGTGACAATGGCGTCCAGGGAAAAGTCCGGGTCCGCGGCGATCAGAGGCGCATGGAAGACCTTGCCTGATACTCCGAATCCAACAATGGCGGTCCGAATCGGTGTTGCAGCCATCAGAGCACCGCCGACCGGTCGGTCTGGGCAGGCATGGCTGCCACTGCTGTCGCAGCCGCCTTGCGGACGTTTGATCTGATCACTGCTTTTCCAATCATGGATGCGGCCCACCCGGGCTCCGGGATTCTTGAGGCTGGGTTCGGTCTCATTCGGAATGAGTGGGACCGAACCCGGCAGGTTTGCATACTGCTAACTCACGGCTGGGGCCGCCGACGGATTGATCGCCGTCTTGCTGTGCTGGAGTGCCTTGGGAAGGGCGAAGACAGTCACGAGGATTGAAACGACGCACGCGACGGTCATGTACCAGCCGAAGGACACGTTGGAACCCGTAATGGAGAACAGCCACACAGCGACGAGGCCGGCAGTGGCGCCGATCAAGGACGTTCCGACGTTGAAGTTCAGTGCAGATGCCGTGGACCGTACTTCCGGGGGGAAGCTGAGGACGTAGGCCACGCTGAGCGGGGCAGCAACCAGGTTGTTGATCAACGTGAAACCGATGACGCTGACTGTTGCCAGGAGGATCGACTTCTCGCCGATCGCGAAGAAGGCCGGCACGGTAAGGACAACAAAGAGCCCGTAACCCGTCAGCAGTACCGGACGGGCACCAAACCTGTCGGCGAGGGAGCCGCCCCAAATGCTGGTAATGGGACCCACGGCGTAGGTCAGCATCGAGGCGAGCAATGCCTGGGATGCCGGGAACCCCGCGGTGATCAGTGCTGTTACGAAGTACGCCTGGATTGTGTACGAGCCGATGCGCTGGCCCGCACCAAGACCGATGACCTTCAGCATGTCTGCCCAGTGGTAACGCAGAGCAGTACGCAGAGGGGTTTGCTTGACCTTCTCGGTCGCGGCTTCCTTGAGAACCTTCTGGAACTCAGGTGTTTCACTTACATGGTTACGCATGTAGACACCAATGAACGCGATCGGAATGGAAAGCAGGAACGGGATGCGCCAACCCCAGTCCGCGAACGCGTGGCCGGGCATCGCAACGCTCAAGATGTAGGCGATGCCTGCGGCGAGGAACGATCCCACCGAGGCCGTCGAGTTCAGCACGCCCGCGACGAAGTTGGGCCGACGGCCTTTCTCATGCTCAAAGAGGAAGTTGGCAGCAGTTGTGTATTCCACGCTTGCACCAATGCCCTGCAAAAGACGGGACAGCATCAGCAGTACCGACGCCGCAACACCGATGGCTGCGTAGGTCGGCAGGAAACCGATACCGGCCGTACCGATGCTCATCAGGGCGATGGTCAAGATCAGAACGAATTTTCGACCCTTGATGTCACCGAGCGGGCCGAGGATCAGCCCCCCGATGGGTCGGATGGCATACGAGAGGACGACGCCGATGTACACGGCCAGGAGGGCGGCGGTCGAATCGCCGGAGGGGAAGAACTGGGTTGAGATGATTGCTGCCAGGGTCCCATACAACGTGAAGTCGTAGTACTCGACGACGTTGCCGAGCATGGTCGAGATGAAAACGCGACGCCGGGTGGCTGCAGCCACGGGGGCCGTGGCGCTGGCTGTATTTGCCATGTTATTTCCTAGAGGTGAGGGCGGACTCCGAATGTCCGCTGGTGATTTGACTGAACTGCTCTGGGTAGACCTCCCGGGCAAATGCCTCTGAAATCTTTCCCTCTGCGAGGTCTCGGGCGACCTCATCCACATTCCTGAGTTCCGGTGGGCCGTAGCCTCCGGCTCCGGCTGTTTCGATCGCTACGCGATCGCCGGTCTGCAGGACCGTGTATCCGTGGTTGATGGGCTGTGCCCCCTCGCTGAGGACCGCCCGCGCGCCCTCACCGGCCAGTCCGCCGTCGAGTCCCCACGGACGGGATTTTTGACGGCTTGTATCGAGCCAGAAATGAATGTCGGGGTCTTCAACACGAACTGCACGGCGGATGCCGAGGCCGCCGCGGTGTTCCCCGCCGCCGCCGGAGTCTTGAATCAGTTCGTAGGCATCAATGACAAGTGGGTACTCGGCCTCGAGGCTTTCGACCGGCAGGTTGGAGGTGTTGGTCATGTGGACTTGGACACCGTCCATGCCGTCCTTGGTAGCGCGGGCCCCGCATCCGCCGCCGATGGTCTCCAGATAGACGAACTCTCGCCCAGTGCGGGAGTTCCGTCCGGAGAAGTGAACACCGGTGTTGGCGCCATTGCTTGCTGCGGTGACCCGCTTGGGGACGGCCGTGGCCAACGCGCCGTGGATGAGGTCAACGATCCTCTGGCATGTTTCGCTGCGGCCGTTGACCGCTGCTGGTTCCTGGCAGTTGATGATGGATCCGAGCGGCGCCTCGATTTTCACGGGCCGGTACAGGCCCGCGTTGGGGACGATGTCGGCGTCGATCAGACTCTTGAGCGAGTAGTAGACCGAGGCGTACAGCGCAGTCCAGACGACGTTGACGCTTGCTCGGACCTGCGGGGGATTTCCGTCGAAGTCGAACGAGATGTTCTCGCCGTCGATCACGATACGCACTTGGAGTTCCAGCTCGTCATCCAGTTCCGGGCAGTCGAACTTGTCCCGGAAGGAGTACTCGCCGTCCGGCATGGCCGAAATCGCTGCCCGGGTGCGGCGTTCGGTGTAGTCGAGCAGATCTTCGCCTGCCTGAACCATGACTTCCCGGCCGTAGCGATCGCAGAGGTCCTTGTAGCGCTGGCATGCAAGGCGATTTGCGGCCTGTTGTGCCCGCAGGTCTGCCTGCCGCTCGTGCGGGACCTGGCAATTCAGGAGAATCAGGTTGAGCATCTCCTCCTGCAGCACGCCTTGACGGATAAGACGGACCGGCGGGATGCGCAGGCCTTCCTGGAAAATGTGCGCATGACCGCGGTCGCCGAAGTCGGCGTGGTGGGCGAGGTTTGCCGCCCAGGCGGTCAAGATACCATCGACGAAAACCGGCGTGGCCAGAACGATGTCAGGCAGGTGCGATCCGCCGCCGCTGAATGGATCATTGCCGATGAAGGTGTCACCGTCTTTGATCTCGTCCAACGGATAGCGGCTCAGGATGCCGTCCACGATGCCCATCAGTGAACCGAGGTGCAGGGGCGATCCGCCTTCGTCCTGGGCAATGCCCTGCCCTTTGGCGTCGAAGAGGGAAGCCGTGCAATCCCGGCGTTCCTTAATGTTGGTGGAGTAGGCGGCGCGGACAAGCGTTTCGCCCATTTCCTCGACGACGGTCGCAAGCGCGGAGCCGATGACTTCTGCAAGAACGCTGTCGAGCTGTTGCGTGGTTTTGTTATTCATTGGGGCTCCTTCGGATTTCAATGACGAGGTTGCGCACGTCGTCGACGACGCAGACATCGGAGGGAAGCAAGAGGGTTGTGGTGTCCATCTGTTCGATGACGGCAGGTCCCACGATGCGGTGGCCGACGTCGAGCAAGCGCCGGTCGTAGACCGGGCATGAGACGTAATCGCCTTCTTCGGCAAGGTAGACGTCACGATGGGCGACGACGGCGTCCTGCGCCTTCCGTCCGGTGGCGGCAGCGCGTACGATCTCGGCACGGGGGACGTCTGCGATGGCCTGAAGCCGGAAGGTCACTGCCTGCACGGACTCGTCGTGGGCACTGTAGCCGTACATGCGGTCGTGCGCGCGCTGGAAGCCTTCGGTAATGCCGGCGATCGCTGCGGCATCGATGTCGCCTTCGGGGAGCTCGACAGGAAGTTCATAGTTCTGCCCCGCGTACCGCATTTCCAGCCGACGGACGACGCTCCGGCGTTCTGTTTCAATCCCTTCCTCATCAAACCAGTCCGAGGCATGGTCGGAGAGTTCAGCGAAGATCTTAGCGATGTCTTCCGCATTTTCAGGGGATACATGCGTGATCTGGGTGCGCATGAAATCGCTGCGAATATCCGTCATGAGCAGCCCGAGCGCGGACTGGGCGCCCGGCGTTTCCGGCACCACGACGCGGTCCACACCCAGCTCAATGGCCAGCCGGGAAGCATGCAGCGGGCCGGCGCCACCGAACGGCACAAGGGCGTAATCACGGGGATCGTAACCTCGCTGCACCGAGATGACACGTATGGCCCGTGCCATGTTCGCCGTGACTACCCGGATAATGCCCTGCGCCGCCTCCGGAACGCTCATGCCAAGGGGATCTGCAATAGCCTTGACCGCCCTGTGGGAGGCCTGTGCGTCGATCTTCAGCTGGCCGTCCAGGAGATACTCCGGATTGAGGACTTGGAGAACCACGTTGGCGTCCGTCACGGTGGCATCCTGTCCGTTTCCGTAACAGGCCGGGCCGGGGAAGGCACCGGCGCTCGCCGGGCCGACCTTGAGGTGGTTACCACTATCGATCCAGGCAATTGAACCGCCGCCAGCACCAACAGTGTGGATGTCCAGCATGGGGGACCGGATCGGACGGCCGTCCAGCTCCATGCCGGAAGTGACCTTGGGTTCGCCATTCTGCACAAGGGAGACGTCAGAGGACGTGCCACCCATATCGAACGTGATGATGTCCGGGCTACCTGCCGCGCTGGTAATTGCAGCGGCGCCCACAACACCGGTGCTCGGTCCGGAGAGAACCAGACGGACCGGCATCTTCTCGGCCGTTGCGAAGGGGATAATTCCACCGTTGGACTGGGTCACGTGCGGGATGCACTTCAGTCCGTTCTCGGCAAGGCGCTGACGCAGGCGACCGAGATAGTTTGCCACCACAGGGCCGATATAGGCGTTCGTGACGACGGTGGAAAGGCGTTCGTATTCACGGAACTCGGGGAGAACGTCACTGGACAGGGACACATACGCCTCAGGGAATTCCTCAGCGATGACAGCAGCTATCTGCTGCTCGTGCTCTGGCCGTAGGTAGCTGTAGAGGAGGCAGACCGCAATGGATTCAACCTGCTGTTCCTTCAGTTCCCGCACGGCAGCCCGGACTTCATCGAGGTCCAGAGGCGTTTCGATGCGTCCGTCGTGGCGTACGCGCTCGGTCACTTCCAGACGAAGGTCACGTGGAACGAAAGGCTCCGGCTTGTCGGCCTGCAGATCGTAGAGGTGCGGGCGCCGACCGCGTCCGAGTTCCAGCAGGTCCCGGAAGCCCTTGGTCGTGATAAGCCCTGTGCGCACGCCGCGCCCAGTCAGGAGTGCGTTCGTGCCCACTGTGGTGCCGTGCGCGAGGTAGGTAACCTCCTCGATTGAGCGCCCGCCCATTTGTTCGAGCAGTTCCTGGATGCCGAGCACAATTGCGCGTCCGGGATCGTCGGGTGTCGATGAGACCTTACGGACGTGTACTTGTCCGTTCGCCTCATCGAACGCACAAAGGTCGGTGAAGGTACCACCGGTGTCTACGCCGATTCTGAGAGTCATGATCTTCCTGTCATCTGATTTCGCTTTTGCCCGAAGAGGTCTGGCGGCAACGTCGGCCAAGATCCACTAGTGGGGACGGATGCGGTAGTTGCGACTTTGGGGAACGTTCCCAAATCTGCTGAACAAAATTCTAGGGACGTGATGCAGGCCACGTCAATACCCTTTTTTGATGTCACTTTTGAGCGATTCCGTGCCGGTGAGAAGCAGCCCCGTCTCCTGAGGTCCGCGAGGGGAGACTGCCCGGAACCTGGGAACTCATCCGGAATCCCTTGACCTCGACGGTGCAGGGCGCCTAATCTCAATGAATCTTGGGAACGTTCCCTAAAAGTTCGCTTCACGAGGAGAGAGTGGCGAGAGTGATGAAGAAACACAAGCCGAAGTCGCCAGTAAGACTAAGGACGGGAGAGCACTGCCATCTGCGCGGTTGGTGGCGGTCCGAGAGGGATGACTTAGTTGGCACCGCTCGGGCCAACCTCACCCCCGTGGAAATCGAGTACTACAGTTGATGTATGGCTGCCAGCCGCAGTCCGCTTGATGACCTGCGTGAAACCATCGGTCATCTGGCCAATCAGCTCAAGCTGCCCGGTTCGGAGCGAGTCGACGACCTGGTGGGCGATCTCATCGGGGCAAGGCCCGGGCCGGCCCGGCCGCTGTCAGAGGTGCAGGCCGAACTCGACGCGCTCGTTGGGCTGGAGACCGTGAAGGAACAGGTGCGGGGCCTGGTCGCATTGCTCCAGGTCCAGGCCCGTCGTAAGGCGCATGGCCTTCCAGAGGTGGCAACATCCCAGCATCTGGTTTTCCTCGGAAACCCGGGCACAGGCAAGACGACCGTGGCGCGGCTCCTGGCGGAGATGTATCGCGCAGTCGGTCTGCTGCAGAAAGGGCACCTGGTGGAGGTCGACCGTTCGGGTCTGGTGGGGCAGTACGTGGGTGCGACCGCTATCAAGACGGACAGGGTGATCCGGCGTGCGCTGGACGGCGTCCTGTTCATCGACGAGGCCTACGCGCTGGCACCGGAGGACGGCCGGACTGACTTCGGTCCAGAGGCGATCGAGGTCCTGCTCAAGCGGATGGAGGACCACCGCCACCGCCTCGTGGTGATCGTGGCCGGGTACCCGCGGCTGATGGAATCCTTCTTGCTCTCCAACCCTGGACTGCGCTCCCGGTTCGCTCGCGAGATCACGTTCCCCGACTACTCCGTCGACGAACTCCAGACGATCTTCCACCAGATGCTGGCCCAACACGAGTACACGCTGGAGCCGGGCGCGGACCAGATGCTGCGACGCATCCTTACGGGCCTCCACGCGGGCGAGGACTCCGGCAACGCACGGTTCGCCCGGACGCTGTTCGAGCAGGCGCTCAATCGCCAGGCGCTGCGGCTGTCGCTCGACGAGGAACAAAGCCTCGACGCGCTTGATCGTGAGGCCGTCATGACGCTCACTGCGGAGGACATCGCCGAGGCCGCGCTGGCCTTGGGTGAGGAGCCAGAGCCAGAGCCGGAACCGGCGCCGGAACGGGAACAGTCACGCTGGTGGCGCTGGCTCGTCTGATCGGATCCGGGGGGACTCGGGCTCGAGTCTGTGGCACGCTTCCGGAAAGCCTTCAGTCACGGCAGTCGGGCCAGAGTTGGCGGCACGTTTCCTGAATGCCAGAGCCACAAGATTTGGGTCGAGGGTCCGTCTCGGAGGGAGTCCTGCACCCCGTCGTCGGATGTGCGGCTCCGCTCGACACTTTGACCGGTGAGCTTCCCTTGGGGGCTCCGCCAAAGTTAGGGGTGGCTGTTATGCGCTTCATGGCTCCTCCTGCATCCTGCTGGTTCAACCATGCTGCAGCTGGATCAAGAGTTCCCCTGGTTTTGCGCAGCTTCGGCAAAGTTTATGGACAGGAAAAAGGGGCAAGTCATAGGGGAGGGTCAGGGCGTAGCGTTGTAGCAACGCCATCTTGTTCTTCCGGCCTGCTAGATCCCTGACAAACTGCTGACTGCGCAGATTGCTCCTCCAGCGCTGCGCGCCTCGGCGCCGTTGGCCAGGCCATCCGGCCCCGGGACGATCGAGAATGTCTGGGGCTTGGTCATCGGGGAGGCCAGCCGGTAGCTGAAGGTTTTACCCATCAGGTCGATTCCTTCACGACGCATGTGCTCGCCCATCATCAGAGCCAGAAGAGGCCCGTGGATCACCAGTCCGTCGTAGCCCTCATTCAGGCACCAGTCGAGGTCGTAGTGAATCCTGTGCGCGTTATACGTCAGTGCGGAGAATCGGAACAGCAGGCGTTCATCGGCGGCTTGCTCCAGCACAGCGCCCCCGGGTGGGGGCGGCGGTGTTTGCGGGTTGGGCAGTGAGCCGCTACCAGGGGCCCGGTAAACAATGTCCTGTTCTTCGCGGATCACCAGCTCGTCGGCTTGGAAGATCTCGTGGCGCACGGTGGTGAATGTCAGTGGCCCGGTGCGGCCCGCCTTCTCGACTGATCCGGCCACGGCAATGACTTTTGTGGCCGGGGTTCCGATCTTGAGTTGGCCGAAGGTGGAGACGCGACCCCCGGCAAACATCCTGCGCCGCCCGGGCCCAGGTGGGGCGGGAATACCCACAGTGGGATGACCATCCGGCCCCAGTTCGCTCTGCCGGTTGCGCTCCAGAAGGTAGAGCCAGTGCCAGAGCGGGGGGACTGTTGTGCCCTCGTCGAAGGGGACGTCTATGTCCAGTGCGGCCGCAAGGGATTCAACGGGTTCCGCGGCGATGAGTTCAGTGCGTTCGACCCGCTCGGTCAAGGTAGTTGTTGTCATAGTGAGTCTCACTCCAGATGGGTAGAGGGGTTGCGCTGAGGGCGTTGATCAGTTTGTCGAGGGTGGATGCTGAATCCAGGTTCTCCACCGCCTCGATTAGCTGCGCTGCGGCCTCGTTGCCATAGGGGCGCAGAAGGGCCTGTGCTTTGGCGACGACCTCAGCGTGGGTCATGGGGTTCTTTTCGGAGCCTTTGGCATCGGTGGGGTTTCCGGCGAGGAGCGTGATTTTTTCGCCGGACTTCTGGTCAAAATCGAGGCGGGGCCCGTCTTCCAGTTGGATCGAGGAGTCCAACACCATCGAGATCTTGGCGAAGGTCTCTTGGATCCGGGGTTCCGAAATGCGCGGTGGGTCAAATTGCTCCAACCCTACTGAGCGGTTCTCCAGCGCCACGCTGATGGCGTAGGGCAAGCTGAATTGGGCATCAAACACGGTCTCAATGGGGTCAACATTGAGCATGTTGATCGCAGTTTCGCCCGCGGTCACGGTGATGGAGAGTACATCGGAGGGTTGGAGATCGCGTTCGGCGATCAGCTTCAGCACCGCGTCAACCGCTGAGTGGCTGCCTCGGCAACAGGCATAGGGCTTGAGATAGGACGTGGAGACGTTGAAGATCTCACCAAGACCTGCGGTGACCCGTTCCGGGAAGCCCCGGCCGTCCCCATAGGTGGCAAAAATCCCACCCCATGGAGCCTCGAAGAGCCGATGAGGGCCGGTAATGCCAGCTCGGGCCAAAAACGCTGCGTCGATTCCTGACTCGCCGGCTTTGCCTGGGTGCACCCGCTTGGTCCAGGCGCCATCTTCTATGAAGGCCCAGACCCCTCCAGTGAATGAGCCTGCAACGCCGAGTGCATTCGCGAAGGTGGCCGCGTCAAGATGCAGGATTTTTGCGGACGCCGCAGCCGCAGCAAAGGTGCCAAATGTGCCCGTAGAGTGCCAGCCCCGGTCGGTATGCGCGGCAAATCCGCCGATGCCCTGCAAGAGCCGATAACTGACGTCATAGCCCGCACAGGCGGCGACAATCAAGTCCTGGCCGCTTGCGCCGACCAGTTCTGCGGCAGCGATCGCGGCTGGCAAAGTTGCCGAGCCGGCGTGTCCTGGTCCGCCGCCGTCGTCGAAGTCCCGTGCGTGGGCCGAGGTTCCATTGGCAAGAGCCGCGTGGGCCGGGTTCAGCCGTTCCCGGGTGCCCCAGACGAGGCATGGACCACCGTTTGACATGCCGGAGAGGGCATTGCGGACACGGCGGGATTCCTCCGAGGGGATACCGGCCATAGCCACGGCCAGTGTGTCGAGGATGTGGTCTTTCATAGCGGAAACCACATCCCGTGGGAGGTCGTCGTAGGTGGTTCCGGCCCAGTATTCGGAGAGAACTTCTGTGATGGATGGTTCGGAGGGGGATTCAGTTGACATGAATGACCTCAGCTTCTGGGGCCAAGATCGACGGTTAGTTTCTTAATCGTCCACCGCCCGGCGGTCTGGCCTATGGCTGATTCGGATTCGACGACGCTGGCCTGGGGGTAATGGCGCGCGAGGTGTGAGACGACCTCTTCGATTTCCACCTTGGCCAGTCCTTGACCCAGGCAGTTGTGCGGGCCCGTGCTGAATGTGAGTGGCTGGTTTCGCTCGCGGCCCAGGACGAATTCGCTGGGGTTTTCGAACCGTTCAGGGTCTCGGTTGGCTGACCAGACGGCCACGTGCACATCGGCGCCGGCCGGGATGGTGACCCCGCCAACCTCCATGTCCTCAGTCGCAATCTTGCTGATAACGCCGGTCCGGGGATACAGGCGGAGCGCTTCCACCACTGCGCTAGGTATCCACGTAGGGTCGGCAACAATTTGATCCCAGACTTCCCGGTTGAGCAGCAAATTCCAGACGACGAGGCCGATCTGGTGGCCCGTGTTCACGGAACTTGCTTCAAGCATCGAGGTTGCCTCGTCGAACAGTTCCTGTGCGGTGAGCTTTCCCTCGTCTGCGAGTGTCATCAGGTGGGAGAGCATGTCGTCGCCAAGGCCCAGACCACGCTTGCGCTCCATCAGATCGTTGAGGTACAGGAACAGTTCGTCGTAGGCCGCGAGGATGTCGGGTTTCAGACTGGGATCCCTGGCCAGAAGCGCCAATGTCCGTTCTGACAATTCCTGTACCTTGGGTGCGTCGGATTGCGGAGCTCCCGCTAAATGGCAGTAGACCAAGGAGGGGATTCTGCGATCAACCCCGGCATGGAAATCCACCGGCTTCGTTTCCTCGAGGTCGTTGAAGATGCCTGTCACGATGTCCGTGAGGACGTCGCGGGTGTTCTGCACGGTTGCCGGGCCCATGAAACGGGCAAGCGGAGTGCGCAACCGCAGTTGCTGGGCTCCGTCTTGCATGATGATGCTGCGGGCTCGAAATCCGTGGACGGAGCCGTCGTTGATGCCGAACTCTTCCATCAGCCGCAATGCTGAGTTGGCAAACCGYGGATTGCGCAGCACCTCGGTAGAGAGTTGGTAGGACAGAACGGCGTAACCATCGGATCCGACCGCGATTCCTCCATCGGGAAGTGCGCCGCCCGGGTGGTCGGTTGCCTGTGGAGAGAAGAGGTCGAATGCTGGCACTGTGGTTGTCATGACCGCGAGATCGCTCCCATCGGGCAGCAAAGGATGACTTCTTCAAGCTCCCTTTCGCGATCGTCTTCGACGTCGGAAGCCAGCTGTACCAGCGTGCCATCCTTCTCTATTTGGAACACGTCCGGCATTAAGGCTGCGCAGGTGCCGTTGGCATCGCAGCGCTGCAGGTCCACGTTGACTTTAATCATGGGGTTGCCCTTCCTCGGAATTATCGGGCCGGAGCAGCCCGGGTTTCCGGGCAAGGGGTGCGGCGACCATCTCGGTGTTTCAAGGTCTACCTTGCTGCCGGCCGCGACATTTCACAAATACCTAAATTCGGGGATACCCATCTATTCCGCATATACCTGAGATCGGAACCGCATCGGCTCGAGAGCGAAAGGCTATTCGCTTATACGGGGGTTTGATCGCCGGAAAACAGGGCTGCAAACCTCTCAGCTACCGGAGTTACTACGCCTTCCCGTCGCGTGACGATGGCAATTGGCACGTTGGGCCAGCCCCCAACCACAGGAATTTGTGCGACATCCGGGTGGAGGCGGGCCATCTCCAAGCTGGAGAGGGATACTCCGACTCCGGCACCCACCAACTGTGCGGCAGTCATGACGGTCGGTACTTGGATCACCTCTGTCGGGTTTGCCCCCGAAGATGAGAACTTGTCGGCCCAGATTCGCCAGAGGATGCGCACTCCCGGAATTCGGGCGGGCAGGATCCAGGTGGCATCCGTCAGCGTCGCAACGTCCACTGGCGCGGTTTCCGAAAGGCCCCAGGATCTGGGTGCGATGAGCGTCAACGGCAGTTCATCCACAACCCTGATGTCGAAATGCACTCCGTTGATGGGTTGCAGCGGCTCCTCGGCCACTATGGGCATGATTGCCAGGTCAAGGGTGCCATCGGCCAGCCGGTCCAGCTGCACTTTGGGATTGGCGTCTGTCAGGTCCAGGGTCACGTTTCGGTAGATCGAGAGGAACTCCGAGATTTTGGTACTGCCGATCCGCCATAGGCACATCGGTTCGCACCCGAGGTGGAGTTCGCCCGCAAGCCCCTGCCCCATGGCTTTGAGCGTGTCTGAGATTCTTCGCTCTTCAGCCAGAAGCCGGCGTCCGGCATGGTGCAGATACTCGCCCGCGGCGGTCAGTTCGATGCCCCTGGGCTTCCTGTCGAACAGGGTCACTCCGAGCTCTTTTTCGAGCTTCGCCATAGCCATGCTCAAGGGTGGCTGGGATATCCGCAAGGCTTGGGAAGCCTCGGTGATGGAACCGTTCTCCGCCACCGCGATGAAATATCGAACATTCCTGAGATCCATGCATTCAGTATATGGAAACCTCTACTAATTGGTATTTGATGTATGGCCGGATGTGGACGACCGTTGGTTGAGGGCAGCGACGCTCACGTCATTTCGCAGGTTTACAACGGAGGCATCATGGAATACCAGCAGCAGGTAATTGTGGCCGGAGCCGGTCCTACTGGTCTGCTCAATGCGCTGGGCCTGGCACAGCAGGGACTGGACGTTACCGTCGTCGAACGCTCAAAGGAGCCAAGTGACGCCCCGCGGGCGATTCTCTACCACTGGTCCACACTCGATGGGCTCGAACGTCTCGGTCTTTTCGACGACGCTTCACGGGCCGGGTTCCTGAAACAGGATTACGCCCATCACGTCCGGGACACCGGTGAAACCATTAATTACGGTTTGAAGGCGTTGGAGGGTCGCGTAACCCACCCCTACAACCTGCACCTCGGCCAGGGTGCGCTGGCCACGATCATTCTTCGCCACCTTGAGCAATTTCCCAACGTCCGCATCCTCTGGGGCCACCAGATCAGGGGGCTGACCCAGGATGAGGCAGCAGTGACAATCACGGCGGAGCACGAAGGGAATTCGGTCCAATTGCGGGCTCCTTGGCTCATAGGTGCGGACGGTGCGGGCTCTGCCGTCAGGAATGCCTTGAACCTGCCTTTTGAAGGTTTTACATGGCCCGAGCGCTTTGTTGCCGCCAACATCCGTTTCCCCGACGACCGCAAGGGCTGGGCTCAAACGACGTTCTACGTCGACGATGTTCTCGGAGCAATCATCGTGAAGATCGATAATTCCGGGCCCCACGGGCTGTGGCGCTACACCTACATGGAGGATGCCGTTCTACCCGAAGCAGGCGTGGTGGACCGTCTGCCTCGGTTCCTGGAACAGATATTCGGCCCTGAGGTGGCTGCCGGCACCACCCTGGATGCCATTGCGCCTTATCGTATGCACCAGCGAAGTGCTCCAACCTACCGGCTTGGCCGCGTTCTGCTTGCCGGGGACGCGGCCCATGCAACAAACCCGACAGGCGGCTTCGGGCTGACCATGGGGCTGTTCGACTCCTACCTGCTGAACGAGGCATTGGGCGCCGTGATTGCGGGAAATGCCGATGAGTCGGTTCTTGATGCCTACTCCGAACTACGACGCGCCGCTTTCATTGACAAGGCCAGTCCCCGCGCCACCGCAAATAAGCGGTTGATCTTTCACTCGTCGGACCCTGTTCAGAGGGATAAAGACCTGGAGCTGTTCCGGAGGATGGGCAACGATCCAGAACTGGCCGCAGAAGTCCTCTACTTCACCAAGACACTCGAGACGCCCTCGCTTGTTGCCGCATAGGGCGCCTTCGCGTTCGTCAGCAAGCCGGCATTATCTACTTCAGGAGTTAACCTCATGCTTCCTCTGAGCGGCATCACAGTCGTCTCGCTTGAGCAGGCGGTCGCAGCACCGTTTGCTACACGCCAACTCGCCGATTTGGGGGCCAGGATCATCAAGATCGAGCGTCCAGACGTGGGAGACTTCGCCCGCGGGTACGACGAAACCGTCAAAGGCATGGCGAGCCACTTTGTTTGGCTGAACCGGTCCAAGGAGTCAGTCGCCTTGGACCTGAAGAGCCCGGAGGGTCACCATGCCGTGCACGAGTTGGTTCGCAATGCTGACATCTTCGTGCAGAACCTGGCCCCGGGTGCGGCAGAACGTCTCGGGCTCGGCGCCGATGCCCTGCGTGCTGAGCGTCCGGAGCTGATCCACGTCTCAATTTCCGGCTATGGTGCCGACGGCCCGTATTCGTCAAAGAAGGCTTATGACCTCCTGGTGCAGTGTGAAGCCGGTCTGGTGTCTATTACCGGCTCTGAAGAGACCCCATCCAAAGTGGGGATTTCGATTGCGGATATCGCCTCCGGTATGTACGCGTACTCAGGCATCCTGACTGCGCTGCTTCAGCGCGGGCAGACCGGGGAGGGGGCAACCATCGAATTATCGATGCTCGAGGCGCTCGGTGAATGGATGGGATACGCCATGAACTATGCGGTGTACGGCGGAACCGCACCACAGCGGACAGGTTCATCACATGCTGCCATCGCCCCGTACGGTCCTTTCACGTGTGGTGACTCGCAGCAGGTGTTCCTGGGAATCCAGAACGAACGTGAGTGGGCAACCTTTTGTGAGCGGGTCCTTGGCCGTCCGATGGTCGCATTGGATGAACGCTTCGCGCGAAATTCCCTGCGTGTAAAGCACCGAGCGGACCTCACGTTGGTGATACAGGAGGGGCTGTCCCGGTACACGGCGGACGAGGTTGTGGACTTGCTTGAGAAGGCCGGGATAGCGAACGCGCTGCTGCGTGATATGCAGGGCTTCGCTGACCACCCCCAACTGACGGCACGCAACAGATGGCGGGAATATGACTCGCCGGTCGGGCCCTTACGTGCCCTGATTCCTCCAGCCACGTTCGTCGGGCAGGAGCCTGTGATGGGTCGGGTTCCCAACGTGGGAGAAGACACCGAACGCGTTCTGGCAGAGTTCAAAGTGCTGGAAACAACATGAGCAAGGACTCTTTGGCGTTGCTTCAGAGCGCCCGCTCGTTCCTGTTCGTTCCGGGGGACCGGCCTGAGCGGTTCTCAAAAGCTCAAACTTCCGGGGCTGATGTGGTCATCCTCGATTTGGAAGACGCCGTCAGCGCTCGCAATAAGGATTCGGCCTTGCTGGCCGTCACCTCCTGGTTGTCAGGAACAGGTCAAGCCGTGGTTCGGATCGAGCGGGACCAGGAGCTTGCTTCTTTGAGGGGCATCCCTGGACTTATTGGGGTCATGGTGCCCAAGTCCGAAAACCCGGACCACGTGTCCAGAGTCCATCAAACGCTGGGATGCCCTGTCATAGCGCTCATTGAGTCAGCCTCCGGCGTTGTGGCCGCCCACTCACTGGCGAGTGTTCCGGGCGTGGCCCGACTGGCTTTTGGAGAGCTCGATTTCGCGGCGGATATTGCTGCGCAGCCGAACCAGCGCGCAATGTTGCTGGCGCGTTCATCACTGGTCCTTGCCTCCCGTGCGCAAGGCCTTCCAGGTCCCCTGGACGGCGTAACGCCAAAGTTCGACGACGACTCCGCGCTGACGCAGGACCTGCACGCCGCCCTCGAGTTGGGAATGTCGGGAAAACTCCTTATTCATCCCCGTCAGGTCGCCGTAACGCACCACGTCTTCCGTCCCAGCGACCACGAGGTCGCGTGGGCGGAGCGGATTGTGAAATCCATCAGCGACGGGGGAGCCGTGGTCAAGGTTGACAATGCCATGGTGGACGCCCCGGTGCTGCGGCGCGCGCAAGCTATTCTCGCGCGCCTGGCGTCCGATGCACGCGCGCTGGTCAATCACCGGGAAGCAAACGCCGGCGGCAGCCTGGCGGAGGAGGACAAATGACTCACCCTATGAATCATCGCCCTGTTGCCGTCATCACCGGCGGCGGCGGTGGCCTCGGAAATGACATCGCCGATCGCCTGGCGGACGACGGGTTCGACCTCGCGCTCCTTGACGTCTCGTCGTCGGCACTACAGAGCGCAGCAGCCCGACTCTCGGAGAGATCGTCGAAGCTCAAAGTGCTGACATACGCGGGGAACCTGGCCGAGGAATCAGTGGTCGCCGAGACCTTCACCCGTATCGAGGAGGAGTTTGGACGCATCGATGTCCTCGTCAGCGCGGCTGGAGGCAGTGGCACTGCCAAGGTCCGTGAACTCTCGGAACTGAGCGCCGAGGTGTGGCGTGCAGTGATCGAAAGCAACCTCACCAGCACTTTCCTGTGCGCGCAGCAGGCTGTCCCGGTCATGCTGAAGCGCGGCTACGGACGGATCGTAAATTTCTCGTCGCTGGTTGCCGATGGCCTCGATGGGCCGTCAGGAACTGTAGGCGCCCGGCTGGCCTATGCTGCGTCCAAGGGAGGCATCGTAAGTCTCACCAAGCAGCTCGGCAAAGACCTCGGTGGCACCGGGATTACCGTGAACGCTGTGGCTCCTGGACTCATCCTCCCCACCACTGGGCGGGTCCGGGACACCTTCGAGGTGATGGGGGCGGAAGAGAAGGCCGCCACCTCTGCCGCCATCCCCGTTGGCAGACCAGGAACCGGCCGCGAGATTGCCGCGGCCGTGGCATACCTCGCCTCAGCGGCAGCTGCATTCACCTCAGGCACCGTCCTCCACGTCGACGGAGCAGCATCTTGACCACCAACCCCACTTGCAACGGAGACTTCAGATGAAACACCCCCCGCTGATCATGCTTCCGGCCCTGGGTGCCGACTCCCGGCTATGGCAGCCGGTGATTGACGAACTCGGGGCAGAGTTCGAATGCTCGGTGGTTCGTGGTGAGGGGCAGACGATCCAGGCCATGGCGGACCATGTGCTCTCAGCAGCCCCCAACGAATTTGTCCTGGTTGGAATTTCGATGGGAGGGTATGTCGCCCTTGAGATAGCGCTAAGGAAGACCGGAAGAGTCAAGGCTTTGGCGTTGTTCAACACCTCGGCCATCGCCGCGCCGGAGGATCGTAGGAAGAACTCCCAAGGCCTTATCTCGCTCGTGAATTCCGGAGGATTTCTGGAAGCGATCACGCGCACGGCCCCGGCCGTATCGCGGGGGATCCCCGAGGTTCAGCGGGTTGTGGAGGCGATGACCGAAGAACTGGGCGAGCAGGTTTTCGTCGATCAGCAGCTCGCCGTGATGCATCGGTCCGACCGACGCGCGGAACTGGCCGCCATGGACTGTCCCACCCTGGTGGTGGGCGCTGCCGAAGACATCATTACGCCGCCGGCTTTGAGCGAGGATCTCGCTGGACGACTCCCTGATGCGCGCTTTGTCCTTATCCACGAGAGCGGGCATTTCGTTCCACTGGAGCAACCACAGGCGGCCGCAACCGCGCTGCAGGCTTTTCTTCGGAACCACGCGGAAGGTTCGCCGCAGGTGGTCGGCAGGTGAGCATCACTTCCCTCCTTCCATCCTGAACTGGAGCACCACACCATTGAAAGGAAGTCCTCCATGAGCAAAGACCTAGGTCCGGAATCGCTCACTGAGGCTGTCATCGACAGTTTCAAAGACACTGCTGACCCGCGCCTTAAGGCCATTCTGGAAAGCCTGACCCGCAACCTTCACAACTTCGTTCGTCAGGTGAGTCCCAGCATTTCCGAATGGGAAGCGGCAATCAACTTCCTTACCGCTACAGGCCGGAAGTGCGATGACGTGCGCCAGGAGTTCATCCTGCTTTCGGACGTACTGGGAGTTTCCATGCTGGTGGAGACGATCAACGATCAGGAAACCCCGGATGCTACGGATTCGACCGTCCTCGGGCCTTTCCATATGGTCGAATCACCCGAACGGCATCTGGGCGACAACATTTCTTCCGAAAGCGATGGTGACGTGTGCGTTGTCAGGGGGAGGGTCCTCTCGGTCACCGGACTGCCTATCCCCAATGCCCGGATCGACGTGTGGCAGGCCAACACCACCGGCTTCTATGACGTCCAGCAGCCGGGCATTCAAAGCGTCGGCAACGGCAGGGGACTCTTCCGTACCGACGAAAACGGTGCGTTCCATTTCCGCAGCGTTGTACCGAGCTTCTATCCGATTCCAACCGATGGTCCGGTTGGAGGTCTGTTGAAGGCCAGTGGAAGACACCCCTACCGTCCAGCCCATATCCACTTCATTGTCACCGCGGCGGGTTTCAAGGAGCTGACGACCCACATCTTCATTGGGGGAAGCGAATACATCGACTCGGATGCGGTCTTCGCTGTCAAGGAAAGCCTCATCAAATCCTTCACCCCCAACGAGGACCCTGCGGCGGCCGCGGAGTTTGGGGTGGATTCTCCGTTCATCGAGGGAGTCATCGACATTCTGCTGCACCCGGAGAGCCAATCTCCCAGCTCACGTTTCCAAGTATCCGAGGAGGTAGTCCGGTGAAGGAATTCCGTTATGAAGCCCTGCCGATGCGGGTAACTTTCGGCGCGGGGTCGCTCAAGACTCTCCCCGAGGAGGTCCGTGCGTTGGGCCTGCGGCGTGTACTGGTCCTGTCCACTCCGTTTCAGGAAGATCTGGCCAGGAACGTATCCAGGCAATTGGGTGAGTTGAGCGCCGGGGTGCACGCCGAAGCCGAGATGCACGTCCCGATTGAATCAGCCCACAGGGCACGTGATGCAGCAAGGGCAGCGGATGCCGATGGTTATGTAGCAGTAGGGGGTGGATCCACCACGGGACTTGGGAAGGCAATAGCTTTGGAGTTTGGCGCCCCCATCATCGCCGTGCCCACCACCTACGCCGGATCGGAAATGACGCCGATCTGGGGGCTGACAGCCGACGGCGAAAAGAAGACCGGCCGTGACCCGCGGGTGTTGCCTACAAGCGTCATTTATGACCCGGAACTTACGCTGACCCTTCCGGTGGGCATGTCCGTCACCAGCGGTTTCAATGCGATAGCCCATGCGGTGGAAGCGCTCTATGCCCCTGACGGATCTCCTGTCATCTCGCTCATGGCAGAGGAAGGAGCCCGTGCAATGCTCAACGCCTTGCCGAAAATCGTCAAGGATCCAGCCCATGCGCAGGCCAGGTCAGATGCGCTGTACGGGGCATGGCTTTGTGGTGCCACTCTGGGAGCGACCACGATGTCGCTGCACCACAAGCTCTGCCACATCCTCGGCGGGACCTTCAACTTGCCCCACGCTGAAACCCATACGGTAGTGCTGCCCTATGCGCTGAACTTCAATGCCGGGCATGCTCCCGATGCCATCGCTGCTTTGCAGCGGGCCACTGGGGCACAGAATCCTGCCCGCCACATACGTGAACTCGCTGTGAACCTGGGCGGTCCGCGTTCTCTGCGTGAACTCGGCTTCACCGACGAAGACATCGACACGGCCGTCGAACTGGCAACCCACAATCAATATGCCAACCCGCGTCCATTGACAGCAACAGGCCTCCGGGGCCTCCTCACCGCCGCGCTTAACGGTGACGCCCTGACATCTCCCTAGGCATACATCAATTAGATGCCTAGCGGAATTAATTGGTATTTGTGCAATACCAACTGCGGTCACAGAGTAGAGGAAAGCAGTGATTCACCTCACGCAAACTCACAACAGAAAGACAGGCCATGGTCCAAACCACTACCGACATTGTGATTGTTGGGGGATCGACGGCGGCACTTAGGGCGGCTGAGACCGTCAGCCGCCGGGCACCGGGCTTGAAGGTCACGGTGGTCAGTGCCGAGCAGCATCTGCCCTATGAATTGCCCCCCTTGTCGAAGATCCCCTTGAAGGAATCCGTTGACATTGAAGCGTTGATCTACCCCTCTGCGCGCGCTCTGCAGGAGAGCGGCGTGGAGTTCCGACTCGGAGACACGGCCACGGCCCTTGACCCGCAACGTCAGGTGGTGACCACAGGCAGTGGCGACATCAAATACCGGGCAGCAATCATCACCACAGGATGTCAACCGATCATGCCTCCAATATTCGATGGGGAACGGGACGTGTTCGTCTTGCGGCGCTTTGAAGACTCCGTAGGACTCCGCGAAGCCCTCAACGATCGCCGTCGCTCCGTGGCCATCGTGGGTGCAGGATTCATTGGTGGAGAATTCGCCTCGACCTTGATCGGGGACGGCCGCAAGGTATCCCTGATCGATCTCTCCGAACACCCGCTTATCCGCTTCGGTGAAGAAGTTTCCAGGGTTTACGAGGACCTGCATCGAGGCAAGGGAGTGGAAACATTCTTTGGATTGGGCGCAACGGGCACCATCGAACGGAACGGCCGTCGATTCCTGAAGCTTAGTGATGGCCGTGAAGTTGCCGCTGATGTGATTGTGGTGGGAGTCGGGGTGCGGCCCGCCGTTTCCTGGTTGGCTTATTCGGGTATCGAACTGGAAAACGGCATTCTTGCAGACGAATATCTGCAGAGTACCCGGGGCGTCTTCGCCGCAGGTGACGCCGTCCGGTGGCCCAATAAACGATTCGATGCAGCCATGCGCATTGAGCACTGGACCACCGCAGCCGAACAAGGGCGAGCAGCCGGACTGAACGCGGTGAACTATCTTGAGGGATCACCACTGGTGCCCTGCGCTACTGTTCCCTTCTTCTGGTCCGACCAACATGGTCAAAGGGTGCAGTGGGCCGGACATCAGTCCGGAGGGGAACAAGTGTATTCCAGCCAGAATGACAACGGATCACTTTTCCTCTTCCGTCAGGGAGGTTTCCTCGCCGGGGCCTTGGCCTTCGAACGGCGCCAGGAGTTCGTGCAATTGCGCGCAAAACTACGCCAGCCTCTCGCCTGGGAAGTAGCCATGGGCATGGTCCCGGGGCTCGAGCCCATGAGCAGCGCGGTCCTGGTGCCATGACTGTTAATCGGCGCCGCTATGTCTCATGCCCGTGCGGCATCCTCCTGGATGGGGTGGACGATGAGGAGCTGGTCATCGCGGTGCGTGCCCACTTGAACGAATCTCATCCAGGACTGGACTACACACGGGACCAGATCCTTCTCATGGCTTATTGACATCAAACAAAGGAGTTTCAATGTCTGTTAAAACACCTGGCCGAATGAAATCGGTACTCTTTTCAAGTTTCATGGGAACAGCCATCGAATTTTACGACTTTCTGCTCTATGGACTGGCTGCCAGCCTGGTTTTCGCTCCGCTCTACTTCGCCAATCTCTCACCCGCTTTGGGCATCGTGGCATCATTCGCGACCCTGGCAGTGGGGTACCTGGCGAGACCACTGGGTGGTCTGATCTTCGGCCACTTCGGTGATCGGATCGGACGAAAACAGATGCTCGTCCTGACCATGCTCCTGATGGGCGGTGCAAGCTTCTGCATCGGTCTCCTCCCAACCCAGGCAGCAATCGGCCAGCTGGCGCCCCTGCTGTTGATTGTGCTCCGCGTGATTCAGGGCATCGCTGTCGGAGGCGAATGGGGTGGGGCTGCCCTTATGGCCATGGAACACTCGACGCCGGAGCGGCGGGGCTTCTCCGCCAGCTTCGCCAACATGGGTGGCCCTGCCGGCGCAGCCTTGGCAACGGTGGTCTTCAGCCTCTGCAGCATGATGCCTGAGGAACTGTTCATGACCTGGGGATGGCGGTTGCCGTTCCTGTTCAGTGCAGTCCTCGTTGGCGTCGGACTCTTCGTGCGCCTCAAGGTCGCTGAATCGCCAGTCTTCCTGGCAGCGCAGCGCAAGGAAGCTGCGTCGCAACACCGCCGGGTGCATCCGCTCCTGGAGGTAGTCCGGAAGTATCCGGGCGCCGTCGTGATCGCTTGCCTGGGTACGATCATGGCCTTTGCCATGCAGTCACTTCTCGCCACCTTTGCCATGCCGTATGCCGTTGCCGCCGGGCACAACCGCTCGGAAGTCCTCTGGATCAGCCTCGCAACGCAGCTAATCCATGTGTTCACGATCCCTATGTTCGCAGCCTTGTCAGACAGGGTAGGGCGACGCAAAGTGATGATGACCGGCGTAATCGGCATGATTTTGCTCATCCATCCCATCTGGTTGATGATCGCTGCAGACAACGTTGTGCTGATGTTCGTGGCTTTCCTGATTGGAAATCCACTGCTCCAGGCCATGGTGTACGGACCCACAGCGGCCTACATCTCCGAGATGTTCGGCGCCGAATCCCGCTATACAGGTGCATCCTTGGCGTATCAGGTGTCCGCGACATTGGGTGGCGGACTCGTTCCCCTTGCGGCAACCGCGTTGTTGGCAGCCCGTGGTGGAAACGACCCCGTCTACGTGTCGGGCCTGGTCATTGCCATCGGCATTTTCAGCCTGTTGGCCTTGTTGCTACCCGGCCGCCGTCAGAACAATGATCATGCTCAGGCGGCCACCGAGGCGTCGATTTCCGTGCAGTAATCGGGACAAACGAGAGGATCAAAATGATCTACGAACATGCCGATCTCCGGATCAATCCTGACACCGAGGAGAAATTTGTCAGGGACTTCAGTGCCGTCAGGAAATTACTGGTCGAGGCGGAAGGGTGTCATTCAGTTGAGTTGCTGGTCAGCGTGGACAGCCCCAATACATATCTTTTGCGGGTAGGTTGGGAGAATATTGAAGACCACACCGTAAGATTTCCAGGCACCTCGGAAGCAAACGAGCTACGCCGGGTCCTGATGGAACACTGCGTCACTCCGCCACAGGTTCTCCATTTCAGTGGACAGGACGTTTTGATCTCACTGTGAGGCAGGTGTCTTCAGCTCAAATCCAAGCGTGTATGCATCGTTTTGCAGCTCTTTTCTGGCATATTCTCAACGTATGGCCCATCAATGAATATTGTATTTGTGCTCAAGGCGGATGAAGCACAGGCTGGACTTAGTCCCGCATTGTTGCGAGGCAATCACCACACTCAATGAGGAGTACAAATGGGTACCATCGGCATTTATCTTGGAACAATACTGAGCTTGCATTCCGTGTCACCCTCCAACCCGGGCCCCTCGTCCTGGAACGTGGGCCACCACGGGCCCTCGGGGCGCATAGTGGCCCATCCATGGGCAGGCTGGTTCATCGAGGACAGTGCCGACGCAGAACCAGAAACCGACATCGTCGCGTAACGCGGAAGGATCCGGTCCGCTATTGCGCCGTGGTGCGACCTGCCAGCCAGGATGCGACTTGGGTTCGTGAAGTGAAACCAAGCTTGGACAATATTCGCTCGATGTGGCCACTGACCGTCCTGGGGGACAGAACCAGTTCGGCAGCGATTTCCTTGTTGCTGCGCCCTTGGGCAACAAGGGCCGCCACTTGCGTTTCCCGCTCGGTCAGCTGTGGCCCGCCGGGGCTGTATAGACCAACAAACTCCGCCTTGTTGGTACGACGCACTGCAGCACTGTGCCCGCTGTCAACGGAGTCCGCCCGGGGCGAAACATAGGAGCTTTTGGCCAGGTTCAATGCGATCTCAACAGCCTGGTCCTTGGACAGAGCCGGCCCGCCGTCGAGTATTGACCGGAACCGCGCCTCCCCGAGCTCCCGTCGAATCTGGCCCACAGTCTGCTTGAAATCTGTTTCCAGCGGACCGAAGGCAGAAACGGTGGTGCCGATCCCTTTCCAAACCGATTGAGCTGCGTGAAGAAGTGCTGCTGCCGATTCAAACTGCCTGTTCGAAGCGGCTGTCCACGACATTTGCTCGATGGTCAGGGCAATGCAAAGCCCATCGTGAAAATCGCGTTGAATTTCCAGCGCCGAGATCTGGCATCGGCGGGCATCCTCGAGCTGACCAAGGTGCCAGTGGCAAAGGCCCATGACCGCGTGCCCATACGCACGGCTCCACCGCTCACCGTGCCTGCCGCTTTCAGTCAGTACCCGCTGGCAGGTCGCGAGGGCTTCCTCTATCCGCCCGGCATACATCTGTGCCCAGGCCAAAAGGAAAGTCGCCGTAAGTTCTGAAGCGCAGTCCTCCTGCAGCCGGTGGACGGCTGCTGCGCGGTTAAAGAGCCCTATAGCCTCTTCGAGCCGACCTCCGAGGACTTCGCTTAAAGCCTGCCAATGGTCGGCATGAGCTGCCAGCACCGGATCATCCAGGTCATGAGCGATTTCACGGCATTCGGCCAAGTACCCCTGTGCGGGTTCCGGATCGCCCTGAAGCAGGGCTACCCAAGCAGCTACCCAGAGGACATTTCCACGTTCTCGCGTTCTGCCCGTAGCCAGGCCAAGCATCCGCTCAAGCCACCGACGGCCATCTGAAAGGTTGCCCCCAGCGATCCAGTGGTACCTGAGAAGGGCCGCCAGATTCATCCCTGCCAGCTCCTCACCCGGAGTGGTTGCCGACCATTCCAACGCCGAGAGAATATTCGTATGATCCCGCCGCGCGGCAGCGAGGCGCGCTGATTGTTCCGGACCGCACCAGAGCGCAACAGTTTCGGACGCCTTTCCGAGATAGTGGTCGCGTTGGCGACGGCGGAGCTCGGAAGATTCGCCGTTGCGGTCAAGCAACGCCGCACCGTATTCCCTGAAGGTCATCAGTTGCCAGTACCGCCTTGGCTGGTCGCCCGCAGACATGACGTCAATGACGTTTTCTGCGACCACCAGAGACTTTGCAACGAGGTGATCCAGAAGGTCCAGGACATCCACTTTGTTGATCTCGCCGAATCCGCAGACCTCCTCCGCGGCCTCGACGTCGAAGCCGGCCGGGAAGACCGCAAGCCTGGCCCACAAAATCTGTTCCTCCCGGGTACAGAGTTCATAGCTCCAGTCCACCAGCGCCCTCAGCGTCTGCTGCCGGGGAATTGCTGCCCTGTTTCCGCCCTTAAGGATGTCAAAGCGCCGGTCCAGCCGTTCCACGAGTTGAACAACCGATAATGAGCGCAGTCGGGCAGCTGCAAGTTCAATGGCAAGAGGTATGCCATCCAACATCTGGCACAGTTGGGCAACGGCCTGACGGTTGCCATCGGTGATCTCAAATCCAGCGTTTATGCTTTTCGCTCGATCAACCAACAACCGAACAGACTCAAAAGCCTCAATCGTTCCGGCTTCGATGTCGGACGACGAAGGGGCACTGAGCGGCGGAACTTGGTAGACCTGCTCACCGAAGATCCCCAGGGGTTCCCTGCTGGTCGCAATGACACGCAGCTCTGGTGCAATTTCCAGGAGCCTTGCCACCAAGGCCGGTATTGCATCCAGAAGATGTTCGCAGTTGTCCAGGACCAGGAGCAGCTGCCGTTCCTGGACGTAGTCCGCAATCCTCTCTGCGGGTGATCGGTTCGACTGGTCGGGCAGTCGGAGGGAAGCGGCAATCTGGGAAACAACCAAGGAGGCGTCTTCCAAGGCTGCAAGTTCAACTATCCAAACGCCATCGCGAAACGCCTTCCGGGTTCGTGTGGAAAGCTCCGCAGCGAGGCGTGTCTTACCAACGCCTCCGGGTCCGGCGAGCGTGAGGAGGCGGGAGCGTGACATCAGCTCCCTTGCTGCGCCGAGCTCATTGCGTCGTCCAATAAAGCTCGTTAGGTTATGGCCCCCCAAGGAGCCAATGGTCACTGCTTCGGTACTCATGACCCTCCTGTGATGCAGATAACAATACAGGTAGCGGATGGGGTCATTTGACCCGTCCGCTGCCAGTCGTAGCGGCGCACACTGAATGCAGTCAGAACGACTCTTTGGAGCAATCGGAAGGCAAGCGCGATGAGGCGCAGAGCAGCAAATCCAAGCACCTGCCGGAACGGCGGCAATGGATCAAGTCCAAGCACTGATCCAGCCACTGTACTTTCCGGTTTCTCCAAAGACGGCAGTCGTGCTGACGCCGTTTCCAATCCGTGGGCGGCGGACAATTTCTGGCCGGACTGTGTTGACAGACACGCCCGCGAATTCCTACCTGTGTTCCCCACAGGATACAGCAGTAAGAAACGCTATCTCGATATCTGAGGGTTATTTCCTCAATCCTTAGGACAAAATGCGCGGCGGGAATTCGCCCGTGTTATTCCACGGTTTACCACAATTACCCAGCAATGAAAGAGGCGCCATGACAGCGACGTCAATCACCGAATTGTCAGATATCAACGTTCCGGATGCTGAATTGGTGGCCCGCGCTGCCAATTTGGTGCCGTTGGTCCGGGAGTTCGCAGCGCAGGGTTCCGAAGCCCGCCGCGTTGCCCCGGAAGTGGTATCGGCACTGGAAGGCGCCGGACTTTTCCGGATGTTGGTTCCGAAGCGATACGGGGGCATGGGTGCTTCATTGCGCACAGCCGTGGAAGTGACGAAGGAAATATCCCGCGGTGATGGTTCCACGGGGTGGGTCACCACGCTCATGATGGTGGGAACAGGTTTCGCCTCGACTTTTTCGGAGCAAGCCCAGGAAGAGGTCTTTGGAAGCAATCCCTTGGCGAAGGTGGCTGGCACGTTCAGCCCGGGAAGCAAGAGTGAACGCGTTGACGGTGGCTATCTGATCAGTGGCCGGTGGCCATATTCCTCCGGTTCCTTTGCTGCGGACTGGGCGACGCTTGGTGTGTTGCTTGATGGCGATGACCCGATGGCGCTGGCCCTCATCCCCGCCGAAGCGTGGACCATCGAGCCGACCTGGTTTGTCGCGGGTATGAAGGGCACAGGCAGTGACACGATCGTGGTGGAAGACCACTTCGTGCCGGAGCACCGGGTGCAGCGACTCAGCAACATGCTCACCTCGAATTTCCTGTCCCCGTACAAGGACGAGCGCATGGCAAATGTGGCCTTCAACGCCGTGGCAGCCGCTATCCTCATTGCCCCGCAGATCGGCCTGGCGCGGCACGCACTGGAAATCACCTTGGCCAAGCTGCCCGGCAAACCGGTGGCCTACACCATGTACAGCAACGCCAAAGATTCCCCCACCCATCAGTTGGCTGTTGCGAAGGCAGCTTCAAATCTGCATATCTCTGAGCTCCTGCTTAACAGGATGTGCCTGGACATTGACACAGCGGCCGACGCCGGTGAGAAATTGGACCTTCCCACAAGGGCCCGCATCCGCAACGACACTGGAGTTATCGCCGAATTGATCGGGCAGGCCATCGATGCGCTGATGACCGCCAACGGTGCAGGGTCCTTTGCCGAAGCCAACGTCCTTAACCAGATCTGGCGCGATTCCGAAATTGCCGCACGGCATGCCTTTGTGACACCTGAAATCGGTAAAGAAGCCTACGGCCGGGTCCTGATGGGCCTGGAACCCACCATCAACCTCTAAGGCAAGGTCAACATGTCCATTCCCACGATCCCCGAAGCGCCCGCTGAAGACCCCGCACGAACCTACCGGCACGTTCTCGGGCACGTCCCCACGAGCGTCGCGGTAGTAACAGCCGGCTTAAGGTCCGGGCCTGTCGGCATGACTGTGGGCTCCTTCACATCGGTGTCACTGGAACCACCCCTGGTGGCGTTTTTTGTAGACAAGTCGTCCAAAACATGGCTTCGGCTCTATGAGGCCAGCCACTTTGGCGTCAATATCCTCGGCCAGGACCAGACCGAGCTCTGCAAGGCGTTTGCCCGCCGTTCGGAAGACCGCTTCAACGAAGTGGACTGGACGCCCTCCGAGCGTGGGGTGCCACTGCTGAACGATGCCATAGTCACGCTTGAATGCACCCGTTACAAAATCGATCTCATTGGAGACCACTACCAAGTCGTCGGGCGGGTCGAGTCCCTGGAACTGCGAGCCACCAACCCACCCTTGATCTTCCTTCAAGGCAGCTTCCTCAACCTCTCGGATTAGTGGCGAAGAACGCCGCCGGAAGGACCACCCAGCCAATTTTGGGCAGCCCTTCGTCCCACCAACTTTTAGCAAGGAGAACGCATGTCTCTCATCGTTGAGAAGCCAAACGATCTGGACCGCAAGCATTTCTTTATCGACGGCCTTTGGGCCAAGCCCACAGGAGGTCGGACCCGAAACCAGGTGGAGGCAGCAACCGGAGAGGTCATCGGCATAGCCGCTATGGGTTCGGAAGCAGACATAGACGCCGCGGTCAGGGCAGCCCGGCGAGCCCTGGACGATGGGCCTTGGGGTAAAACGTCTCCCCAGGAACGCGCTGAGGTGATGCGACGATTTGCCCGTGAGCTCGACCTCCGATCCACCTACACATCCGAGCTGGTCTCCCGCGAGAATGGGATGCCAATCGGGTTGTCGCAGATGTTGAACGGCGGGGCGCCATCCGTCCTCCTGAATATCTATGCGGACGTCATCGAGAACCTCGCCTTGGAAGAGGTGCGCGCCAGCCAGGCTGGCTCCACCATTGTCCGCCGAGAGCCCGTCGGAGTAGTGGGTGCGATCGCGCCATGGAACTTTCCACAGGCGTTGGCCATGTTCAAGATTGCGCCAGCCCTTGCGGCCGGCTGCACGGTGGTGCTCAAGCCCTCGCCGGAAACAGCACTGGATTCTTATGTCTTTGCCGATGCTGCAAAGGCCGCCGGTCTGCCTGATGGCGTATTAAACATCGTCCTGGGTGATCGGGAGGCAGGCGCAGCGCTCGTCTCGCACCCTCTGGTGGACAAAATCGCATTTACGGGTTCAACCGCAGCGGGCAGAATTATCGGCGCCGAGTGCGGGCGTTTGATCCGCCGTTGCACGCTTGAACTTGGCGGCAAATCCGCAGCTGTCTTCCTCGAAGACGGCGACGTCAACACCCTGCTGGCTGGCCTGGACAATGCCTCCTTCCTGAACAACAGCCAAACCTGCACCACCCAATCACGAATTCTCATCGCTCGATCCCGGTACAACGAAGTCGTTGACGCGATCGGGAGCTTCGCCGACTCGTACAGGTTGGGGAACCCGCTCGATCCAACAGTGACCATGGGGCCAATGGCCACGCATGAGCACCTGGAACGGGTGATGGAGTACATCGATATGGCAAAAGCCTCCAACGCCCGGTTGGTGACAGGAGGCAGCCGCCCTGATGGCCTTGATAGCGGGTGGTTCGTTCAGCCCACAGTCTTCGCCGACGTCGATAATAATGATCGCCTCGCACGTGAGGAAGTCTTTGGTCCCGTCATGGCACTGATTCCTTTTGATGATGACGACGACGCCGTTCGGATGGCAAACGACAGCAACTACGGTCTTGGAGGATCGGTGTGGAGCGCCGACGAAGACAGGGCCTTGTCCGTTGCGCGGCGGGTAAGGACCGGAACCATTGGACTCAATTACTACACCTTGGACCTGGGGGCGCCGTTCGGCGGATTCAAGGATTCCGGTGTCGGCAGGGAACTCGGGCCTGAGGGTATCAACGCATATCTGGAATACAAGTCAATCTATGCCTCTACCAGGTATCTCAGCGTCTGACCCCAATAGCCCAGTAACAACGCCATGCAACCTTCAACGGGTTGCAATGGAAGGAGATCGAACGGCATGAGTAATTCAGCTGAGATTGTCGCCGCCTATTTCGACGGCGTGAAAGCGGGCGATGCGGATGCAGTGGCCGACCTGTTTGCCCCTGATGCGCAGTTGATCAATGCTGCGGGGATCCTCAAAGGGGCTGATGCCATCAGACGGATGTACCAAAACGGACTGGCGCCCGGAGCGATGACGCCAAGCCCGCATCCGCCGGTGGTGCACGGAGAGCACGTAGCCGTCGAGATAGACCTGTATGCCAACGGAGCCAGCCTCAAACTCGGAGACTTCTTCACCATTCGCGATGGGAAGATCCACAGTCTGACCATCTATAGCCTCACCCCATCCGACGCGCGCCTCTTCGACGACGTCGGAATAGACCCTGCGCGGTAGGCCCGGATCCATCTACCAACCGCAGCCAGTCCGAATTCGTGAAAATACCAGGAGAACACATGAAAATAGCTGTCTTTGGCCCTCATCGTCGCGTGGGTGTCATCAAGGATGATAAGATCGTCGACGCCAATGGAGCCTACGCAAAGTTCCTGTCCGAAACGTCAGAGCTGACGCGCCCCCAGGCACAAGCCGACGCTGACGTCCCTTCGGAACTCGGGGCGTTTATCGCAGAGGGGGACGGGGCCCTGGAAGGTGCCCTAGCCGCCGTCGAGTACTTATGGGCCAATGCCCAGGATGATCGTGGGCTCGCGGGGGAGCCGCTCTTCTTTAGCCTCGGTGAGACTGAACTTCATGCCCCGGTGGCCCAAGGTTCCCGGATCTTTTGCGCTTTGGCCAACTTCTTCGATCACATGGAAGCCGCCAGCAAGAACAGTGCAGGGAATGACACAGCTGAAGTCCTTGACCGGCTGGTCCAGGGTGGACCCAAATACTTCCTGAAGGACCACCGGGCAGTAGGAGCTGACGCCCAGCCGGTGCGTTACCCCGCAAGGACCCGTCGCTTGGATTACGAGGCCGAGGTGGCGATTATCGTCGGGAAACAAGGTCGCGATATCGGCCGCGACGATGCTCTTCCCTATATCTGGGGATACACATTGCATAACGACTGGTCGATCCGCGACAACGTGTCCTTCGGGCCGGACTTCATGCACTCCAAGAACTTCGATACGTCGGCAACCATTGGGCCCTGGATCGTTGTCAATGAAGGCATTGACCCGCAGGACATTCCCATTGAGTGCCGTGTCAACGGGGAGGTCCGGCAAAGCGGCAACACCAAATCAATGGTGCACGATTTCTCCGCCTTCATCCAACACCTCTCAGCTGACACCACCCTGTATCCGGGCGATCTCATCAGCAGTGGAACGCCAAAGGGAACCGCCGTCGATTCCAGCCGGCAACAAACTGATGGATCTCATCCGGACACGCTGTTCGTGAAGCCCGGCGACGTCGTCGAGGTGTCCTCGAGTCTCATCGGCACCATCCGGAACGAAGTTATCAGCCCCGCCACGTGAGATTTCAGATCAGCGTGAAGTCTTCAGCCATTGCTCCCCTTGGCACACATAAAGAAAGATGACCATGAGCGAACAGCAGCACAACGTGGGCGGTGTTCTCTACGACCGCCCCTTCAAAATCCGCCGGCTCAACCATTTTGGCATCAGCGTCGAAGATACAGGCGCGTCGCTGGCCTTCTACCGGGATCTCCTCGGATTCCAGGTGGCCGATGCCCTTGACCTGGAAAAGTATGACCCGGGGGTATGGCTTGATGGCCTCGCCGACAAACATATCTATTTCCTTCGCCACAACAGCGATCACCACACCTTCGTCCTGATGCCGAAGGCCTGGGTGGACCACATGGATTCCCCGGCCAGGGGTGACCTGACCATCAACCAGATCACGTGGCAAGTTGGAAGCCTTCGCGAGGTGGTCCAGGCACGGCTATGGCTTGAGTCCTTGGGTAACAGGATCGAACGCTATGGCCGGGACCCCGGATCCAATTGGCACACTTACTTCCCCGATCCCACAGGGCACACGAACGAACTGGAATATGGCATCGAACAGGTCGGTTGGGATGGCCGGAGCAAACCCGAAGTCTTGTGGCCATGGGCGAACGAGCACCCTTCGCTTCCCACGACGTCGGAGGGCAGCGAGCTGGCTGCCGCCGAGGCGGATGGTGTGGATCTCACCAGCGGTTACCGGTGGGTGGACGAGTTGCCGAAGACGTTCGATGTAGGCGGTGTGCTCCTTTCCCGCCCGTTCAAACCCGTTCGCATCGGACCTGTCAGCATCTTCGTTGAGGACGTCGCCGGTGCAGAGGAGTTCTACACGCAGCGGCTTGGCCTGGTGAAGAGCGAGGAAACGGTGGTCCATGGTCACCGCGCCGTCTTCCTGAGGGCAAACACGGAACACCACAGCCTGGGACTCTTCCCGATGGAACTCCGGAAAAACCTGGGAGTCAGCGAACACACCACGTTGCTCTCCTTCGGCATCCAACTCGGCTCGTATGAACAGTTGAGAGCAGCGCGAAGCCACCTCGAAGAGCGAGGTGTCAAGCTCCTGGACCTGCCACAGGAGATCCACCCCGGTGTCGACTACACGCTTCACGCAGTCGATCCCGACGGCCACGTCATGGAGTTGTACTACTACATGGAACAGGTGGGATGGGACGGGACCGTGCGGACACCAGCACAACGACGCGTTATCGATCCCGAGGTTTGGCCCGAGGCGCTGTCTCCCATGTCCGATACGTACGGCGGCGAAACCTTCTGGGGTCCCCTCGGCTGACGCCGGATCACTTGCACCACCGTTCCCGCCAAAGAGGCCGGGAGCAAGAAACTACAAAAAGGAGGCCTGAAGTGGGCCGTATCATCATCAGTGGGGCGTCGGGGGATCTTGGGCGCAGAGTCACAGAACTGCTTCTGGCGGCTAACCCGGACATAGAACTAACGCTGGTATCACGTACGCCGGAAAAGCTGTACAAACACAAGAATCCGGGCATCCGCGTGATGCGTGGCGATTACCAGGAACCTGAATCCCTCAACGAGGCCTACATCGGCGGCGAAGTTCTGTTCCTCATCAGCGGACTCAATCTGGGCCGTCGGGTTTCCGAGACGAGGAACGCGATTGCCGCGGCACAGCATGCCGGTGTCCGGCACATTGTGTACACGTCCGTGGGCGGCATTCACCCTAACAACCCGGCTCTTTCAGCCAGGGACCACTATCAGAGCGAATTGGATCTCCGGAATTCGGGCTTGGCCTACACCTTCCTCCGCAACGCGCTGTACGCGGAGATCATCAGTAACATTCTTGTTGCTCCTGCGGTAGCCAGCGGAGTGATGGCACAGGCAACGGGTCATGGACGGCTGGCGCCGGCCGCCAAAGCCGATGTCGCCCGCAGCGCAGCCGCTGTATTGCTTGCTGCAGAAAGGCATGCCGGTGCTGTCTATGAGATCACCGGACCTGAACTGCTGACTTTTGAAGACATTGCGCGCATTGGTTCGAAGGTACACGGCGCGCCAATTGATTATCAGCCGATTTCCGATGATGAGCGGCTCGCCTTCTTCGATTCAATCGGTATCCCAAGGACTTACGACCCCTCCATGCCGCCGAGTGCCGACGGCCACATGTGGGCAAGTGATGAGTTGGTTACTGCTGAAGTCGCCATTGCCGAGGGGTATCAGACCGTTCTCTCAGGACACGTTCAGCTGATCACCGGGCGCAGTCCCGAACCGCTGCAATCGGTGATGGAAGCCGTCAAATCCGTGCCGTACGACCAAATCCCGGCACAGGTGTCCTAACTCTTTACTTCAGGCATGCGTTCCACAGGACGGCTTCGCTCATAGGGATATGGGCGAGGCCGTCTGCGCGGTATGACCCGGGGAAGGATCCAGGATATTGCCGTTGCCCAGCCCAGGGACGTGGCGAGTGAACCATTGCGGAGATGATCAGGGCCTGGCTGGTTGGCCCTCGGCTGGCTCCTATGTTGCAACTGGTTGCAGCCCTCGTCCTACATCTACTCAACGGCACCAAGCACGGCGCGAACAAATGCTTCGGGACGCTCGTGATGCATGAGGTGTGAGGTCAGCGGTACTTTCTCAACACGCACTGACGGGATTTGGCGGGATGCATCCTGTGCGATGCGGTTGTACCACCTGCCGCTCTCGCCACCAACGAGCCATGTGATAGGCAACCCTGATTTGGCGAGCGCCTTGTAGTCCACATATTCTCCGAGCGGGCCGAATCTGCTTGCACCCAGTTCTGCCAGGATTGTTTCTGTGTTAGCCAACAGGGAAGCGCGCGATTCGGCAGGTGCACGGTCGAAACCGTTGCCGCCGTCGACGGTTTTGGAAGCGAACTGAAGAAACAGTGTCACAGCTTCTTCCCCGCGTCCGCGGCTTTGGAGCCATCGAACTCGGGCAGCGATTCTGAATAGCTCCATGGAGCCATTCCTGATGCCGTGGACAGGCGCTTCCATAACAACCACATGGGAAATCAAGTCGGGCCGCCGACCGGCCAGGTCCAAGCAGACTGTGCCTCCGGAACTCCAACCCACCAGGCAGGCAGGGCCGGCGGCCCGTTGTTCGATGAGAGCCTCAAGGTCGTGACTGTGGACCCGATAATCGACCACGGCGGGATGCACGGAACTTCCGTATCCGCGCCGGTCGTAGTCAAGGACCCTGTGGTCTTTAGCGAGGGATGGCAACACCCCATCCCAGGTGCTGCCATCGGCGCCCGTGCCATGGACAAGAATCATGGTGGGACCGTTGCCTGATTCGCGAACGGCTATATCGGCTCCGTCCAGTTTCAGCGTTGATCGTTTCACTGATTGTTCCTTGCTGTGTGACAAACGTTGGGATGTGGGGATGCCCGTGGCCGGCAGGGCGTAGCCATGGGCGACTGACCACGGGCTGGTCAGTCGCCCACGGGCCAATCAGTTTGCAGTTGCCGCAAGGATGGTTTCATCGCTCGCGGAATTATGGGTGGCGGCCGACAGGATCAAATCGGCCGCTTTCTCACCAATCATGATGGCTGGGGCGTTAGTGTTGCCGCTGGGAACGGACGGAATGATGGAGGCGTCCGCCACCCTCAGGCCTGCAATCCCGTGCACTCGGAGCTCTGGGTCTACTACAGAGAGGTCATCGATGCCCATCTTGCATGTTCCAACCTGGTGATGATAGGTCCCGGCCACTTGGCGCACAAACTCCCGGAGGGTGTCCCTGTTGGCGACGCCCGATGGGCTGAACTCGGACTTCCGGAATGGGGCGAAGGCGTCCTGCTGGCCGATTTCCCGACAGATTTCGACCGCATCAACGAGCGCCTCAACGTCATACTCGTCTGCCAGAATGTTGGGGTCCACCACCGGCGCCACTGTGGGGTCGGCTGACGCGAGCCGGAGTGATCCGCGGGAGCGGGGGCGGACGATGCCTGGTGCAATGGTGTAGCCGTGCGCCGGGGCAGCTCCACCGTCTGTGGGGTATGGCAGATGAAGGAACAAGGGCTGAAGATCCGGCGCTTCCTCGTCGGTTTGCTTGCTGTGAGCGTACAACTGGCTCTCGAGCAGGTTGTGCTTTCCCGCCGCTAGTGGCTGGCTGGCTTCATAGATGTTGCCTGCCAAGAGGTGGTCATGCAGGTTTTCGCCGACGCCGGGAAGGTCCGCGACGGAAGCTATGCCAAGTCGCTGTAGCTCATTCTTGGGTCCAATTCCGGAGAGGAGCAAAATCTGAGGAGACCCGATGGCCCCTGCGGAGAGCACTACTTCGGAGTTGGCGGCTGCACGGTGCGCGCCATCGGCTGACTGGTACTCGACGGCGATCGCCCGCCCGCTCGCCACCACAATCCGCGTGACAAGTGCACCAGTGGTGACGGTCAGTCCGGGATGGTCCAGCAGGGGCGCCATGAAGCTCTGCCAAGCGCTGGCCCGTTTCCCGGCACGGGTGGTGGTGTGATTAAAGCCGACGCCGGTCATGCGGCTTCCGTTGAAATCCTCCGTTTCCGCGTGGCCAAGCGCCTTTGCGGCATCCACAAAGGCTTGAGCGGTTGGATGACGGTTGATGATGCGTTCGACGTGGAGCGGACCGCCCTCACCGTGGAACTCGTTGGCTCCGTCCGCATGGTCCTCTGAGCGCTTAAAGAGCGGGAGTACTTCATCCCAGGACCAACCCGCGGCCCCGTTCGCTGCCCAGACATCGTAGTCGTTGCGGTGGCCGCGGATGTAGATCATACCGTTGAGGGAGCTGCTGCCGCCCAGAACCTTGCCCCTTGGCCAGTAAAGAACCCGGTTGTTGGCGTGCTTTTGTGGCGTGGTCATCACGGCCCAGTCATTGGCGCCTGTGAGCAGCGCTGGCCACCCTTGGGGGCTATGGATGTTTGGATCCGTATCCGCGGAACCGGCTTCCAGGACGTGGACGCTGTAGCCGGCGTCGAGCAAACGCCGGGCAATTACACTACCCGACGAGCCTGCCCCGATGATGATGTAGTCACTGGCAATGGTGTTATTAGCCATGAGTTCCTCCTTGAACGTAGGCGTGATGATGGATGGCGATGTATTCAGAACTTTGCCGTCCTTGCCTCGGGAAGGCTTTGGCCTCAGGCGCACGGGGCTTTGCACGATGCGCAGGATCGTGATGCGGATCACGCTAAATCGCGCTCGTGTGCCAGACTGGAACGGGTTGTTGTAGAGGAGGATGTCCGTGACCGAAGTTGCGCTCCCAGGGCCGCTGCAAGTCTTTAACGCTTCCCTCTTGGACAGCGGGGAACGTTTCGAGGCTTGGAAGGAAGCGGTGAATGCTGCCTTTGTGCCCTTGACTGTCACAACCACTGAACCGGGTTGCTTCAGCGGCTCCCTGGTCGGCCAAAGTGTGGGTGCAATGCATGTAAGCGAAGTTTCCGGAAGCGCGAGTCAGGTCCAGCGGACTTCACGTGAAATTGCTGCAAATGATCCGGGTCTGATAAAGCTGGGCCTGCAAGTGCGAGGCTACTCGGTGGTTGCCCAGGACGGTCGCGAGGCTGCCCTGACGCCCGGGGACTTCGCGATTTACGACACCAGCAGACCCTACGACCTGTACTTTGACGATGCTTTCCGGATGCTCGTGGTCATGTTTCCGCCGGACTCGATGCAGCTGAGCCGCCGTCACATCGCTTCCCTGACGGCCTCCCGTGTCTCCGGGAGGCATGGCCTTGGCTTACTGATGTCCACACTCCTGAGCGCGTTGGGGCAGCAGCTGCACGACGGTAAGATGCCCGGAACCGCAAGCGTCTCCGATGCACTGCTCAGCCTTGTCTCAGCAGTATTTGCCGAAAGGATTGATCCGGGTTCGCCGCAGAACTCAGCGCGATTAGTTCTGCTGGCCCGTATCCAGGCATACATCTCCTCTCATTTGGGAGATGCGGAATTAACGGTCGTTCAAGTGGCAGCCGCACACCATATCTCCGTCCGCTACTTGCAAAAGCTCTTCGAAGAGCACGGCGAAACGGTGAGCTCCTGGATCCGGCGCAAACGCCTTGAAAAATGCCGTCTGGACCTTGAGAACCCGCAATTGAGCGGCAGGCCGGTATCCGCCGTAGGAATGCAGTGGGGCTTTGCGGACGCCTCCAGCTTCTCCCGCGCCTTCAAATCGGCCTTCGGGCAAGCGCCGGCTGAATACCGCTACTCTTTCACTCCCCTTCGAAGGTTCAAGGAGCAGAAGGACGATAGCTGACTAATCCGCGCATGGTCACAAACGTCCGCCATCAATAAGGCGCGACTGTTGATCGACGGAGGCCGAACTCGCAGATAGCTTCCAGTGGACGCGCTTCTTGAGCTCATGGCCTCCTTGGCGGAGGTCTCTTCCGGCAACGAGGGCCGCCTTGTCGCCCAGCTCATCGGTGAATGCCAACAGGACGAGATGGCGATGGCGGAATTCCAGAAGCATTTCTGGCCGTTCCTGCAGGCCTTGTGCAATACGATACGGTTCGTATAAGTTGGGTTGAGATGCAAGGGCGGGCCCCTGGGCTTAGCAACCCTGTGTTCTCAATCCCGTCCTTCTCGCGCCAAGGGACCAGCGGCGTGCCGGGCGGTCCCCAATGAAAGGAAAGCATGATCGTGAAGACTGCCTTGGAGCCACGTGATGCTGTGGTGGTCGCCTACCGTCGAACACCGATTGGCCGGGCCCGTAAGGGTTCATTGGCCGCCGAACGTCCCGAGGATCTGGCCCTCGCAGCCATTCGGGGAGCACTCGCTGCCGTTCCACAGCTGGGCTCTGACGAGTTCGCGGATGCCTACGTGGGGTGCGCTGTCCCGCAGGGCGCACAGGGCGACAACATCGGACGTCGAATCATGGTGCTTGCAGGAATGGACACTGTCCCGGCGGTCACAGTAAACCGTTTCTGCGCCTCCTCGTTGCAGGCTACGGCAATGGCAGCACAGGCCGTGCGCGCGGGCGACGGCGATGCCTTCCTGGTTGCGGGTGTCGAATCGACCAGCGCAGTTCCTCCAGTGACTGATAACCCCCACCCGGCCTTTGCCGAGGCAGCGCGGCGGGCCGATGCCAGCTTCGAAGCTGGTCAGCCGTGGGTCGACCCCCGGGATCGTGGCGAGCTGCCCGATGTGTATCTTTCCATGGGCAAGACTGCCGAGTTCGTAGCCCGTCTGACCGGAACCTCGCGCCGTGACCAGGACGAATGGGCTCTTGAGTCTCAACGCCGGTCGGAACGGGCTGTCCTGTCCGGGTACTTTGCGAGAGAGATTGTCTCAGTGACCACGGCTTCCGGCATGGTGGTAAGCGCCGATGACGGCCCGCGACCGGAAACCACCATGGAAGCCCTTTCAGGTCTGAAGCCTGTGTTCCACGAGTCCGGAACCGTGACCGCGGGCAACGCCAGCCCGCTGAACGACGGCGCGTCCGCCTTGGTGGTAATGAGCGCCCGCCGAGCTGGCGAACTTGGATTGCGGCCGTTGGCCCGGATTCTGGGCAGCGCCGCCAGCGGCCTTTCACCAGAGATCATGGGACTGGGACCGGTTGCTGCGTCCAGTCGTCTGCTTGATCGTTTGGGGCTGTCGATCGGTGACATTGACGTCGTCGAACTGAATGAGGCCTTCGCCGCCCAAGTGGTCCCAGTAGTCCGCAAGCTTGGGGCGGATCCGGAGCGCGTCAACCCCTTTGGCGGCGCAATCGCCCTGGGCCACCCCTTCGGTGCAACGGGTGTGAGGTTGGTTGGAACACTCATCAATGGTCTGCAAACCACTGACGGATCCCTCGGCCTGGCCACCCTGTGCGTGGGCGGCGGCCAGGGCATGGCCATGGTGCTGGAGAGGCTCTCATGAAACCGATAGCACTTATTGCAGACCCGGCCCGCTCAATGCTCGCCGCAGACCGCTCCTTGGAAGGCCTGGGTATTCAGGTGCTGAGTGCAAGTGAAGGGCGGGCCACTGCAGTCCTGACCGTTACGCCACAGATGGCCAACGGGCATGGGATTGCCCACGGCGGCTTGGTCTTCGCTTTGGCAGACACGGCATTCGCCATGGCCGCAAACACGTTCGGGGCCGGAATCGCGACCGCCGAGGCTTCGATCTCCTATGTTTCCCCGGCCCGCATCTCCGAGGAGCTTGTTGCCTGCGCTGAAGTGACATTTCACGAGGGCCGCCGGATGATCGTCGATGTCATGGTGCGGGCGGGGGAGCGGACTGTTGCCATCTACCGCGGAACAGGCAGGGCGCTTCGCGCGACGGACTAATTGTCGTGCACGGCGTCGGGGCCATGCGGTGGTCCATTCACGCACAAGGAAGCCCCTTGGATCACCGGGCAAAAAACAAATTCGGCGATTCAAGGGGCTTTCCATGCCAGCTCACGGCCGGCACACTTTATGCGCTGACGCGTCCGCGGAGAAACTCGGAGTCAGGCGAGTCCGTGACGGGAAGCCCCGAAGCTTGCAGGCTGGCGCGTAGCTGCTTCATGAAGCGGTCGGGCAGCCTGACTGCCGGAGGACGCAGCGCGCCCCCATTAAATCCGGAGAGCCATTCCTGGTATTTCCACTGGGTGCGGTTGATGGAGCTCGTTCCCGGAGTGGAAGTGGACGACACCGCAATATTCGCGGCCCGGGCGGGCTGCACCTCCCAGTACCGTTCCATGGCCTCCTCCCACTTGCCCGTGCGCGCCAGCTCAAAGGCCTTGGGGTAGTAGTCACCCATCCAGTTAGTGTTCGCGGTACCGGAGAATTGAACGTCCAGGACCGACATGAGGGGGATCAACTCGGCCTCAATGGGGCAGGAGATCACTACTTCATCGCGGAAGTGATGGTACATCTCCATGACACCTGGAATGCCCGGGTATCCCTGTTCGGCCTTGATGGCAACAATGCTGGGCATGGCATCAAGGACGCGGCGCACGAAATCAACGCTCATGCCCGCGGGGTGAATCCTCTCGAACCCCCAAGCCGGCAGCGGGAACAACATGGTGGCAAGGTCGGTTTCGTCGGTAAAACGCTTGGTGTAGTCGAAAACCTCGTCGTACGAAGTGGGCCAGAACGAGGAAGGATAGGCCAGCAGGGCACGGTCGGCGCCGGCCTTGGTCGCCAGGTTCGCGGCGTGGATGTTTTCTTCCAATGTCCCGAAAATGGCGTGGAAAAAGAGGCCGAAGTCTTCCCCGGCGGCCTCCCGGGCCACCTCGGTCATCCGGGCATTCTCCTCCGGAGTTATGTTGGCTTCGGCGATCAGCAGGGAACCCTTGTAGCCGCGTTCCTTGAGCAGGAGGATGTCGTGCCGGATTGCATTTTCGTTGATGCCGGAGAAATCCGGCGTGAAGGATGGGTGCGTGACGGCGACAGTGCCGACAAAGTTTTCCCGGGCCCAGGAACGCGCCTCGGATTTGGTGTAGTCCACCATGATGTACTCCTTGTTTTTTCAGTTGGTTCTGGTCTGGGGCCTATTTGCGGCTGGTGACGATGCCGACCGGCAGGACCGTGCCAACGCCCTCGGCACGGGCGCGATCCACGAGCATTTCGGCCACCACGATGTCCTGCAATCCGGAACCCGTTGACTTATATATCCGAATCCCGCGCTCCACATTGATGGCAGTTTCCCCGCTGAGGACCGCATTGAGCGTGACGACGAGCGAATCGACGTCGACGCCGTTCGCCCGGGCCGCGATCATGTCCCCGCTGCCGTGAACAACCTCGTCACGGGTGTCCACCACTACTGTTGTGGCCCTTGCGATCAGCTCCGCAGGCAGTTCCCGTTGGGCTGGGGTCGTGGAACCGATCGAGACTACCGCGGAGTCGGGGCCGACCCATTCGGCCTGCAGGGTGGGGGACTCGTCCCGTGAGCGGGCCGCGCACAAAATCAGATCAGCCCCTTCCGCAGCCTCGCGGGCGGAACCGACAGCGCGGACGGGGGCGCCAAAGGCGCCGTCGAACTCGGCGGCAAAGGCCTCGCGATTGGCGGCCGTTGGGCTGAACACGCGAACGTCCGCGAATTCAAGGACATGCGAAAACGCGGTCAGATGGGAACGTGCTTCAAAGCCGGAGCCGATCACCCCGACGCTCAGCGGCCGTGGCGGGACAATGCCGGAGGCGCCCACTGCTGTGGTTGCGGCGGTGCGCAGGCCGGTCACACGGTTTCCGTCCACCAGCGCCACAAGATCCGCGGTGTCTTTATCGAAGAGGGAAATCAAGTAGCTGACGCGGAGTCCATCCGCGAATGACCCTGCGATGGATTTCGCGCCGAACAGTTGCCCGCTTGGTGGGACCGAGGGCATGACCCGCAGCCATTCCCGTGGCGTCTGGGCGAATATGCGTCCAGGCGTGCCGGCGTCGTCGGCGGGATTCTTATAAGCGGCGCGGATTGCCTGGATCGCCGCAGGCCAGTCCGAAATGCTGGCCACATCGGCGTCGGTAAGAAAGAGTGGAAGGTTCGTCGGTAGCTCACCGTCGGTGCTCACGGGCACTCCTTTGTGTCGTGCAGCCGAAGTGGCTGCTGCGTGGGTGGATGAATCAGGAGAAGGATCGAAGATTGTGTCCGATACGCATCGTATCCTATAGTCGTGACGAAGAACACGTCTCTGGAAGAGGACCTGCCCATGGCAATTGCAACCGTCAACCCCGCCACCGGTTTAACCGAATTGATCATTGAGCCGCACACCGCGGAGGAAGTCCAGGAGCGCATTGCAGAATCGGCCAAAGCAGCGCAAGTGCTGCGGGGGACAACCTTTGCCCAGCGCGCGCGGTGGATGCTCGCCGCAGCGGAAATTCTCGAGGATCAGGCGGAGGGCCTGGGTGAGCTGATCACCGTTGAGATGGGTAAGCCAATTGCGCAATCCATCGCCGAAGTGCACAAGTGCGTTAAGGCCATGCGCTTTTATGCCGCGCGGGCCGAGGAATTCCTTGCTGACGCTCCCTTGGACAACCCGTCATCGGTGGGGGCCAGCAGGGCGTGGACCCGCTACGAACCGTTGGGGACCGTCCTGGCGGTCATGCCTTGGAACTATCCGTTGTGGCAAGTCATTCGTTTTGCGGCCCCGGCGCTCATGGCAGGCAACTCGGGCCTGCTCAAACACGCATCAAACGTGCCGCAGGCCGCGCTCTTTCTGGACACGCTCTTTGAGCGGGCGGGTTTCCCGATTGGCTCTTTCCGCACCCTGCTGATTGGCGGCTCTGCGGTCGCCTCCGTTCTGGCCGATGAGCGAGTCAAGGCCGTCACGCTGACCGGATCCGAGCCGGCAGGACGTTCGGTGGCTTCCATCGCCGCCGACCACGTGAAGAAATCCGTGCTGGAGCTCGGCGGCTCGGACCCCTTCATTGTCATGCCTTCGGCCGATGTCGCCGAGGCAGCAGCGACCGCCGTCCGAGCACGTATCAGCAACAATGGCCAGTCATGCATTGCGGGCAAGCGCTTCATTGTGCACACCGAGGTCTACGACGCATTCGCCGCCGAATTCGTGAAGCTGATGTCGGAGCTTTCCGTGGGGGACCCGCTGGACCCCGCAACCCAGGTGGGACCGTTGGCCACCTCGTCCGGACGCGACGAGCTGGCTGAACTCGTCGAGGACGCACGCGCTTTGGGCGCCCAGGTGCTGACCGGCGGGACAGTCCCGGAAGGTCCGGGATTCTTCTACACCCCGACGGTGCTCGCCGGACTTACTGAAGAGATGCGGATCATCCAGGAAGAGGCCTTCGGCCCCGTCGCCTCGCTTTATCGTGCCCGTGATCGTGAGGATGCCTTGCGGATTGCGAACCAGACTGCCTTTGGGCTTTCGAGTTCAGTCTGGACCGCCGATGTTCAGGAGGAGGAATGGTTCCTGGCGAATCTCGACGCGGGGGCGGTCTTTATCAACGGAATGACGGTTTCGTATCAGGAGCTTCCCTTCGGCGGAATCAAGCGCTCCGGCTTTGGTCGTGAACTGGCTGCGGATGGCATCAGGGAGTTCTGCAACCTCAAGACAGTCTGGAAGGCCTAAACCGGCAGGCCCCCTTTTAGACGCTTCCGTGCACCCTTGTGCCCCTGCGTGATGCATGTTACTTTTTATTCGAAACGATACGTACTGAACTTGAAGGAGCGAGATGACTAACGTCAACGTCGACGTCGTAGTGATCGGAGGAGGGCCCGTTGGAGTCACTGCCTTGGCCTTGTTGGGGCGCGCGGGTCTGACCGCCGTCGGCGTGGAGCGGGATACCCAGGTTTGGCCAACCGCCCGCGCCGTTCATTTTGATGGTGAAACCTTCCGTACCCTCCAATCGCTGGGGGTAGCAGAGCGCTTTGCCGAAGCAACTTTGCCGATGTCCTCCTTCCACATTGAGAATGAGGAACGGGAAGTCCTCGTGTCCGTGCCCACTGGCCAATTCGGCACTCAGGGCTGGCATGATGACCTCACTTTTCACCAACCGGACATCGAAGTTCTGCTACGGGGCGTGGTGGAAGAACTTCCCGGTGTTGAGTTCCGACAAGGCGCCAACGTGATCTTAGTGCGCAACCAGGGAGCCGGTGTCGCGGTGGCGGTGCGGGACGCTGACGGCACGGAATCACTCATCCATGCCCGCTGGGCTATTGCTGCGGATGGGGCCCGTTCATCAATCCGCCAGGCGTTGGGGATTGAGTGTGAAAAGCTGGGTGAAGATGCGCAGTGGCTGGTCGCAGACGGCATTTTGGAAGAAGGCCCTGGGTTGTCTTCCGACATGATCTTCCTGGGCCATCACACCCGGCCCTCCCTGTGGATCCGCCTGCCCGGCAAGCGTGTTCGCATGGAGTTCATGTTGATGCCGGGGGATGACCCCGAAGAAATTGCAACCTCCGCGGGTGTTGAAAGAATCAGCCACGGCGTCCTGCCGGCTGGGAAGTTTATGGCAGACCGTCTCGCCACCTATACCTTCCGCGGCCGCATCGCGCAGCAGTGGCGGGCCGGCAACATATTCCTGGCAGGAGATGCAGCCCACCAGGCACCTCCACTTTTTGGGCAGGGACTTTGCGCAGGAATGCGTGATGTGGCCAACCTCGTCTGGAAGCTTGGCGCTGTCAAGCGGGGCACGGCCAATGAAAGCCTGCTCGACACCTATGAGAGTGAACGCATGCCGCATGCACGGTTCTGGGTGGAGCAGGCAACAAGAGCGGCGGGTTTCATGCAAACAACCGACGCCGCGATCGCCAAGCAGCGTGACGCCTTCATTCGCGCCAACCCTGCTGCCTCCGCCCCGGTAGCCCCCGCACTGGGCCCGGGCCTGCACGAAGGTGGCGTCGATGAACGTGCCGGCAGGCTGGCCATTCAACCGATCCTCAGCGACGGAGTGCGTCTGGATGACATGGTGGGAAGCCGGTTCCTGGTGGCAACAACACGCGAAATCTATTCCGCAATCCCATCCCAACTGCGCGAACAACTCGAGGATTTCGCCGACGTCGTGGTCCTGTTTGATCCGGCAAAAGTGGGCCAGATCCTTCAGGCCGCCGGCGCCCAGGCTGTTGTCATCCGCCCCGACCGCTACATCCTGGGCTTAGGCGATACCCCTGAGGCCTTCGAGCGCCTCATCAGCAGAATCCCGGGCCTTGCCCGGGAAGTGCCAGCACCTCTCTAAAACAAAATTCGACAGACCACACACGGACAGGAACACAGGAGCGCATCATGGCATTCAGCCCGATCACACACCTCAGGCACTTCGACATCGCAGTGCCTGATTACCAAAAACAGGTTGAGTTTTACAAGAACCACTGGGGACTCACCGAAATGGAGAACGACGGCGACGTGACGTACTTCGCCGCCGAAGGCTCACCGGAACAGTATTCGGTGCGTGTTCGTAAGGCCGATGAAAAGCGCCTCGACATGGTCGCGTTCGGTGCGGCGGACAAGGCCTCAGTGGACCAACTCGCCTCGGATCTCATTGCCAAGGGCGTAAAGCTGATCGGCGAACCCGATGACGTCAAGACCCTTGGAGGTGGGTACGGCTTCCGGTTCTTCGACCTGGAGGGACGCACTATTGAGGTCTCCTCAGACGTAGATGTACGCAAGCATCGCAAGATTGAGGAACGCGAGGCGATCCCGGTGCGGCTCTCCCACGTGGTGCTCAACTCGCCTGAGCCCGAGAAAATGCGCGCCTGGTACGAGCAGATGCTTGGCTTCCGCCTCTCCGACACCCTGAAGCACCCGCACATGGGGGATCTCTTCTACTTCATGCGCTGCAATGCCCAACACCATTCCATAGCGATCTCCCGCGGCCCGCACGCTTCACTGCAGCACGCATCCTTCGAACTGCGCGGCATTGACGAGTACATGCGCGGCAGCGGCAAACTGCTGCGTTCGGGATTCAAGAAGATCTGGGGCCCTGGCCGCCACAAAGCCGGAGACAACACCTTCACCTACTTCCACGATCCCAACGGGAACACCATGGAGTACACCACCGAGCTGGACTCGGTGGACGAGGATACGTGGCATCCAAGCATCTTCGACACCCGCGATCCTGAGACGTCTGACCAGTGGGGAACCGGGGGCGACATGGACGAATTTATCGCCCGCGAGATGTTCAACGACAAAGACAAGGGCCTTTATGTCGCCCCGCCGGTATAACGGCACCAGATGATGGCCATTGGAGGATTCATGGAAGGAAAGCATGTGAACGGCTTCACGCTGGGCACCTTCGAAAAGGCGGGGGAGAGCTTCCCCGGTGCGGTCTTTGGAGACCGCGTAGTTGACCTGCGCATCGTGCTGCCGGGAATTTCACGCATCGGCGATCTCTTCGCCGATTGGGACGCACACCTGGATGTGCTCGGGTCCATCGACGTGGCCGCCGCGGCTACCCTCCCGCTCGAAGCGCTGAACGTGCAGGCGCCGGTCCAGCCGGTGGGCAGCATCATCGCTGCCGGAGCAAACTACCGCGAGCACGTCGTGCAAATGAGCGTCGCCCACAAGCTCGGCAAGGAAGGCGCGGACCCAGCGCAACTGGCAGCTGACGCGGCGGCCGAAATCGATGAGCGGGGCCGCTCGGGGGATCCGTATGTCTGGACGGGTATACCCTCGGCGGTGTGCGGAGCCTACGACGACGTACAACTTCCTGATGTGGGTGGCAACGTCGACTGGGAACTGGAGCTGGGAGTGGTCATCGGACGAAAGGCCCACAGGGTCTCAGCCGAGGACGCTTTTGACTACGTGGCCGGATACACCATCGTCAATGACATCACCGCCCGCACGTTGGTACCGCGCAACGACATCGCGATGATGGGTACTGATTGGTTTCGCGCGAAAAACCAGCCCACGTTCTTCCCTACGGGCCCTTACCTTGTGCCGAAGCGGTTCGTCCCGGATCCGGCAAAGCTGCGGATTCGCCTGAGCCTGAACGGCAATCCAATGCAGGATGCCCTGGCCGATGACCTGGTCTTCGACATCCCGAGCCTGATCGCCTATGCCTCGTCGGTAGCCGTCCTGTTGCCCGGGGATGTCCTCATCACCGGTTCCCCGGCTGGCAACGGTTCTCATTGGGGCCGTTTCTTGAGGGACGGCGACGTTATGGAGGCGGAAATCAGCGGATTGGGCACCCAACGGTCGACTGTTCGCGGGCCCAGCGGACAGTTGCCCCCCTGGTATGTGGATCGGCCGCTCGCGGTCGCTGCTGCTGGCGGAGCCGCCCTGTGACCCTGCGCCCGAGGATCCTGCGCCAGAGCCATTTTGTTCCGCCGGTGTCCTATCTGCTGGCGGAAGATCTTGGATTCCTGCGTGGATCAGATGTGGTGCTCACCCGCACCACCTCAAGCGCCGAACAGCTTCGAGCCCTGCTCGCAGGGGAACAGGACATGGTTGTCACGGCAATCGACAACCTGTTCGAGTGGGTCCTGGCCGGGGCCGACCTTCGCCTGGTGGCCCAGGTGGAGGCGACCACGCCGCTGGGCATCCATGCCCGCAGTGGCCTCGAGACGATAACGGATCTGGCTGGTTGCCGGTTCGCCGTTGACGCTCCCAACAACGGTTTCGCGCTCATCGCCAAGCGTCTGCTGCGGGACGACGGCGTCGAGGTTGACTACAGGGTAGTAGGTGGTGTGCGCGAGCGCCTGGATGCAATGCTCGACGGTGAAGTGGACGCGACGCTGCTCGGGGCGCCGTTTGACAAACTTGCGGAGAAGTCCGGATTTGCCCGAATAGTGGACATCAATGCATGGCTGCCGGAGCTGCCGGGCCAAGGGCTGGTGGTCCGTGCCGACGTCGCCGGATCCGTTGAACTGGAACGCTACCTCAGGGCCTTGGCGCGCGGCGTGGAGGCAGGAGTTCCGATGTCCGATGCGCAGGGCATCGAATTACTTGAACGCTGCGGTTTCCAGGCCGGGGCTCCGAGCGCATGGGACTCACGGGCGCGGACGCTGACCGTGGACCAGCGCGGGCTGGAGCTTTTGACCGGGATCCGACAAAGCCTGGGCATGCTTGGGCAGGGGACTTCCCTTAAGGAACTCTGCGACCCTGAGCCGCTGCTGAAGGCCTTGGAGCCCGCATCCCGCGGGTCGTGACCCGTTGATCCTCACCGTGCCGGCTACTACTGCACGGATCATCGCCATGCGACGCCTACAAACCCCAAGGGTCTTGCCTCTTGCAATCCCTTCAGCTCGATACGATACTGTACGTATCGTATAATCAGACTAAGGAACAATCATGAAACTGGGACGGATAGCAGTGCCCACGCCCGACGGCGAAGAGATTCGCCTGGTTGCGGCCCAGCCGGAACAAGGCCGGGTCATTGATCTCGCACGCGCCTACGCACTAACGCTTCAACGCAAAGCCGCCCAACCTGACCGGGCCCGGGCGCTGGCCCGCGCGGTTCTGCCCGGCAGCCTGGCTGCGGGAATCGGTGGAGGCGCCATATTCCTGGATGCCGCCCACGACTCACTTGCCGCTGCCGACGATGCCTCGTACGGCATCGACGAGGTGTCATGGCGAGCGGCTGTCGACTCTCCGGTGATACGCGACGGCCTGACTTTCGAGCAGCACATCCAAAACTTCCACCGTATTGTCGCCAAGGCCCAGCCGGCACGCTCAATTTACGAGCGGCCCGGCTATTTCAAGGGCACAACGGCCATGTCCTATGGGCACAACCAAGAGCTGCCCTACCCCGACTTCACGAATGCCCTGGACTGGGAGCTTGAGGTTGGATACGTCGTGGGCAAGTCCGGCAGCGACCTGACCCCTGACACGGCGATGGACCATCTCTTCGGCATCACCGTCTTCAACGACTTCAGCGCACGCGATGTTCAGGGTGCTGAAATGGCCATCGGCATGGGGCCGCAAAAGTGCAAGGACTTCGGTTACGGCATCGGCCCTTGGGTCACCACGATGGACGAAATCGATGCTATCGAGGGACTGCGCGGGCAGGTCCGTGTCAACGGCGAGGTCCTCTCGGACACCAAAGTGGAGGACTTCGTCTACACACCGGCGGAGTTGCTGGCTTATGTCTCCATCTCGGACCGCCTGCAGCCAGGGGACCTCATCGGGTCCGGCACCATGGGCTTCGGCGCCGGCGTGGAGATCGGCAAATTCCTGCAGCCCGGCGACGTCATTGAGCTTGAACTCGAGGGCGTCGGGACGCTTCGCACCCCGATTTCCACCGAACGCCAAAAGGCGCCCTGGTGGCCGGAGCCGCGCACCTACCCCCACGACGAATGGGTGGCGTGATGACCCGGCCTCCAGTTCGCCGTATCGTCACCGGACACGACGACAATGGCCGCGCCATTATCCTCTCGGATGGAGCGGCACCGAACAACTGGTCCTCGGACATGATTCCGGGATTTGGTGCCACAGTCCCCTGGGTGACCGAGGCAGGGGCGATCGATCATGTGAGCGACGAGGATCCGGCCGGCGCGGACGTCGAGATCCCCAGCTTCCCTGCACCGGGCCAGACGATATTGCGCATCGCCGATTTTCCGCCGGACTCGGTGTATCCGGACGAGGCTGGCTCGGTCATCTTCAGCGAGATCGACGGACACGAGGAGGCTGAAGCCGGGGCCCAGCACAGCGGTTCCAGGCATTTCTGGTTCCACCGCACTGACTCACTGGACTATGCGGTCGTTCTTGAAGGTGAAATCACGCTGCTGGTTGACGAAGGTGAGGCAACCATGCGCGCCGGTGATGTTGCCGTGCAACGTGCCACGAGCCACGCCTGGTCCAACCGCACTGAGCAGACCGCCAGGGTCCTGTTCGTACTGATCGGAACCGAACCGCTGACCGCGGCACAAATTGCCGAGCAGCGCAGGAAGGCCTCCCGGCATTTGGAGAGGGCATGATTACCAACGCGCAGGCCGCAGATGGCGAATTGATCTGGCAACCTGATCTGGAACGGGCGCTCGAGACCGGCGTTGGCCGATTCGTCGAGTTCCTGGGCGGCCACAGCGTCGGGATTGGGGCGGGCTACGACGAACTGTGGCAGTGGTCAGTGGATGAGCCCGGGAAGTTCTGGGAGCTTTTCGCCGAGTTTGCCGGCGTCGATTTAGGTGGAACTCCGGGGCCGGTGTGCAGCAGCGACCCCATGCCACACACGCGCTGGTTCCCCGGCCGCACGCTCAACTTTGCAAAGCATCTGCTGCAAGGCCACGAGGGAGTCGCCCTCATCGGCATCGATGAGGATGGGAAGCGCGAGGAGGTCACATGGGCTGCGCTGAGGCGGGACGTTGCCTCCTTGGCTGCCCATCTTCGTAGTTGCGGCGTAGACCAGGGGGACAGGGTTGTTGGAATACTTCCCAACGTTGCCGAGGCCGTCGTCGGGCTGCTTGCCAGTGCGTCCGTCGGCGCTATCTGGTCGGTCTGTGCCCCGGAGTTCGGCCCGGGTGCAATCGTTACACGCTTTGCCCAGCTCGAACCAAAGGTCATCCTTGCCGCGCCGGGCTACCGACTCGGCGGGAAGGACCGGGACCGGCGTCCTGAGCTGGTGGAAATCATCGCAAAGCTGCCTACGCTCGAGCACATCATCTGGGTGGGGCGGCATACTTCCATTCCAAGTATCCCCACCCAGGTCCCGGCCACGGATTGGGAGCAGGCCGTCGCCGATCCAGCGGAACTTGTTTTCAACGACGTCGAGTTCAGCCACCCCCTGTGGGTACTGTTTTCTTCGGGGACCACAGGGATTCCCAAGGGGATCGTTCACGGTCACGGCGGAGCACTGCTTGAGGAGCTGAAAATGCTCCTTATACATTCCGACCTGCGCCCGGGGGATCGATACCTCAACGTTGCTTCAACGAGCTGGGTGTTGTGGAACTCGCTCGTCTCTGCGCTCGGAGTCGGTGCCACGGCGGTGCTCGTTGATGGAAACCCCACTTTCCCGTCCTTGGACCGGGTATGGCAGATTGCGGCAGCAGAGCAGATTGCTGTCCTGGGCGTGGGTGCTGGTTTCATCCACGCCTGCGCAAAGGCCTCCCTCGCGCCAATCCGAGACCAAGACCTCGGTGCCTTGAAATCCGTTCAGGTCACAGGTTCACCGCTCTCCGCTGACGGCTATCGCTGGGTTTACGGCAATGTTGGCGATGTCTGGTTGAACTCGATGAGTGGCGGTACTGACATCGCCTCCATTTTCGTAGGGGGATGTCCCACCCTGCCCGTCCATGTCGGCTATATCCAGGCGCCTGCCCTTGGGGTGCGTGTGGAGTCCTGGGATGAAGCCGGCAATCCCACGCGTGGTAAGGGCGAACTGGTGGTTACCCAAGCAATGCCATCGATGCCGCTGAGCTTCTGGGGTGATGACGGCAGCCGCTATCACGATAGCTACTTCGCGACATATCCAGGGGTGTGGCGGCATGGGGACTTTATTGAGTTCACCCTGCAGGGCATCCTCATCCACGGCCGCTCCGACTCAACCCTCAACCGCAATGGGCTGCGGCTCGGTTCGGCAGATATCTATGCCGTAGTTGAATCATTGCAGGAGGTCGCCGAGGCCCTGGTTGTCGGTGCGGAACTGGGCGTTGATTATTACATGCCACTCTTCGTCCACTTGGCCGACGGCGCCGACCCGAGCATCGCTCGGGAAGCCATCACCAGATCCATTCGGGAAAACCTGTCGGTTAGATACCTGCCCGACGACATTGTCTTCATGCCTGGAATTCCGCATACCCGCACTGGAAAGAAGCTGGAGGTCCCCGTAAAGCGGCTCTTGCAGGGTGCACCACTGGAATCCGTCGCGGATCTCGGGTCGGTGGACAACGCTGTCCTGCTGGAAGAATATGCAAGGTTTGCCCTTAGCCGGGAGACCGTATCACCCTAGGTGGCCGCCCTACGGGCAATGGAAATGGGGGAGAGGACGAGCCGGACCGGCGAAAGCGAGGTCCGGCTCGTCGTCGTGCTTGGGCCCTTACGTCAAAGCGGTCCAGAAGCTGATTCGCCAGCCAGCGACGTCCCGTCACCGCTTTACTCCGGGTGCGATGCATCCAGGATTTCGACGGCGTATTGCACCAGCGCCTTGGCCCGGTTCGTGAGCGCCGCTTCCTTTGGCCACACCGCGACGACGGAGGTTTGGCCGGCGCGGGGGCGGAGGTGCCTGGTGACGAGCCCTTTGCCTTCGCTCGAGACGGGGATCTGGTTGGGTCTTGACATCAGGAGGCTGTATCCGAGTCCCCGCCCGACCATTGCCCGCACAAGATCGATTTGCGGTACTACCGCGCCGAGATGGGGTTTGAGTCCGCGCTGGGAGAACATCAACTGCGTATATTCGGTGCTGGGTGCCGTGTTGAGCATGATGAGCGGCTTGGTAGCCAAAGCTTCCAGTTCAATTTCCTCCTCCAAGGCCAGAGGATCGTCGGCGCCCAGGACGGCCATGACTTCGGTTTCGTAGATGACCTTGCGCTCTATGTCCGCGGGCAGGCCGATGTCATAGACGATCGCAGTGTCCAGGCTTCCGTCTTCCAGAGCGGGAAGAAGGTCTGCATGATCCCCCACCGTGATACTGATTTCAACGTTTGGGTGAAGCTTTGCCATGCCCTCGAGGACGGCCGGGAGCACGTTGCTTGCCAGGCCCGTGTAACAGCCCAGTGACACTGGTCCCTTGAGCTCGCCACGAAGCTCTCCCAACCCCTCGGCCAGCGCGCTGGCTTCCCGAAGCAATTCCCGGGCCCGCGTTGCGAAGTGGCGTCCGGTGGGTGTCAGGTGCATTCCCTTGGCTTTCCTGCGAATGCACAGCTGTTCCCCCAGTGCTGCCTCCAGCTCACTGATGGCATGAGAGAGCGCCGATTCGGAGATGTGCAGCTGTTGTGCTGCTGACCCCAAGGTGCTGTGGTCGGGGAGCGCGGCGAACAGTTCGAGCTGTCTAAAGGTGAACTTCGGCACTTGAGTCCCTATTCCTAAGAAATCGAATTACTTCTGCTGATATCCGCAGTTTACTGGAGAATGCTTTGCCGTGACACTGATTACACGAGGACGTACCAGTAGCACCGGGTACACAATGACGTGCCAGTAGGAGCAAGCCATGACGACACAAGCGGGCGAGTGCCCGTTCCACGGGAACTCAGTGATTACCCATACGACAGCAGACCCGGTTCGCGGCAGCGGGGGAGAGGAGCCTGCAACCGTTTCACCGGATGCCGTTGACTACCCGGTGGCTGATTGGGTTGACGTAGCCGCCCTTTCAACTAGTCCATACCCGACTTATGCCCGGCTCCGGGCGGAGTCTCCGGTGGCGTGGGTTCCGCAGCTTAACAAGTTCCTGGTGACGAGTTACGCCGGTTGCCACACGGTTGAACAGGATCAGGAGCTGTTCAGCGCTAACGTTTCGGGTGCAACGATGACCCGGGCGATCGGCGCCCGGCCAATGTTGCGCAAAGACGACCCGGAGCACGCCGCAGACCGGGCGCCTGTAAATCCTGTTCTTCGTCCCAAGTCCATCAAGGAAGTCTGGGGACCGGTTTTTGAGCGTAACGCCGAGACCTACCTTCAGAGAGTCGCCGAACTGGGGCCGGACCAAGCGGATCTGAACCGGGATTACGCAGCCCCCGTGGCATCGCAGAATCTCATTGACCTCCTGGGATTGAAGGACGTTTCCGTGGAGCAGGTGCGGCGCTGGTCCCACGACTTCATCGCCGGCATGGGAAATGTTTTGGATGATCAGTCGATCTGGGACAGGTGTGATGCCGCCACCGCCGAGGCCGACCGTTTGCTGGAGGAACTCATCCCCTATTACCGGCAGAACCCGGACGCCTCGATGGTTTCCGCATTCGCCAACAGCGGCCTCCCCACCGCCAATGTTGCTGCCAACGTCAAACTGACCATTTCCGGTGGTATGAACGAGCCGCAGCACATGRTCACCAACATGGTGTGGGCCCTGAGCACTCACGTCGGTCAGCGCGAGCAGGTCCTTGCCGATCCGGCTTTGTGGGCATCAGTGTTTGATGAGGCGGTCAGATGGCAGTCACCTATCGGAATGTACCCCCGGGAAACAACACGGGAAACTGTCCTCGAAGGCGTCCGTATTCCCGCCGGTGCTGGGATCGGCGTCGTCGTGGCATCTGCCAACCATGACGCGGGCCACTTCGGCGCTTCAGCTGCAGAATTCGATATCAATCGGCCCAAGCGCCCCCACCTGGCATTCGGAAGCGGCGTCCACCTCTGCGCCGGGCACTGGGCGGCGAAGACCTCCATTGGCCAGATCGCGGTGCCGATGGCCTACGAGCGCTTTCCGGGCCTGCGCGTGGACAAGCGACGGAGTGAAAGCTGGGATGGCTGGGTCTTCCGCGGACTGACCAGCCTGCCCGTCACCTGGAACTAACCCAACTACCCATTACCAAAAGGAGCAACGATGCCCAGCGTCACCTACACCCAGCCCAACGGCACCCAACAAACCCTCCAGGTCGAGGCAGGCACTACCCTGATGCGCGCTGCTGTCAACAACGGCGTCGACGGCATCATCGGCGAATGTGGAGGCCAGGCCATGTGCGCCACCTGCCACGTCTACGTCCGCCCGGAATATGCGCAAGCGCTCCCGGACATCAGCGATGACGAAGACGAAATGCTGGACTGCGCCACCGCGGAGCGAATGGACAGCTCCCGGCTGGCGTGCCAGATCACCATCGATGCAGACGTGTCGGAGATTGTCGTCGACGTCCCTGCAGGCCAGCTCTAGAAGCGGGGGACAGTGACATGAACGTTGTCATCATTGGTGGCGGTCAGGCAGGCCTGCAGGTCGCCGACGCGCTGCGCTTGGAAGGGTACGAGGGCAACATCGACGTCATAGCCGAGGAATCCGGTCTGCCCTACCAGCGCCCCCCGCTGTCAAAGGACTACCTCGCCCCGGGCAAGGAGGCGGCCCCCTTGCCGCTGCGAGGCCCATCCTTCTTCCTCGATAAGCGCATCTCCCTTCATGCAGGGGTCCGGGCACTGGCCGTCGACCGGACCGAAGGCATGGTGAAAATCACCGAAGGCGTACTGGACTACGACCACCTTGTTTTCGCAACCGGCGCCAGAAACAGGATGCTGAACTGCCCGGGCGCCCTCCTGCCCGGCATCCATGGTTTGAAAACCCTGTCGGATGCAGAAGCATTGAACTTGGCGCTGCCCAGCGCCCGCAACATCGTGATCATCGGCGCCGGATTTATCGGACTCGAATTTGCTGCGGCAGCCTTGGCATACGGCTGCAACGTCACCGTGCTGGAATTCGCTCCACGTCCAATGGGAAGGGCACTGACTCCGGTCATGAGCGAATGGTTCGCAGGAGCCCTTCGCTCCCGGGGCATAAACTTGCGCCTCGATGAAGGTATCGACCGCTTCGAGCCTGGCGCTGATGGGCGGGTAGGAGCCGCAGTCTCCACCTCAGGGGTCTCCTACCCGGCAGATCTGGTCCTGGTCGGCATTGGCGTGCAGCCCAACGACACCTTGGCTCGCGACAGCGGAATCGAAACCAGCAACGGAATCGTCGTCGACGAAACGCTCCGCACAACAGACCCCGCCGTTCTGGCAATCGGCGACTGCGCGAATTTCCCCAGCGCGCATTCCTTGGGCAATTTGCGCCTCGAGTCCGTCCAAAACGCCACCGACCAGGGACGTCACGCGGCACGTACAATCCTGGGAACAGGAAGCCCCTACGAGGCACTCCCGTGGTTTTGGTCCACCCAGGGCCCCTACAAGCTGCAGATGGCAGGCGTTCCACAACCGGATGACGACCTCCTGATCCTGGGGGACCAGAGCGAAGCAAAATTCTCCGTCCTCTGCTTCAGGGAGGGCATCCTCGCGGCTGTGGAATCGGTCAACAACGCCGCGGACCATATGGCGGCCCGCAAACTACTCTCCGCAGGCATCGCCATCACCCGTACGCAAGCGGAACGCGAAGGGTTCAGCCTCAAGGCTGCCGCCAGCACGCCGCCGTCGTTCCCTGCTTTGATTATTTGATGGCGCCTGCCCCGATTCCTTTGACGATGTGCCGCTGCGCCAGCAGATAGAAGATTATGACAGGAACAATCGATATCGCAGTTGCAGCCAGGAGGATTTGTTGTTGCGGTGTTTCTGCCGAATCGAAGCTGGTCAGGCCTCGCTGTATGGGCATGAGTGAATTGTCGTCGAAGAGAACGAGGGCCATGAGGTACTCGTTCCATGCGGCCAGTCCCTGGATTACAGCTACTGCCGCCAGGCCCGGCTTGGCCAAGGGGAGGATAACGCTGGCGAAGATCCTGAGGGAGGAAGCGCCATCAAGAGCCGCCGCTTCCTCAAGATCCTTGGGCTGGCTGGCGAAGAAGCTGCGCATGATCAATGTGGCCATGGGAACACCTGAGGTGATGAGGATCAGGACGTAACCTACCCGGCTGTTCGTGAGCCCGAAGTCGGTCAGCAACCGGTATTGGGCGAGGAACATAGCCGGGGCCGGGATAATCATGACGGCGAGAATCACCACTGTGAAGATGCTCTTGCCCCGGAACTCCATGCGGGCCAGGGCGTAGCCGGCCATGCTCGATGCCACGAGAATTCCCGCCACGGCGGCCAACGTATACGTAATGCTGTTGACCAGGTACATTCCCAGGTCGCCCTGCACCCAGGCCGTGACGTAGTTTTCCCAATGCGCATCAAGGGGCACGAGGCTTTTTCCCGCAAGTAACTCCTCCAACGATTGGAGGGAGCCGGAAACCATCCAGAGGAGGGGGAAGAGCGCTATGAGCGCAGCAACTATCAGCAGGCCGTACAGACCGATTTTGTCAGGCCGGATTCGACTCCTCCGGAAGCGCACGCGATGATCCTGCAGTGCAGTTGCGTCAGATATGCGGGTTCGATGTTCGGCGACTTCAGTGTTCTTCAATGACATCAGAGGCTTCTTTCGACTGATTGATGTGTCCTCATGCTCGGGACCGCCTGGTTGAGACGGCAAGCTGAATCAGAGAGAGCAGCACGAGGGCACCGCCGAAGACAACCGACATGGCGGCGGCGCTGCCGTACTCGTGGTTGGTAAAGGCTTCAGCATAAATTTGAAGGGTCGGAACCATGGTGTGATAGCCCGGTCCTCCGTTCGTCAGCACCTGGACGGTGCCAAAGACCTGCAGTGCCGCCAGGAGGGTGAGCAAGCTGACGATGGTAGTGACAGGCGCAAGCTGCGGCCAGGTGATGTACCGGAATTTCGACCACGCCCTGGCCCCGTCCAATTCCGCAGCCTCGTAAAGTTCCGAGGGAATGTCCTGGAGTCCTGCGAGGAAAAGCAGGAATCCGAAGCCCCAGTGGAACCAGATGAACACCGCAATGACCGATGGCAACGCCAGGGCAGGATCGCCGAGCCAGTTCTGCTGGAAGGCGCCGAGTCCCACGATCTCGAGCAAACGATTGAGGACTCCGGATTGCGGTGAGAAGAGCGACGTAAAGATCAAACCAACGACGACGACCGAGAGGACTCCGGGAAGATAGAAGACTGTCCGGAAGAAGGTTTTACCTCGTACCACTTTGTTCACTGCCACGGCCATGGCGATCGCGAGACCGTTACCGATGAAGAAACCGACCAGAGCGAAGACTGCGACGTTTTGCATCGATGCCCAGAACGCTTCGTTCTTGAACACTGACTCGTAATTCTTCCAGCCGATAAAGGGCGTGTCCGGGCTGACACCGTCCCAGCTCTGGAAACTGAGCAGGATGGCTTGGGCGAACGGAGTGATGGTGAACGTAGCGATCAGAACGATTGCGGGGGAGAGGAACAATAGCCCGAGCAGCGTCTTGCGCGCGCTGCCTCTGCGTCGCGGCGCCCCGAAGGAGCGCCGCGAGGCAGATGTTGCGAGTTGGGGGGACATCAGCTCTTATCCTGGGCAGCCTGCAGGTCATCCAGGACCTGGTCGATCGTCAGCTCGCCGAGGACAAGGCCCTGTGCATCCCGAATGATAGCGGTGTTCACGTTGGTCTTGATGGTGTTCGGCAGAACCTGCATGTCCTTAACACCTGCCCCGAATCCGGAAAGTTGGGGCGACAGCGTCCCGCTGGCCAGGAGCTCAGGGTTCGATGGCATGATGCGACCCACTTCAGCGAACACCTTCTGTTGTGCGGGGGCAGTAAGCCACTTGACGAACTCAAGTGCTTCCTTGGGGTGCTTGCCCTTCGGGTTGATGACTGCGCCCTTTCCAGGAAGGCCCGGTGAACGGGGTGCGAGCTTGCCATTGGCGGCCGGTGGAACGGTCAAAGAGATGAAGCTGTTGTAGTCCGGGGCGGTCTTGAATCCGACCGAGACGCCAGGGGAGGCGTCGAAAATGGCGCCGACTTCATGCTTGCTGAAGAATGATCCTTCCACGGTGGGGTTGTCATTTTGGCCGCCTGTCAGGGAGCCGTTGGCAATAACGCCGGCCTTTTTCAAATCCACGAGCAGTTGGAAGGCATTGCGCCACCCGTCGGACTTCCAGCTGGCCTTACCGTCAAACGTCGCGGAGATCTCGTCGTCCGTCAGCCAGTTTGAGGCGAAACCCTGGATCAGCTGGGGCGTCAGCGAGGCGGCGACAGAGAAGGTACCCTGGCCGTTCTTGTTGGCCGCGGCGAGCTTTGAGATGAGTTCACTGGATGTCTTTGGCAGGGCCTTGGGGTCGACGCCCGTCGCTGCCGGGTCCAGGAGGAGCCCGTACGTCTGGGTTTCCCAATGCGCCGTGTAGATTCCGGCGGGAACACCCAGGTTATTCCCATCTGCGAACGTAGACATCTTGATCACGGCGGGGCTGAAGTTCTTACCCCAGTCTCCCTGCAACTCGGATTCAAGGTTCATCGCCCAGCCGGCCTTGTAGAAGGGCGCCATGTCCGTTGCATTGAATGAGGAGTAGATATCAGGCATCGATTTCGACTGTGCCTTTGCTTGCAGCTTGGGCAGATAATCTGTCGGGCCGGGCGAATCAACCGTGATTTTGATGCCCTTCTCCTTGGAATACTGCTCCGCTAGCTGATTCAGGGCCGCTTCCTGTCCACGGGATTGGTTAAGGAAGGTCAACTCAACGGCACCAGAGCTGTCACCGGACGCGCTCGTTGAACCGCCGCCGGCGGAACAGCCCTGGAGGAAGAGTGAAGCGGCTACTGCAACGGCGCCGACGGTAACAGCCCGACGCCGGACGGCTGCCGGACTTGCTGGGGTACTGCTGTTTTTACGCATGGATTCTCACCTTTGAAAAGGACGTAAGGATCTGGGGAGTTTTGGATTCTGTTGTTCAAGGAACGAGTCAGGATGGCCTTGGCGGAGCGGAGGTGCCGGGCCTCCTGAATGGCGGAACAGGCGTGCAGCTAATTTCATAGGCACGTTGGTTGCTCCCGCAGTGCCGAAGATGGTCCGACGTACGCGCTGGGTGTGATCGCTTGGTGCTCGATAACCGCCACACCTTGCGCCTCAAGGACCATTCCAGCTGTCGGGCTTCCGCTTAGCAGGTCTCTGCCTCTGGCGGTGAGAGACACAGGAACGGAGCCATGGTTGATCAGGAAGGTAACTTCGCCGCGCCGGACGGTCTCAACCCATCCCGTTCCGTCAGGTATCTCCGTAGCCGCGTCGAATGCGATGCCTGCCTCGGCGAGCAGTGTGTGGACCAGATTCGTCATCGCGCGGGGTTCCAGACGGGTGGCCAAATACCACGCTGCGCCGTTCCCCGTGGATCGACGCGTGAGGGCAGGCATTCCCTCAAGGTGGCCTTGTCCGAAGTGCGCCTTGACCTCTGCGTCGAGGATTCGTACCGCTTCACTCCATCCAAGACCCGTGGCGCGGCCGCCGGGAAATACCTCACCGAGAACTTCTACAGTTGGAGGGATGGTCGCGTCCGGCCGAACCGGGATGGAGCCGGGTCGCTGCCATGCAGCCGCAAGGGGTACGAACTCTTCGATCCACACCCCCAGGGTCTGCTGCAGCTTGCCAAGATAGCCGTTCAGCCGGACATGCAGGGACTCATCGAGGATCGCCGATTGGGCTGTGACGAAAACGGTCGATCCGGAGTTGGCGGCCTTGTCCAGAGCGTCAAGTTGGGCGTCTGTTGCTACGAGGAGGTTGGGGACGATGATGAGGGGATATGCGGCGAGGTCCTCATCGCCGCGAACGAAATCGACCACAATGCCGGCCCTTGTCATGGCTGCGTGCCAAGGAGCTACGAGGGCGAGATAGCTGGATTCGACTGGTTGCCCGCGCTGCTCCAAGGCCCACCAACTGTTCCAATCGAAAACGATCGCCGCCTGGGCGGGGACGTGTTTGCCCATGAGCTGGGGGAGTCTGCCCAGCTCATGCCCGAGCTGGGCTACTTCCCGCCAGATCCGCGTGTCGGTCCCGGAATGGGGCAGCATCGCTGAGTGGAATTTCTCTGCGCCAGCTGCGGATTGGCGCCACTGGAAGAAGAGAATTCCGTCGGCTCCACGGGCCATGGCCTGGTAGGACAATGCCCGCATCTGCCCCGGCGCCTTGGGAGCGTTCTCTGGCCGGGTGATAACAGCGCCGGTGGACTGTTCCATCAGGATCCACGGCTTGCCCCTGCCCAAGGACCGCATAAGATCGCGCGCCATGGCTGCGCCGAGGGGCGCGTCAGGGTCTGCAGGATCGGGGTACAGATCATCCGAAATGACATCGACGTGTTGCGCCCATTGCCAGTAGTCCGCACCGCGGAAGACACCCATGAAGTTGGTGGTCACAGGTATGTCCGGCGTTACTTCGCGCAGGATGGCTTTCTCGGCAAGAAAGCACTCGAGCAGTTCGTCCGAGCTGAAACGGTCAAAGTCGAGCAGTTGGGTGGGGTTTGCGAAGGCTGCTGTCGTCCGCGGAGGCAAGACCTCGGCGAAGGACCCATATCGCTGGGACCAGAAGGCTGTGCCCCACGCATGGTTGAGTCCGTCGACGTCGACGTATTTCTTTTCAAGCCAGCGTCGGAAGGCTGCCGCCGATTCGTCGCAATAGCAGCGGGCCACATGGCATCCGTACTCGTTGTTGATATGCCATAGGGCCAGCGCAGGATGCTGACCATACCGCTCGGCAAGCTTTCGTGCGAGCCGTCCCGCAGCTGAACGGTAGGCTGGCGAGCTCGGGCAGTATGTCTGGCGTGAGCCCGGGGCCAAGCGGACGCCGTCGGCTGTCACCGGAAGTGACTCAGGATAGGCCAAGGAAAACCATGGCGGAGGGGAAGCCGTCGCCGTTGCAAGATCGACGCGGATGTTCCCAGCGTGGAGGTTGTCCAAGGCCCGGTCGAGCCACTCGAAATCGTACTGGTTCTCTTTCGGCTCCAGCATGGCCCAGGAGAAAACGCCAACAGTTGCGAGATTGACTCCTGCAGCCTTCATCAGGCGAACGTCTTCAGGCCATATCGATTCGGGCCACTGTTCGGGGTTGTAGTCACCGCCGTACCACGGGGTGGTGGAGAACGCGGAGCGCATAGCTGCCTCTCTCATTGGTAATGGAAGGAAAAAGCGTGGTTCTAGCGGCTTGGATGAGGGGAAACGGCGTATCCGCTGAAGCGGGGCAGAGTGTTGAAACCCTCCGCGGCGAGTCGCCAACCTGTTGGGAGTGCTGCTCCACGATCAACAGCAAGGGCCAGATGGGCTATCGCAGCCAGGAGGCCACCGTTGGCAGGAAGGTAAAGAGTGAGGAAGCCCGGGATCTGGGGATTGTGCCCATTGACGAGGAACTGGTTCTTCGGCGACGGCAGAAGCAGTGCCTGAATTGCCCTCTCCATGTCTCCCAGCCGTGCTGCCGACATGGACATGACGGGATAGTCCCAGCCCCAGGTGGATTGAAGGTCCCAATTCAGCCACACGGAGTCAAGGGTTGCGCGCATGGCCCCGGGATCAATAATGTCCGTGTCGGGCAACCAGCCAAGGGCCATCAGCATGGAGGGATGGTCTTTGCGCAGCAGGTATGGCGGAGTCGCCAAGGCAGCGTACGTTCCGTCGGGCATCAACCGGGGTTGATGCATGCGCCGACCGATAAGGTCCCAGTCCTCACGAATCGGCAGGTTCAGCCGTTGCCGCCATTCATTCGCAGCGTTCAGCGCCCACGACCAGTAGGCGAGCTCGAAGGTTGGATCTGTGTTGGTGCCCCGGTCAACGAGGTAGCTTTCCTGGGCAGGGATCAGCGGCGGTGGCAGGATAAAGGTTCCGTCATGCTCTTCAACGAAGTCGGCCATGAAGTCGGCTGTCGCTTCAACAAGCCTGTAATGCTCCTCGAGGAATCCTTGTTCGCGGCCCTCGCTGTACAGAAGTTCGAGCAGGTGGATCAGATGGGGCTGCTGCCATATGAGGAACACGCCGATGTGACTGGGCGATTCCCGCGCTGACGGGTCTGTTTGCTTCGGCCAACGGGCACCCTTGTATCCTTGGCGGCTGGCCGTTTCCTGAGCAGCCGGGAGGGCAGTGTGGTACCAGCCGAGGCTACGTTCAAGGAGTGCCCCGCGCCCCCACAACGGGAAGTGGGCGCCATGCCACCAATGCATTTCGAGGTGGAACTTCCCGCACCAGGTGTTGTAACTCAACCCTGTTTCTGCAGGGGGCGTCCCTCCAGCGCTATTCACCGCCAGGAGGTACTGGGACAGCACAACCCGGCGTTCAAGCTCCGTCGCGCCTGCGTCTGTGCTTCCGTCGAAGCTTACGGCGGCACCGCTCAGCCAGTAGTCCTCCCATGCAGAAGCGGCGGCGGTACTGACTGCCTCAAAAGTGCGTGGAGAGTCAGTCGGTTGAAGCCCCGGAACGGGCTGTAGGGTAACGACGACTTCGAGCTCGTCCTCACTGGTAACTGCCATCACGCGGCTCCCGCCGTCGAGCAGGCATAACGTACCCGTTGTCTCCACTCGGACTTCGTAGGTTGTGGATTCCACAACTCTGCGGGCCAGCCATGTCCCGGGTGATGTCTCTTCCCAACCCACGCTCTCGGCCAACGGGAGTTCGAACGGGGCCAAGTCATCGCGCTGGGGGTCGAAGATCCAGGACACTGCCAGTCCGCTTCGCAGCAGTTCTGATCTGATTCTCGTGGCGAAACACTGGGCTGTGGGATGAGCCGTGGTGGCCACTTCGACAGGTACGCCTTGGAGGTGATATCCGGCATGTACTGTGCCGGACCACAAGTCGAGTTCAGTTTGTGCGCCCTCCAGTTCGTTCGGATGGACTATCCGGGGACCTGCCTCGGTTGCATCCAGCGCGAGGCGGCCCAGATGCATTCTTCTGGGGTTGAAGGCGAACCAGGCACTTGCGCTCAGTTCGTCGGGAATTGGATCGGCGGCGCGTTGCAGCCCCATTCGATCCAGGTAGGGTACCGGGCCCCTGGGGGTTTGGTGCATGGTGGTGGCATCTTCCAGAGAAAATTCCTGTTCGCTTCGGGTGCTGTACCAGCCCCAGCTCGATTGAGTGCGAAGGGGGATTTGGAAGTCGTCCACGTTAAAGGGCCGTATCTGCTGTTCAGGCAGGCCCTTGCTGCCGTCGTCGGCAATCCGCAGTGGATCCGGCCGGAGTTCGTGAAACGCCGGAAAAGTCTGCAGCCCGGAAATGTCCACGGTCATGGCAACGTCGCCGTTGCCCACGCTCAGCGTGTTGGTAGCGTGCGCCTGCGTGAGGACGGGATTATGACGGCACACGATGCTGCGCCGGTTGATTTTCATGCGCGTACCCCACGCAGGTCGTCAAACGATATCTGGCCAGGGCGTGTCACTTTAAACGGTTGGCGGTGTTTGGGCATCTTTGCCTCCTCGACGCTTGGACCCGAATTCTGAGTCAACTATAATTTCTGATTAGAGGATAGCGTTAAGGTTTGAAACGAATCAATAGTTTTCACGAAAGGACTTGATATGGCGGAAAAGCGGGGAGAGTACGCAAAGTCGAACAAGCGCCGGGAAGCGCTCAGCGCGGCGGCGCTCAATCTTGTGCAGGCCAAGGGGCATCGGAATGTCACGGTTTCCGAGGTCGCAAATATGGCCGGGGCCAGCGAGCCGACCGTCTTCTACCATTTCCCCACCAAGGAAAGTCTGTGGATCTCTGCCTTGAAGCAGTTTGACGACGAGAACATCCGCAGCGTTGGTCATGAGGCCGGAGCTATCGCGGATATGGGCCGTCGTGCGGAAGTAGGTGTTCGCCGCCCCCACATCCCGCTTCTTTATGCGGAAATGGCGGGCGCCGCCGTCGACCGGGAAAACCCCGCGAACCCCTACTTCCAAGAGCGAATGGCCCGATCCCTGCAAGTCATAGCGACCGATATTGAACGCCTGCAGGGCGAAGGCAAGGTACCGGCTGACATAGATGCGCACGTGGCAGCCCGCGTTCTCCTCGCGTGCTGGGAAGGTTTGCAATTCCAGTGGCAGCACGGACCCGAGTTCGACATTCGAGCCCATTTGGAATGGAACATCCGGGCAGTCCTGGGTCCTGACGCACTGACCCCGCCATGATGGGTTCCGGTATCGGCGGGGGCAGCACGTCAATTGGCCTGATTGGTAGAACCGGGCTCAGCGCACCAGGGCATCCACCAAGCGGTCCACGGCTGTGACAGTGATCGTGGCCGTTTGGTTCGCGCCTTTCACGGTGACGGTGATTTCACCTGCGCCGGTGGGGCGCACGATTGCCAGTGCCCTTCCCTCATAGGTGGTGCCGACGTCGGAGCGGAAGGAATCCTGTGACTGTGGGTTCCCATTACCGACCCCCTGCAACACGCCCTCGCCTTCCACTACAACAGAGAAGGGCTCCGCTCCCTGCCTGAAGACGCGGCCCGCATCGTCTTCCAGGGATATGTCGACGAACGCGAGATCGCCGTCGGAGGCGTCGATGGTGGTCCGATCGGTTCGAACCCGGAGGGTGGGCAAGCCCTCCGGAGTCGAGAGGCTCCGCCTTTCCTCCGATCCGTCGGCATTTCTGGCAATAGCCGTTACCTCGCCAGCGGCGAATTCCGTTTCGAAGATCGCCTTGAACCCGTTCGCGGGGCCTGCCGGGCGGACTCCTGCACTCTTGCCCTTGATCTGCACTTCCACCTCAGGCGCTGCGCTGTAAACCTCGATGCGCATCGGTGCTCCCTCGGCAACATCCCAATCCCATGTTGCAACTGCGTCGCTGAAAGACCATTGAGTGGGGCGTGCCTCCCGCGTGAAATTTTCGGGGGGATGCACTGCGATGTAGGGCTCGGCCCTGAGGCCGAACACAATTTCACGAAAGTAGGAAACAGGCCGGCGATGTCCGGTAATGTCGATGTCCCCGCACCACGCGGTCCGCCAAGGGAATGGTGCGCCGAAGGATTGGGGTCCTTCGTCAGCGTAGTTGACGCGTCCTATGCCGGCCTCGCCCAGGTAGTCCCATCCGGTCCAGGTGAAGTCGCCGATGAGATGAGGGTGCTGTTCAATGGCCACCCAGTTCTCACTGATCTTTGCAGGGAAAGTCTCGGTCCCCACTATGAGGCGGTTCGGGAACAGCTCACGGTCCAGCTCGTAGCGGCTCTCTCCATAATTCAGCCCGGCAACGTCAACTACGGCAAAAGACTCCTCAGTGCTGTTGGTGACCAGGTCTGACGTCGCGATGTCCTTCATCAAATCGCCCATCTGGTTCATGGCTGAGTTGACGCCACCCTCCATGTTTCTCCCCGCCTCGGCGAGGCGGTGGATAACGGAGACCATCGGATTCATGCCGTTCGTTGTGAAGCGGGTGGGATCCAACTGACGGATCTTCTCAGTGATGCGCCTGCCCCACACGGCGCCCAGGGAGTTTCCGGTCTCGGGAATCTCATTCCCGATCGAATACATGATGACGCTGGGGTGGTTGGCGTCTTTGAGCACCATCGCTTCGACGTCGCGCTCCCACCAGTCAGCGAATCGCAGTGAATAGTCAAAGGATGATTTGGACTCGGTCCAAACGTCGAAGGCCTCATCGATGACAAGTAGCCCATGGCGGTCGCAAGCGTCGAGCATGGCGGGGCTGAGGGGGTTATGGCTACTCCTGATGGCGTTGAATCCGGCCTTCTTGAGAAGTTCGACGCGGCGTTCTTCTGCCCTGCGGATGGTGGCCGCGCCGAGGGGTCCATTGTCATGGTGAATGCACGCGCCCCGCAGTTTAACGGTCCGTCCGTTCAGGCGCAGGCCGTGCGCGGTATCCAGCTGCAGCGTGCGGAAGCCAAACGCAGTGGTGGAAAGCTCAAGCTCGTCGCCGCCGTCGAAGACGCGGGTCACCGCTGTGTAAAGGTTGGGATCATTGACGTCCCACAGCTGTGGGTTCTTGATGGTCAGACGCTGGCGCAGCACCGCGGGCTCAGCCGGAAGGACAGTTACGGGGGCCTCAGTTTGCGCCACCAACGCCTGTTCCTGGTCAAGGATGTCAACGCGAACCCGAACTGTTCGCGGTCGGGCCCCGGAGTTGCGCAGCGTCGTCGCTATGGCTGCGACGCCGAGGTCAGCATCAAGGTCAGGGGTCGTGATCTGGACACCCGCGTAGTCCAGATGCACGTCGCCGGCGACAGTGAGCCAGACATCACGGTAAATGCCCACACCGCTGTACCAGCGTGAGTCCTCGTGCGCGCGTGCCTCAACCCGGATAACATTTCGTTCCCCGTGGCGTAAGTGCGGGGTCATGTTTACCCGGAAACCGGAGTAGCCGTAAGGGCGTTGGGCCACAAAGTCATCATTAACAAAAACCATCGCGTCCCGGTAGACGCCTTCAAAGTCGACGGCGACGTGGCGATCGCTCCACTCGGACGGCACGTCGAACTCCTTCGAGTACGCGAACGCACCCCCGGGGACGTAGCCGGTGTTCGACCCGTTGTCGCTGGGAATCCGTACTGATCCCACAAGCGCGTCGTGGGGTAGGCAGATGGATTCCGGTGGCGCCTGGCCGGGGCGCAACTCGGAGAAGAAGCCGATTTTCGGGCGAACGGACCACCCACTGTTGAAGGAAACGCGTGTGGGCTGCCTGTATTCCGTGAGGTCCTGCGTCATAATCTCTTCCTGTCGGTCTTGGGTGTTCCATGGACGGGCTTCCCACGGTTGCGCATGCAACGGTCGCTGCAGAGGCCGGAATACGTCAATGCCGGGCAGTGCAAAAAGACGCGGCAGCACCCACCCCTCCGCAGGCTTGAGTTCGACTCCTGAAAATTCGGCGGCCCCTGCAGGTTGTTCAACTTCAGGTGAACATGTGGGCGACTGGCAGTGAATACGGAACCGGGATGCTTGCATTGAATAGTAACCGCCGTGGTAACTATTGGCAAGGTTAGGCAGGTCCTTGCGCTCTTGCCGATGTAGGCCGGTGCCTGTGCTCCGCTTCGCCACGAAGTTCGAGAGTTGAGCGTAGGACGTAAGGGAGAATGCCTCCATGGCGGATGTAGATGGCCTCCGTGGCAGTATCAACCCTCACCCTGACCGTAAACGAGACTTTTTTCCCGTCTGTACGGGCGGCGTCGACACGGACGGTGTCCGGCCACCCGCTGGTGAACTCGGCCAGTCCTGTGATCGAGACCTCTTCGGTCCCTTCAAGACCCAAGGACCGGGCGGAATCGCCGTCGAAATATTCCAAGGGAACTACGCCCATGCCGACGAGATTCGACCGGTGGATTCGCTCAAAGGACTGGGCTAACACCGCCCGGACGCCCAGGAGACTGGTGCCCTTGGCCGCGTAGTCGCGCGCAGAGCCGGCACCGTATTCGCGTCCGGCCAGCACCACGAGGTCGATTCCGCGCTCGGCGTATTGGGTTGCTGCTTCGAAGACCGTCATTTGTTCGCCGTCGGGGAGGAGTTGGGTGTATCCGCCGTCGGCATCTTTGACGAGGTGGTTGCGCAGCCGGGGGTTCGCGAATGTCCCGCGCACCATGACGTCGTGGTTCCCTCGTCGGGAGCCGTAGGTGTTGAAGTCCCGACGAGCCACACCTCGGTCCAGCAGGTATTTGCCGGCCGGGCTATCGGAACGGATTTGACCCACCGGGCTGATGTGGTCGGTGGTGACTGAATCGCCGAGATTAACTAAAATACGCGCCGCAGCCAGGTCTTTCACAGGCTCCGGCTCGGGGTCGACTCCCTCCAGGAACGGTGAACTGCGTATATAGGTCGATGAGGTGCCGAAGTCGTACGTGTCACTGCTAGGGACCTCTAAGTCTTGCCACTGCCGCGATCCGGAGTAGGCGTCGCGGTAGTTGTCCAGGTACATCTGACGGGTGATGACTCGGGAGAGTTCACGATCGACCTCTTCGGGGGAAGGCCAGAGGTCGCGTAGGTGTACTTTCCGTCCGTCGGCGTCTTGTCCAAGCGGGTCCCTTTGAATATCTATGTCCATGGTTCCGGCCAGGGCGTAGGCGATTACCAGTGGTGGGGAAGCGAGGTAATTCATGCGTACATCGGGGCTGATTCTTCCCTCGAAGTTCCTGTTTCCTGAGAGGATCGATGTGAGCGTCAGGCCATTCTCTCGGGCGGCTGCCGAGATTGGTTGTAGCAGGGGCCCGGAATTGCCCATGCACGTGGTGCATCCGTAGCCCACGATGTGGAATCCCAGCTTTTCCAGGTAGGGCAGTAGTGCCGCTTTTTCCAGGTACTGGGTCACCACTTGGGACCCCGGCGCCATCGAGGTTTTCACCCAGGGTGGGACTGCCAGGCCGCGGTCCACAGCGTTTCTTGCCATGAGGGCAGCAGTCATCATCATTTGAGGGTTTGATGTGTTGGTGCAGCTCGTGATCGCGGCAATAGCCAACGCGCCATGGTTGAGGGCAATTGTTGTTTCGTCCAAAACCACGTCGACGGGAACTTCAGCCGATCCGTGTGGCTGCAGGTCTGCCAGATCGGTCTGGAACTGATCGTGGGCGCGATCCAGTCCTATCCGGTCCTGGGGCCGATAGGGGCCGGCAATGGAGGGGACCACCTCGGACAGGTTTAGTCGTAGGTACTCCGAATAATGCGCCGGCAAAGAGTTCTGGTCGTTCCAAAGGCCCTGTGCCCGGGCGTATGCCTCAATCAGCTCGACCTGTTCGGGGGAGCGGCCGGTCAGTCGGTAGTAATCAATGGTCGCTGCGTCGATGGGGAACATCGCGGCGGTAGAGCCAAACTCGGGAGACATATTGGCAATGGTGCATCGGTCCGCCACCGGAATCCTCGCCAGGCCAGGGCCGTGGAACTCGACTATTTTGCCGACGACGCCGTGCTTCCGGAGCATTTCCGTTACCGTCAGCACCACGTCGGTCGCCGTCGTTCCGGCTGCAAGGTACCCGTTGATCTCGACGCCAACCACCGGCGGGATCAGCATGGACAGCGGCTGGCCGAGCAGCGCGGCGGTGGCCTCGATACCACCGACGCCCCAGCCGAGGACCCCGAGGCCATTGATCATGGTGGTGTGGCTGTCCGTTCCGATGCAGGTGTCAGGGTAGGCCAGGAGTTCGCCATCGATCTCGGAGGTCATGATTCCCCGGGCCAAGTGTTCGACATTTATCTGGTGGATGATGCCGGTTCCCGGAGGTATGACGCGAAAGTTTTCGAAGGCGTTCTGTGCCCACTTCAGGAAGCGGAACCGTTCATGGTTGCGCTCGAATTCCAGCTCCGCGTTGCGCTGCAACGCCGAAGAGCTCCCGAAACTGTCGACACTCACAGAATGGTCGACGACCAGCTCGGCCGGGATCGATGGATTGATCAGGGATGCATCCCCGCCGAGGCGCTCCACTGTCTCGCGCAGGGTGACCAGGTCGTGGATCACAGGGACGCCGGCCATATCCTGCATCACCACGCGGGCGGGGTTGAACGGGACCTCCGCCCCCGGCTGCCGATCCTGTTCATCTCGATGCAGCAGGAGCTCGATGGTCTCAGCGTTCCCACCGTGACGGATGACGTTCTCCAGCAACACCTTGAGGCTGTAAGGGAGGGAGCTGGCTCCTTCAATGGATGCGATATCAACGTATCGGATGTCCCTGCCGCCGATGGTGAGGGTGGATCTGAGTATCTTGAGTTTGGTAATCATGGGACGTCCCGGGGTTCGGGTCCCAGGTAGTCGGGTAGGACGGACCTGTGTTCCGGTCCTTTGTTGCGCAGACCCGAGCGGGATTCCTCCCAGGCGTGCGCGAGGGCACCAATGGACCGGGACAGGATGAACAGGCCACGGCCGAGGGCAGGTTCGAATCCCAGTTCGGAATAGATGATTGCGGTGGCACCATCGATGTTCATTGGGATGGGGCGATCACGGCTCAGGTTGATTTGGCGTTCGATCTCCAGGGCGACCTCCAGGTGGCGCCCCTCGACCGTTCCCTCTTCGCGGGCCGTCACGACGGCGGAAACCAGCGGCTCGCGTCGCGGATCGACTGGGTGGAATCGGTGGCCGAAGCCCGGCACGTATTTGTTGTCGGAGCGCAGGCGGGCGATTTCAGCCGCGACGGCCTCTGTAAGGGGCCGGGGATCGTTGAGGATGCTCTGGAAAACCTCCATGAGTTCCTGGCCGGCGCCGCCGTGGACGTCACCCAGGACGTTCGTAGCGGATGCCATGGCGCTATTGATGCCAACACCACAGGTCATGGCCATGCGGGCAATGGCGATCGAAGGGGCCTGCGGGCCATGGTCGACACCGGCTACGAGGGCGCGCTCCAGCAGGTGCGCCTGGGGCGCTGTCGGCAGTTCGCCGCGAGTCATCAGCCAGATCATGGAGGCCATTCCCACGTGCTCTGCGGTGATAAGCTGCTCCACCGGGTAGCCGTAGTACCGGATGATGCCGGGTGAGATGTCGGAGATGGAGGTTTTCCACCAGTCAGAGCGGGTCATCAGATTACGCCTTCGGATCGGAAGGACTCTATGTCCTTGGTTGAATAGCCGAGCGCGCAAAGTACGTCGTCGGTGTGCTCTCCCAGGAGGGGAGGCCTGGTGGTTGGGCCGACGGCGGCGCCGTCCACGTGGACCGGCGCGCCGAGCAGACGGACGGATCCCTCTGGGCCGATTGTTGCGTCGGCGACTCCCTGGAGCCCTTCGATCTGAAGGGTGGAAACGAGACCCCTTTCCGTGATCTGTTCAGAATCCAAGGCATCGGCAACGTCCATGACCGGTCCTCCCGGGATTCCGGCCGCAGAAAGGACCCTGTCCCAGTGGGAGCTGGGCTGCTGCTTGAGGATGCCCTCGATCTCGTCCTTGAGGTCTTTGCGGTTCGCTTTGCGGGTCTCCCGCTCGGCGAACCGGGGGTCTGTGGCAAGTTCAGGGCAGCCAAGAACACGGCAGAGGTCCTCGAACTGCTCCTGTTTATTGGCGGAGATGTTGAACTTGCCATCGGCCGTGGTGAAGGTTCCGGACGGTGCCGCGGTGCGGTTCTCATTCCCCATGGGGATGGGAAGGCTGCCGCCGACGAGATAATCGGACGCCACCCAGCCCATTGCGGTAAGGGTGGCTTCGAGCATGGAGACGTCGAGGAAAGCGCCTTCGCCTGTGCGGCCACGGCGCACCAAGGCTGAGGAAATAGCGAATGCGGCAGCGAAGCCACCCACCGTATCGCTGATAGGGGCTCCCACCCGCAACGGCGCGGTCTCGCTGTCCCCGGTAACGGACATGAGACCGGACATCCCCTGGATGATCTGGTCGTAGGCAGGGCGGTCACGGAGCGGGCCGGTTTGGCCGAACCCTGATATGGCGCAGTAGACGATTCCCGGGTTGATTTGGCGCAGCGTGTCCCAGCTGAAACCAAGCCGGGCGAGCACGCCGGGGCGGAAGTTCTCCAGCACGACGTCGTGGGTCTCCACCAACCGCCGGAACACGTCCTTCCCCTGCTCCGACTTCAGGTTCAGCGTCATCGACCTCTTTGCGCTGTTCTGCGCGAGGAACGAGATGCCCAGGTGCCGCTCGCTCAGATCGGGGGAACTCCCAAGCTTGCGGGCCAAATCGCCGCCTCCCCGGGCCTCGACCTTGAGTACATCAGCACCCATGAGGGCGAGCTGGTAGCCGGCAAAAGGACCAGACAGCACGTTGGCGAGATCCAGGACCTTTACGCCTTCCAACAGGTCTGATTTCACGTCAAACCTCCCACAGTGCTGCTGACGCTCTCGGGCGGCGGCGCCAGGCGACGGCTCGGTCGCGCGCCATCGATTAAAGTTCTCACGACTTCTCCATTTCGCTGAGCGGACCACCTTCATAGGCGGCCTCGCTAGATTCATAGTAGGAATTTCTTGACTTAAAGCGCAAGAGCTGATGATCTAGTGGTGGGAATCACAGCAAAGCGTTTCGGTGAACGAAATGCAGAAGGAGAAAGTGCAATGAAGCAGTTTCAGCCCAAAGACCTCATCGTCGTTGGATGCGGCGCAGGAGGTCTTTCAGCTGCAGTGAGTTTCTTGGAGAACCGGCCCGAAGCCGAGGTCGTCATTCTTGAGCGCGCTGCCCGTGAGGACCGGGGCGGCAACACCAGGTGGACGAAGGGCTTCTTCCGGCTGCAGGAAGACGGCAGCCCGACAGAAGACTTCGCAGAGCGCATCGATCGATACAGCCTCGGCCAGGCAGATTCCGCCATCGTGGAAAAGCTCACCGATGAAGCTCAGAAGACTGTTGCGTGGGCGCAGAGCAACGGTGTTGAGATGGGCTTGGCCGAGACATACTTCTTGACGTCCAAGGGAAGCCGGATGATGCCACGCGGGGGAGGAGCTGCGGTCGTGGAGGCATTGGCCGCACGTTTCGAACAACTCGGCGGGCAAATTGAATATCAGGCCACAGCCTTGGACCTGATCATCGAGGAAGGCCGAATAGCGGGCCTGTCTGGACTTGATGCAAGTGAGGTAGAAACTTCGTGGCGGGCACCGGCAGTCGTACTGGCCACCGGCGGCTTCCAGGGAAACAAGGAACTCCTTGCCCAGCACCTGGGCGAGCGTGGTCGAAGCCTCGAAACGATCTGCCCTGGCGGGACCAACAACCGCGGCGAAGGCATCAGCATGGCCCTGAAAGCCGGCGCTGGCCAGGCCGGCCAATTCGACATGTTCCACGGCGAGCCCAGCGACCCGAGAACGACCAAAGCCGAGGCCCTGGTCATGATCTACCCCTACGGAATCCTGGTCAATAGAGAAGGCCGACGATTCCTGGACGAAGGCAAAGATTCCGTAGACGAGACCTTCGAGGACGTCGCCTACCACATCTGGAGAGATGCCAACCAGCAGGCCTACTTGATCGTTGATCAACTGCTTCTGCAAAGCGACTACCAAAAAGCAGTGCTTTCAGAAACTGAACCGATTCTTGCCGACTCCATTGAAGAACTGGCAATTTCACTGGGCATCGAACCCTCGGAACTTACGGCAACAGTGCAGACCTACAATGCCGCCTGCCAACCCGGTCCCCTCGATGTCACCGTAAAGGACGGCGTCGCAACCCAAAACCTCAACCCACCCAAGTCCAATTGGGCCCGCCCGATCTCGAAGGGCCCATTCGGTGCCTGGCCGATGTCATCGGTCATCACCTTCACCTTCGGCGGTGTCAAGACGGACACGGCGGGGCGGGCGGTGACCACAGCCGGGGTGCCAGTCCCCGGCCTTTACGTGGTCGGTGAGGCCGCTGGCCTGTACCACCACAGCTACCCAGGTGCTTCGTCAATGCTGCGAGCCATGGTCTTTGGCCGGTTGGCAGCTGCAGACGCCGCCGCGAAACACATCGGAAATTCGAAGGAATCTTATGCGTATAACGTCTAGCTCCACGGCCAACACCCCTCAAATCCAAGCACGTAGGGCCACGATGGCGAGTTTGGTTGGGACAAGCATTGAATGGTACGAGTTCTTCATCTACGGCACCGCCGCCGCACTCTATTTCGGCCCGCTCTTCTTTCCCGGTGGCGATCCTGCAGTCGGACGGCTTCTGGCGTTCGCGAGCTTCGGCGTTGCGTTCATAGCCCGTCCGCTGGGGGCCATCGTTTTTGGGCACCTAGGCGACAGGATCGGTCGTCGGGCAACGCTGATTGTCACGCTGTCACTCATGGGTGGTGCGACAGGGCTCATCGGCCTCCTGCCTACCTATGCTCAGGTCGGGGTCCTGGCTCCGGCGCTTCTTGTCACCATGCGTTTCCTTCAAGGGTTGGCGGTGGGTGGAGAGTGGGGTGGCGCCGTTCTGATGTCGGTCGAGAATGCCCCGCCGGGTAAAGTGCGCTTGTATGGTTCCGCTCCCCAGATGGGTTCTCCCATCGGCCTCATCACTGCTACTGGTGTCATGGCTTTGGTAGGGCTGATGCCACAGGCGGACAGACTGGCATGGGGTTGGCGGCTCCCGTTCCTCTTTGGGTTCGTGCTGGTCATTATCGGCTTGCTGATTCGGCTCGGCGTCGAGGAATCCAAGTCGTTCGTGAAGATCAAGGAACGCCATGACCAGCCCAAGGTCCCGCTCGGTCAGCTTTTCAGGTACGCCAAGCTCCCAATGCTCATCGGCGTTGGCCTGCAAGCGTCAGTGAACGTTGTCTTTTACATAGTCGCCACCTATTTCGTGTCCTACGCTGTGAACGTCTTGAAGATGCCTCAGGGAACTGCGTTGCTGATCGTCATGCTCGCCGCTGTGGTTGATGTCATCGCTTTGCCTCTGTTGGCCTCATTCGCCGACAAAGCCGGGGTTGCAAGGGTGTTCGGGACAGGCGCTGCCGCAGCAGTCCTTATGGGATTCCCGTTCTTCTGGGGCGTGAACTCAGGCAATCCCATCCTTATCTTCGTCTCGATCGCAGCCGGACTGGTCATCGCCCATGCCACTACCTACTCCGTCCTGTCCTCGATGATTGCCGAGCTGTACCCGGCACATTTCCGCTACTCGGGGACCGCCGTCACCTACGCGGTCGCTGCTCTCGTGTGGAGTGCGCCGACACCGATCATCGCCGAAGCGCTTGTCTCGGGCACGGGCCGCTGGGAGACACTGGTAGCGATGATGGCTGTTGCGGGAATCGTCTCGCTCCTGTCCCTGTATGGATACCGGCGAATCGCCTACCGTCGCAATATCCTCGGCTACGAGGAAGCCAAGACAATGGAAAGAGGAACCCCCGAAAATGTCCACTGATGCAGGAACCGAATCCGCCCGTCGTGTCGCAGACATCCTTATTGCCCTGGGCGACGCCTATGGACCTATCGGCGTCAACGAATTGGCGCGGCGGGCTGGTATTAGTCCTACTGTGGCGCACCGCATACTCCGAGCCCTCATGTCACGGTCCCTGGTCGCACAGAACCCTGCCAGCCAGCAGTACTCCCTCGGGCTGGGAGCCGCGTTCCTCTCCAGCAACCAGATGACCCGTAACTCCTTCAAGGACCTTGCCCGTCCAACGCTTGAGCGCCTCGGTGCGGAAACAGGTCAAACTGCCACGCTCAGTGTCCTGGGAGGACTTCGAAGGATGTACGTAGATCAGGTTCTTCCCGATTCGGAGATGAAGATGTCGGTGGAATTGGGACGCCCGTACGGTCTTCATCTCGGCTCGACGGGTCGGGCGATCCTGGCCGGCCTTCCAGACGCCACCATCGACAAAGCCCTCGAGCTTTCTCCCTGGGGTGACGCGATGACCCCAGAGCCCTTCGACAAAAAAGCCTTCATGAAGCGCATCGAGGAAGTTCGCCAGACGGGTGTCGCTCTTTCCCGCGGTGAACGTATCCCGGGGGCAGCCGGTGTCGCCGCGGCCATTCACGACATCACGGGTCGAGTTACGGGCGCCGTGAACATCCTCGGACCCGTTCACGAATTTACCGATGTGAAGGTGAAGGAATTCCGCCGCGCCGTACTAAAAGCCGCCAGCAACATCGAGGAAACCGTGGCCGCAGAGCTGGACCAGCCAGCCGCCGACCAGGTTCTTTAGAAAGAGATCAACATGTCGAACACAATCCTTGCCCCCGAAATCTTCCAAATGCACATTGCCGGCCAATGGGTCACCGCGGAATCCAACGAAACATTCGATTCCATCAACCCCTACACCAATACACCATGGGCATCAGTCCCCGAAGCCACAGCCAGCGACGTAGACAAAGCTGTCCAGTCCGCACGGAAGGCTTTCGAATCAGGTCCCTGGGCCAACTTCACCCCAGCAGGCAGGGCAGCCCTGCTCAGAAAATTCGGTGACCTCATCCTGGAAAACGTGGACGAACTTGCCCGCGTCCAAGTCATGGAAAACGGCAAACTCATCCGTGAAGTTCATGGACAAACCCGCGCCTTGGCCAACCACTGCTATTTCTTTGCCGGTGCAGCCGAAAACATCACCGGCCAAACTCTGGCCAGCAGCGTACCGAATTTCCAGGTGTACACAGTGCGAGAGCCAATTGGTGTCATCGCCGCCATAACTCCATGGAACAGCCCGCTGGCTTTGTTGCTCTGGAAGCTCTGCCCCGCCCTCGCAGCTGGCAACACTGTGGTCATCAAGCCATCAGAAGTAACTCCTGTATCAACATTGGTATTGATGCGCTTACTGGAAGAAGCCGGCCTGCCAGCTGGAGTAGTGAGCGTCGTGACGGGGCACGGAACCGTCGGAGCAGCACTCGCACAGCACCCACTAGTGGACAAGATCGCCTTCACCGGGTCCACGGAAGTCGGCCGCCATATCGCGGAAACAGCCGGACGCCAGCTGAAGCGGGTGTCACTGGAACTCGGCGGCAAATCTCCCAACATCCTCTTCGCAGACGCTGACATCGACAACGCCGTCAACGGAATAGTCGCCGGCATCTTTGCTGCATCAGGTCAAACATGCATGGCCGGCTCCCGCGTCCTCGTGCAGGACAGCATCTACGACGAAGTCGTTCAAAAGTTGGCGGATAAGGCCAACCAAGTCCGCCTGGGAGATCCACTGGACCAGCAAACTGAAATGGGCACGGTGGCCTGCCAAGCACAGTTCGACAAAGTTCTCTCATACGTCGACATTGCCAAGGACGAAGGCGCCCGACTCGTCGCCGGGGGCTTCCACCCCAAAGACCCCGGACTGGATCAGGGTTTGTTCGTCCGACCCACGGTTTTCGCGGACGTCCATAACAACATGAGAATTGCGAGGGAGGAAGTCTTTGGCCCCGTTGCCGCCGTCATCCGCTTCAAAGATGAGGAGGATGCTGTCAGCATCGCCAACGACACCAACTTCGGCCTCGCAGCGGGGGTCTGGACAACAGACCTCGCCCGCGGAATCCGTATGACCAGAGCCCTCCGGGCTGGAACCGTATGGATCAACAACTACAGGAAGACAAACTACATCGCTCCATTCGGCGGGTTCGGGGACAGCGGCCTGGGCCGGGAAAACGGTCCCGAAGCCATCTACGAGTACACCGAGACGAAAACGGTGTGGATCGATCTGGGCAACAAAATAACCGACCCCTTCAACCCGAGGGCGTAGGAGCCTGAAGAAGTCCAGCTACCTGCGGCTCTTTGTGCTGACCGTGAATGTCGACGTCCCGTCATCTTCGTAGTCGCTGACGCCGGCCAGGTTGCGTCCGGCGATGTATCCGAAGGTGAGGGCGGGGCCGAGATTGATGCCGCCGGCGGGGTAGTGGCCACCCATGACTGAGGCTTGGTCGTTGCCGGCGACGTAAAGTCCGTTGATGGCTCGCCCTGCAGTATCCAAGGCACGCGCGCGCGGATCGGTGGCGAGACCCGCGAAGGTGCCGAAGGAGCCAGGGAGAACCTTGACGGCGTAGAACGGACCCTTTTCGAGGGCTCGGAGGGATGGGTTGGGGGTGTTCTTGGGGTCTCCGCCGTATCGGTTGAATTCGGTGGTTCCCCGGTTGAATTCGGGGTCGATGCCTTCGCGGGCGTTTTCGTTGAAGTCCGCCACGGTTTGTGCCAAGGCTTCAGGGTCGATGCCGCAGGCACTGGCCAGTTCTTCGATGGTGTCGCCTTTTTTCAGGTAGCCGGAGCGGAGGTAGGGGAACAGGGGGACGGGCAGTGGTTTGGCCATTCCCAAGGGGAACTTGCGGACGTAGGCGGCGTCGGCAATTTGCCAGGCTTCGACCGGTTCGCCGTCGGGTGTTGCTTTGAGCATTCCTTCGACGTAGTCGTAGTAGCCGTTTGCTTCGTTCACGAAGCGTTTGCCGTTGCGGAGCACGCCGATGCTGCCGGGTTTGGCCCGGTCCATGATGTGGGGGAATGTTCCTGTGCGGCCGTTGCGGTAGGGAACCAGGGAGACCGGGCACCAGGCGGCGGGCGATGCGACGCTGGTATCGAAGCTTGCCCCTACGGCCTGGGCCATCGTTATGCCGTCGCCAGTGGTTTCCTTGGGGGCCAGGGTCCAGTGTTCATTGCCAGTGGGGGTTTTGGGGAATAGTTCAGCGCGGCGTGCCACGTCGTTGGGGAAGCCGCCCGTGGCGAGCACGACGCCGCGCGACGCGTTGATGGTGTAGCTTCCGTCGGGTGAATGTACGACGGCGCCGCTCACCTTGCCTTCCTTATCGGTGAGTAAGTGTTGGGCTGGTGTGGAGACGCGGATGTCAACACCAAGATCGTCAGCTGATTTCAGGAGCCGGGCGGTGAGGGCGGTGCCATTGACGAGTTGCATGTTGCGACGGTGGACGAGCAGATCCAGAACGTGGAGTCCCACCCGCCATGTTGCGTGGAGCAGGCCCTGGATGTTGCCCTGGGATGCCGAAAGGAATTTAGTGAGGTCAGGTCCGGCCATGATGCCCATGCCCAGGAACGAGGTTTCGTAGAGCTGGTGGCGCGCCTTTGAACGTAGCTCGGGCTTGATATTGCGTGCATTGAGGGGTTTGGGGCCGACAGAGCGGTTTCCGGTGCCCGCGCCAGGAGTCTGGCCATAGATGTCTTTGATCTTGGCCCCGGGGACGAATTGGAGGCTGGTCTTGTTATGGAAGAACCCAACCATGTGGGGGACTGCTTCAAGGAAGGCCTCGATCCTTTCCGCGTTGTAGTTCTTGCCGAGGCGGTGGCGCAGGTAGGTGCGGAAGAGTTCGGGGTCCTCGTTGATTCCTGCGGCCGTGGCCAACGGGTTTCCAGGGGTCCAGGCCCAGCCGCCGGACCAGGACGTGGCACCGCCACAGACGTGCGCCTTTTCCACGACGATGACTTTCAGCCCGTGGTAGGCCGCTGTGACCGCAGCTGAGAGGCCGCCTGCGCCCGATCCGATGACGAGGACGTCGCAGTCGAACGTGGTGCCGGAGGTTGCGCTTGATTCGATGGTTTTGGTGGTCTTCACTCGGTTCTGGCCTTCAATGTTGTTTGTTGGTCTCGTGTACGGGCTGGAGGCAGGTGCGCGGTGGCACGCACCTGCCTCCTGTCTGTTGCTGGGGGATGGGTACTGCTTTGGGTTTAGCGGTGTTCTTTGTTGGCCCACTTATAGGACCAAAGGCTTGAGACCAGTGCTATGAGGCAAAGCCCTGCAAGCAGTGCTGCTGCCGGGACCCAGCTTCCGCTGCTTGCCATCAGGGCGGTGGCGATCAGGGGAATGAAACCGCCGACGGCGCCAGCCAGTGCGTAGGCAAATCCTGCGCCGCTGTATCGGATCCGGACGTCGAACATGTCGGTGAACCACGTTTGCTGGACGCAGGTGGAGATATTGTGTCCGAGGTTGATCAACGCGACGAAGCCAAGGATCATCGGGACCAGCTCACCGCTTTCTAGGGCCGCGAAGAACGGGGCTGCTGCAAGTGCTGCGGCCAGTGGGCCGATGATGTAGAACCATTTCCGGCCGAACTTGTCCGCGAGTCGGCCCCAGAGGGCAAGGAAGGGAATGGCCAGGACCATGGCGACCATGGAAGCGGTCAGGACGGTTGAGGACGGCGTGTCTGTGAAGTTCTTGACGTAGGCGAGTGAGAACGTGAAGCCCATGTAGAAGGTGCTTTGGTCCACCATTCTCATGCCGATCACTGCCAGGATCTTTTTGGGGCTTGTCCGCAGGGCTTCGGCCAAGGGTGCCTGGGCGGCTTTCTGTTCTTCCTTGGCTGCGGCAAACTCCGCTGATTCCGGCACGCCTGCCCTGATCCAGAGGCCGACGAGGGCGAAGAGGATGCTGATCACGAATGGCAGCCGCCAGCCCCAGGCGAGGAACTGTTCGGGGGTGGTCATGGCGGTGACCAGCGAGAACGCTGCGGTGCCGAGCAGCAAGCCGACGAATGAGCCGATCTGGACGCCGGTCGCCAGGAAGTTCCGCTTACCTGCGGGTGCGTTTTCCACCGCCATCAGGGCGGCTCCGCCCCATTCCCCGCCGACAGCCATTCCTTGGATGGCCCGCAGGGTCACCAGCAGGATGGGCGCGGCGACACCGATGGCAGCGTAACCGGGGAGCAACCCGATGGCCGTGCTGGCCAGGCCCATCATGATGACGGTGATGAAGAGCATGGTGCGGCGGCCGTACTTGTCACCGAAGTGGCCGAAGATGGCCCCGCCCAGTGGGCGGAACAGGAACCCGACGGCGAAGGAACCCATGGATGCCAGCAGGCCGGCAACTTGGTTATCGGACGGGAAGTACAGGGGACCGAAGACAACGGCAGCGGCTGTGCCATAGAGAAAGAAGTCGTACCAGTCAACGACTGCGCCGACTGTGCTGGCCAGTGCTGCACGGCGGCCTGCCCTGGCGCTGATCGTTACCGGGGGATGGGTGGGAGTGCTCATGGCGGCAGTGCTCCCTGTGCTGGGGGTTTGGGGAGTCGTCATTGCGGTTCACCGCAACCTTTCTGTAGCTCGGCACCTTTGCCGGCGAGTGGGATAAGTGCTTTAATGACTACGCAGTCATTTAGTGATTTTGATCATACGCGCATCGTTGGATCGCGGTCAAACACCCATTGAGCAGGACGGAAGTTATGAACAGAACCATTGGTCTGGCCCACTTGTCAGCGTTGCATCTGAGTCCGCCCGAACTGGTCCAGGCTGCGGCTGACGCCGGCTTCACCTCTGTCGGCATCCGCGTTTACCCGGCGACCAAGGGCGAATCGACCTACCCCATGGCGGTTGGCTCCACCATGCTTGTACACACGCTTGATCGTCTCGCAGGGACGGGAGTGGCGGTGCGTGATGTGGAGGTATTCACGCTCAACGGGAATCGTGGACGCGCCGAATGGGAGCCCGTGCTTGAAGCGGGAGCTGCTCTGGGTGCGAGTGTTCTGAACGTGATCGGAAGTGATCCGGATGGGGGCAGGCTAAGGGACAGCCTTGCGGCGCTGGTCGAAGATGCCCGCGCGTTCGGGATCAGGCCCTCCGTTGAGCCGATCTCCTACCAGCCCCTGGCAACCGTGCCTGCGGCGGGATTGCTTGTCCAGCAGACGGGATGCGGAATCATGCTCGATGTTCTTCACTTCGTGCGTGCCGGCGGTCGGATTGCGGAACTGGAGGATCTGCCTGCAGGGGCTGTGACTGTCATCCAGCTGTGTGACGGCCCAGCCGACACCCCGGACTTGCCGGTCCCGCGTGCCATGCCCTTGGGACAGGACGTCAACGGATCCCCCCGGCAGATCGAATCCCGGTCAAAGAGGCTAGCGCCAGGGGAGGGTGTCTTCCCCCTTGGGGAGATCCTGGACCTTTTCCCGGACACGCCGATCAGCGTCGAAGTCCCTGACGTCCTGGCCGTCGAGGCGCATGGCACATTTGCCCACCTCCAACACCTCCATGAGGCAGCCGCAACGCTGACCCGAACCTCCCTGAAAACCGAAACGAAGTGAACACCATGAGCGAACTTACCCAAGAAAAAACAACCCGAACCGCCACCCCGGAGACCTATTGGCCCGGTCGGTTTCAGGACCAGGTGATCCTGGTGACCGGCGCCGCCGGCGGCCTCGGCTCGGACACCGCGGACCGGCTGGCACGCGAAGGTGCCACAGTTGTATGCACGGATGTCAATGCCGGCGGCCGGGGTGATGGCAGCAGTCCGTCGAACTGCATGGCCCTGAATGTCACCCAACGGCAGGACTGGGACCATACTGTGCAGGCCGTTCTGCAGCGGTACGGCAGGGTCGACGGGGCGCTCTTTGCCCATGGCATCCAGGGACCGGAGGTTCCCGTGACGGAGATGCCGGCAGAAGGATGGGCCAGAACCCTGAGCGTGAATCTGGACGGCTGCCTCCACGGTCTGGCCAGTATCCTGCCGGTCCTCACCAAGCAGGCCTACGGCAGGATTGCCATCCTGTCATCCATTTCCGCGCGTGAAGGGAATCCGCACCAGGCCGCCTACTCGGCTTCCAAGGCGGGCCTGGTCGCACTGGTGAAAACGGCAGCGAAAGAGGTGGCACCTTACGGTGTTACGGTCAATTCCATCGCCCCGTCCATGATGAAAACCCGGCTCCTTCAGGACCTGAGCCCGGAACGAAACGCCCAACTCCTTGCCAAGGTTCCGATGGGAAGAGTCGGGCTGCCGGAAGAATTCTCGGCTTTGGCCTCATGGCTGCTATCCACCGAGGCCAGCTACATGACAGGCCAGACACTGGACCTCAGCGGCGGCCGCAACACCGCCTAAGCGGGCGGGCCCGTCGTCCCCCGCACCTGCATATGGACGGGAAACACCGTCTTCATCGTTTCGCTGGGAGGCTCACCTTCTATCCTCCCAGCAAGACGGTCCACTGCCAGATACGACATTTCCGGGATCGGCTGATGCACAGTGGTGAGGTTGATGAAAGCCCACCGCGCCGGCCCGGAGTCATCGAACCCCACCACGGAAAGCTGCTGGGGAACACTGATCCCCAGTTGCGCAGCGGCGTCCAACACGGCAAACGCCAAAGCATCCGTCACGCAATAAATTGCCGTCGGCCGGTCCTGGGTATCCAACAACTCCAGCGCGGCCCGGACCCCTTCTTCATGGGTTAGTCTCAGATGCCGAATCCAGTCCTCACGAACCTGAAGTCCACGCCGTCCCATGGCCGCCCGGAACCCGTCCTCACGGTCCCGGCCATTGGACCGGTCCCTCAACGTGGTCAGGAGGCCGATGCTCTTGTGCCCCAGGCCTTCGAGATGGGCCACGACGAGCTCGCCAGCGCGTCGGTCATCGGCAAGGACCGCCTCGACCTCAACAGTCGTATCGTCACGGCTAAGCAAAACCGCCGGTGTCCCGCGCTCCAACACCCTGCGGACGGCGGCAGAAGATTCCCGCGCCGAAACAAAAATCATCCCGTCCACCGTTGCACTGTCCAGGACATCAACTGCCTCAGGGTCAGGTGAAATGTCCGGGTCCCGGATGAGGACCATCCGATACCCGCGCTCAAGAAGCCGATTCTGCAACGACTCCACAATGACCGGATAAATAGGGCTGGTCAGGTCAGCAACAACCACACCGACGGCGTGTGTCCGCCGCGTCACCATCATCCGGGCAGCGGCATCAGGCACGTACCCAAGCTCCCTCGCCACCGAAAGAATCCGCGCTTTCGTAGCAGGGGCAACGGATGGATGGCCCCGAAGGGCACGGGACACTGTCGACTGCGACAATCCCAAATGACGGGCCACGTCAACGCTGGTTACCATTCCACCATCGTATTTCACCAGATCAGCTCGGATCGCGGGTCCTTCACCGTGCGGTCAATTGCCGTGCGGCCTTGTCTTGCTGGTTCCGTGGTTCTGCGGTGCCCTGACTGAACTTCTTGCGGGTTTCGGGTGCGAGGAGTGCGGACACCACCGTGATGATCCCAATGATGCTGAAGTACAGGATCACCCATCCTGGTTCACCATTCCCGGCGTTCAGGAGGGCGACGGCGACCAGCGGCGCGACGCCACCGGCGAGCACCGAGCCGAACTGATAACCCATGGAGGCTCCGCTGTAGCGCAATTTAGTAGAGAACAGTTCTGCAAAGAAAGCTGCCTGTGGCCCATACATGGAGTTGTGGAAAACAGCGAGGCCAATGATGATGGCGAGGGTTGCCAACAACGCACTGCCTGTGTCGGTCATGACGAAGTACAACGGGAAGAACAGGAGTCCTCCTATGGCGCCGACAAGGTAGACGGGCTTGCGGCCGATTTTGTCGGAAAGGATGGCCCAGAGTGGGACGGCGATAATGCCAATCGCAGAGGCGATAAGTACCCACATCGTTCCCTGGTTGGCGCGGTCGGTCCCGAAGGTCTTCATGATGTAGACCACGGAGAAGGTGGTGTAGAGGTAATAGGCGGAGTTTTCTGCCAAACGCATTCCGACGACGAGCCAAATGCCCTTGGCCTCTTTCTGCAGTGCCTCACCCAAGGGTTTCTGCGAGGTCTGCTTGGCCGCGACGAGTTCTTTGAAGTCGTCGGCGTCCTCGAGCTTGGAACGGACGATCATGCCGGTAACGATCAGGAGGACACTGAGCAGGAACGGTATGCGCCACGCCCAGGCGTCGAAAATGTCGGCGGGCACTGAGGCTTTTACGGCAAGGACGCTGGAATTGGCGAGCAGCATTCCGGCGGGAACGCCCATCTGGGTGAAGCTCCCGAACAAACCACTGCGGCCCGCAGGCGCGTGCTCGATGGAAATAACTGCCGCTCCCGCCCATTCTGCTCCTGCCCCGAAACCTTGCAGCAGGCGCAACATCGTGAGCAGGACGGGAGCCCAGAATCCGATCTGGGCGTAGGTCGGCAAGAGTCCCATGGCAAGGGTCGCGACCCCCATGATCAGGAGGGAGAGAACGAGCATGGGTTTCCGGCCGATCTTATCTCCGAAGTGACCGGCGAACATCCCCCCGAAGGGGCGGGCCACGAAACCCACCGCGTAGGTGACAAAGGCAAGAAGGAGACCGGTTGCTGGGTCTTGTTCGGGAAAATACAGTCTGCTGAAGACCCCGGTCGCGGCAAGGATGCCAAAAATGTAGTAGTCATACCATTCGATGGTTGTGCCGACGAAGCTGGCGAGTGGCACACGCCAGGGGGTCTTTGTGCTGATGGATGTGCTGGGAAGCGTCATGGGATTTTCTTTCAGCTTGGTACAAGGGAGTTGGCGGGGGAGTTGGTCAGGCGAAGGGGTTGGACAGTCCGATGTAGACGGTCTCGAGGAATTCCTCGATTCCTTCGGCTCCGCCTTCACGGCCGAGGCCTGACTGCTTGACACCGCCGAACGGCGCTGCGGGGTTGGAGATGATGCCCGAGTTCACACCGAGCATGCCGGTCTCGAGTTGTTCGGATAGGCGAAGGACCCGGTTGATGTCGCGGGTGAACACGTAGGAGATCAACCCGTAGGCGGTCGCGTTGGCGAGGTTGATTGCCTCTTGTTCGTCGTGGAAAGGAACAATCGGGGCCACCGGTCCGAAGATCTCCTCTGTTAGTGCACGCGCCTCGGCCGGCACATCGGTGAGGACGGTGGGTTCGTAAAAGTAGCCGGGTCCGGGCAGCATCCTTCCACCGGTGAACACGCGTGCCCCCTTACTGACAGCGTCATCGACAAGGTCTGCGACTTTTTGGCGGCTGTGCTCGTCAATGAGCGGTCCGATCTGAACTCCGGCCTCCGTCCCGCGACCGAGTGTCATTTCGGACATTCGGGAGGCCAGACGCTTGGCGAACACATCGGCAAGGCTGAGGTGAACGTAGAACCGGTTGGCCGACGTGCAGGCCTGTCCGCCGTTCCGGAGCTTGGCTGCGATGGCACCTTCAACTGCCGCGTCGAGGTCTGCGTCGGCGAACACCAGGAACGGTGCGTTTCCACCAAGTTCCATGGAGGTTCGAAGCACGGTCCCCGCTGCCGCTTGCAGGAGGCGGACCCCGACTTCCGTGGAACCGGTAAACGAGAGTTTCCGCAACCGGGGATCTGCGATGAGGGGACCCGTCACAGCTCCCGCCGAGGATGTGGGCACCACGTTGAGCACACCTGCCGGCAATCCTGCCTCGTGCATGACCTGCGCGAAGAGGAGCGTCGTCAGCGGTGTCAGGGCCGGCGGCTTGATCACCATCGTGCAGCCGGCCGCGATTGCAGGAGCGACTTTCCGTGTCGCCATCGCCAAGGGAAAGTTCCACGGAGTGATGAACAAGCAGGGGCCGACCGGTCGCTTCGTCACCAGAAGGCGCGAATTCCCGTCCGGCGATGGGGAATACCGGCCCGAGATGTGGGCTGCTTCTTCACTGAACCAGCGGAGGAACTCTGCGCCGTAGGCAACCTCGCCGCGAGCTTCAGTAAGGGACTTGCCCATCTCCATTGTCATCAAGAGAGCGAAGTCCTCGGCGCGGGCAGTGACGGCTTCGAAGCCGGCTCGGAGGATTTCGGCGCGGCTGCGCGCGGGGGTGCTGGCCCAGGCAGATTGGGCTGCCGCAGCCGCGTCGAGTGCTGCCAATCCGTCCACAGGGGATCCATCGGCGACGGTGGTGAGGACTTTCCCGGTGGCAGGGTCTTCAACATCGAAACGTTGCCGTGTCGCGGCGTCATGCCACTTTCCAGCATTGAAGACCCCGGTTGGTAAGGAGTCCAGCAGGGAGATTTCCGAAGCCGCGTTCACCGGGGATCTGCTTCGGTTGCCGCAAACGTGATGATTTGTCGCACTGCGAGGCCGTCCGCGAGGTCGTCCATGGCTTGGTTTACTTCCTGGAGGGTGATGGTTGATGAAATCAGTGCTTCGATGGGTAGCCGCCCCTCACGCCAGAGCTGCGCGAAGGCGGGGATGTCACGGGCAGGGACGGCGGAACCGAGGTAACTGCCAATGATCGTGCGGGCCTCGGCCGTGAGTCCGAGCGGCTTGATCGCCGCTTCCGCAGTTGGTGCTGGAAGGCCAACGGTGACGGTCCGGCCACCTACGCCGGTCAGTGCCACGGCAGTTTCAAAGGCTCTGGCGTTACCGGCAGCTTCGATCACGATCGGCGCCTTGAGCCCTGCTTCGAAGGCCTGACCGGGCGTGTAGACCGCGCTTGCGCCCAGAGCAGTCGCTCGTTCGAGCTTGTCGACGACCGCGTCCACTCCGATGACGTCCCCTTTTCCGAGGGAAACCGCGGTGAGCAGCGCCGCCATTCCGACTCCGCCGAGACCCACCACTATGGTGGTTTCTCCCTCTTCGGGCTTGGCGGCGTTGATGACTGCCCCGCCCCCTGTGAGCACGGCGCATCCAAGGACTGCGGCGATCTCCGGCGGGATGTCGTCGTCAACAGGCACCAGTGAGCGCCGATCGATGACGGCGTGGGTTGCGAACGCGGACACACCCAGATGGTGGTAGACATCCTGCCCGCCGCGATGCAGGCGTGTTCCACCCGAAAGCAAGGTTCCCGCATTGTTCGCTCCCGAGCCGGGCGTGCAGGGCAGTCGCCCGTTCGTGCGGCAATTGGCGCATTCCCCGCATCGGGGAAGAAAGGCCATCACGACCCGCTGGCCAGTGACCAGGTCCTCGACTCCAGGCCCCCAACTGACGACACGGCCGGCAGCTTCATGGCCGAGCAGCATCGGTAGCGRTCGAACCCGGTTGCCGTCCACGACGGACAGGTCGGAGTGGCAGATTCCTGCGGCTTCGATTTTGATCAGGACCTCACCTGGGCCCGGCGGATCGAGTTCGAGTTCGCTGACGGTGATAGGACGGGAGACTCCGAAAGGCCTTGGGCGGCCGATCTCTTCCAGGACTGCTCCGGTTATTTTCATGGTGTGGCTTTCATGTCGATGTTTCCCCGGGTCGGTGCGGGGTGATGGGAATGTGGGGTTGCTCCTTCGGCGATGGCCGAAGTTACCGCAGTGGCGATGTCGTCACCGGCACGCAGTGGGCGGCCTGAAAAGATGCCTTCGTGCGCGAGGATGGGGCGGCGGTCACCGGCCAGTTCCGGGTAGCGTTCTTCGAGTGCTTCACGGCGCTCGGCAACTCGGTGCCAGTGCGCGATCGTTTCGCGGTCGCCCTGTCCGACCGCGTTCCAGCTACGCGGCATCTGCTCCCGGGAGGGTCCGGCGGACGCGAGCCCTCCAATGTTTAGCCGAGAAGGGCGCTTACTGGTCTTAGCCCCACACCCTGGACAGGGCGGGTTGGCTGATGTCATTGTCGCGAGGCCGGCCTCGAAGTGGTGCCCGTTCTGGCAAGCGAAATCGTAGAGGATCATGTGCTCTCTCCCAGCGCCGGCTCAGCTGTAAAACCCATCGGGTGCATATCGCAGTGACCTGGCCTGTTCGCCGTCGTGGCCGAAGATAACCTCCGCCCCCGTCCGGTCGGCGATGGCCCGGAGTTTTTCGACAGACTCAAGCCAGCGAACGTTATCCCAAACGATCGCCGCACCCACGGCGGGAGGCCCCCAACTGTCCGCAAGGTACACCGCGTCCGAGGTGAAAATCTTCGTCCCCTCGTTCTTGAGATCAAGCTGCAACGACATGGTTCCCCAGGTGTGGCCCGGGGTCTCTATTGCCTTGACGCCGGGCACGATCTCCACGTCGCCGCTGACCCCTTCCAGATCGAGCGACTCGTAGTCCGAGACGATGTGCGCTCCCTTCGAATAGCCTTCAATGGCACGTGCGCCAGCGATCTCGGCGCTGTTGGCGATGATCCGGGTTTTGCCGTTGTCGAACATCGAGGCGTTTGCTGCATGGTCGAAATGCAAGTGTGAGAGCACCAGGATGTCGATATCATCCGGTGTCAATTCCAGCTGAGCCAGAGAAGAGTCCAGATAGCCCGGTCCGTCCACTGGCTCACGTACCGGAAAGAAGTCCTGAAACCCTGTCGGCGCCCATCGCTGCTCCCAGTCACGGGGAACGCCCGTGTCCCACAGAATCCGCCCCTCAGGATGCTCGATGAGCACAGCATGGGTGGGGCATTCGCCCCAGACGACAGGCTCCTCTTTGTGGTGCCGGTCGCGGATAGTCCGCCCACCTTTGAGCAGGAGCCAAGTCAGGTCGGTCTCCATGACCCCGGTGGACAGAATATGGACCCGCATATCAGTCACAACAACCTCCTTGTTGTTAGCGGCAACTTTTACCGTTCCCCCACTCTGCAGGTTCATGGGAACCAAAACCATGGTGGCAAGGGATATATAAGTGGCGAATGCATAGCCTGAAGTGACATATGGCGCTTAGAATCACCGTATGACCGAGTCCAGAATCCAGGAATTCAGGGCACCGGGGGACCCGGAAATCCTCATGGCCGCCACCGAGAGCTCGACGGATCTGGCAAGCGTGCGCGATCGTACGCTCATCCTCAAGGGGATCCTGCGCCGCACCCGTACGCTTTTAGGCGCCGACATGGCATACCTCAGCCTGAATGACCTGCCTGCCGGGGAGACGTATATCCATGTCACGGACAACGTGCGTACCGAGGAATATCGGAACATTCGCATGCCCTTGGGCACCGGGGTACTTGGAGCCGTCGCCACCGGCGGTTCAACCGCCTCCACTCTTGACTACCTGGCTGACCCAAACATGAACCACATCCCCGCAATCGACCAGATCGTCGCCCTCGAAGGAGTAAAGGCGATCGCCGGGGCGCCGCTTAGGGTAGGTGGTCGGATCGTCRGTGCCCTGCTCGTCGCACATCGTACGCCGGCCAGCCTTCCGGCTGCCGGGCAACGGGCCCTTGAGCACATGGCAGCCCAAGCCGCCCTCGCACTCGAACAAACCCGCCGGGGAAGTGAGATTACTCAGCTTAGGGCGCTGATAGGAAGTACAAATACGAGCAACGCCGGCCGGACCCGGGAACTGGAAGCAATGCTCGCACTCGATGAGCGGCTGATGGGGAGTATGGTCGCCTCCGTCAACGCGGAGGGCGTCATTGCAGTGCTCGAAGAAGCAACGGGGCGGCCCCTGGGACTGTTTGACCCGGCAGGACGTCACCGCTTCGGCTCCGTGACGCTGAACAAGCCCGCACTTGAAAACTGGGGTGTGCAATCGGCAATCAACACGTCCCTGCACGGCGCAGGTGCCGCGACGGTGCGCCACAAAGGTGATGCCTACACGGTTGTCGCCATCGCGGCCGGCAACGAGCACCTGGCGACATTGGTCATGAACGGTACCGCCGGCAAAGAGATCGCCTTGCTTGAGCGGGGTTCGGTGTTTGTGAGCGCAGCGCTACTGTTCGAACGCACCCTCGTCGATGCCAACAACCGCGCCCAATCAACGCTCATGGAAGATCTGCTTGCCAGCCGAACCGAGGACCAGGCTCATGCTGTGAGAGCCAGGTTCGTCGCCTACGGCATTGAACTCCGCAATAAGATCGCCGTCCTGGTCATCCTGGTTGATCCTGCGGTACGGCACGCTGCCCTTGCGATAGTGCAACAGAGACTTCGAAAAGCTCCAATGCTCATTTCGTCCCACATGGGCCACATCTGCGTCGTGACGACGTCGAGCGCGGCAGCCTTGGCCGAAGAACTGGACCAGATCCTGCATGAGGATGGGCTGTCCGCAGTAATTGGGCATGCAACAGCGACCGGCGGCACCATCACCAGTGTCCGTGAGGCCCATAATGAGGCCTCAGAAGTGGTTACGGCCGCCAAAGAACTCGGCTGGCGACGCGGGTTTGCCGACCTCAACGATCTGGGTATTGCCGGAATCATGCTCAGCCATGACAGCGCTGCAACCGCAGCGCGGATCATCGAACGAACGCTCGGCCCTGTTCAGGACTACGACCGGGCGCACCGAACTGAACTGCTTGGCACGCTCTGGGCATACCTCGAGACCGGGAGTCGTCTCCAAACCACGGCTGCGCAGCTGCACATCCACCAGAACACCGTTAAGCAACGGCTCGAGCGGATCGACTCCCTGCTCGGCCCGCAGTGGCGAACGCCGTCACGCCGCGTCGACGTGCACTTCGCGCTGCGGCTTTGGAAACTGACCCCGCAACGACTCCACGAACCCCTCCGTTAGTATTCCGTGATGGCAGCCCATGGACTTAGGAAGAACCAGTCACAAAATTGCCCTGGCGTACAGCGCTGCTCCGATCAATCCTGCGTCTTGGCCAAGGGTTGCTGGGAGAATGTGGGGGCGGCGATGAAAGGTCAGTAGTTCCTCGACCGCTTTTCGTAAGGGGACAAGCAAGGCTTCCCCCGCTTGGGAGAGTCCGCCACCGACGACGAAGACCTCCGTGCCCAGGATGCTGATGCACTGGCTGATACTGAAGGCCAGTGCCTGTACTGCTTCTTTCCAGACTTGCTGGGCGACCGGGTCGCCTTTGGTGGCGAGAGAGAGTACAGCTTTCGCGCCGTCCACCGTGTTGCCGCTTATTGCTGTGTAGCGGTGTGCGATGGCTCCTGCTGAACCGAGGGCTTCAAGTATGGTCGTTCCGCCGGAAGGGTCCGGGACCAGTGCGTGGCCTATTTCCCCGGCGTAGCCTCCGGCGGTCACGGGTTTGCCGCCGGAGAACACTGCGGCGGCAATTCCTGTGCCGATGACAAGGACTGCGGCATCGTGGTAGCCGGGTGTTTGGTGCATGTGTAGTTCGGCTGTCCCTGCCGCGGCCACGTCATGGCCGAAAGCCACGGGCATGCCCAGCCTCGACTGCGCTTGGGTGGTAAAGGGGAAATCGCGCCATCCTAGATTGGCGGAGTAGATGCCGGTCCCTGTGGCAGCGTCTACGATGCCCGGTACCGTTAGCCCTGCTGCATGGACCTCCGTGTGGGGGTGTTCTGCTTGTAGCTCGCGGGCGAGCTCTGCGATCCGGTCCAGTATTGTCTCTGCCGGTTGTGTTGGGTGCAGTGGGGTGGCTACGCTGCGGGAGCCCCGCACGTCGCCGTTGGTATCGATCAACGCGGCTTTGATGAACGAACCGCCGACGTCGAAGGCCAGGACTGAGGCGTGTGCTGCGCCAAGTGACACGGGGGATGGCATGGGTGTCCTACTCTTTGTCTTCTCAATGGTGGAACGATTTGGGGATGGCGGGTTTAGACGGCGCCATAGGACAGTCCTGAGATGAGCCGGCGCTGGAAGATGATCGCGAGGACCAGGATCGGGATTGTTCCCACCGTTGCCGCGGCGGCCATCTGGCCGAAATCTGTTCCCGCGATCGAGATGAAGAAGTTGACGGTTGTCGGGAAGGTGCGGGCGTCGATGGACGTCAGGAATTGTGCGAACGCGAATTCGTTCCAGGTCTGAATAACAAGCACGTCCCCCTGGCCCGTCAGGCGAAGGCTCAGCGGGTACTTCGAACAGCGCAAACGCGACCTTCATGACAGCTCGTCAGAGTGCTGCCGGACTATCGTGAACGTTTCGTATTGGATGGATCACGTATTAGAGTCATCGTATGGCGATTAGAAGCGAGCAGAGTCAAAGAGCGATCCTCGACGCCACCATGGCGTTGCTTGATGACAGAAAACCTGGTGCCTTGACCGTCCAAAAGCTATCGATTGAGCGTGTCGCCCGGGAGGCGGGCGTAAGCAAGACAACGATTTACAGGTGGTGGCCCAGCAAGGCTGCGGTCGTGATTGACACCTTCCTCGACAACCACATCGCGCGTACTCCCATACTGGAGGATGTTCCGGCGATCGAGGCACTCAAAGAGCATCTTGGCTCACTGGCTGAGGTTTATGGCGGCCGTGAGGGCCACCTCGTCGCCCAGCTGATCGCGGAGTGCCAGTACGATCCGGCTGCCATGGCCGAGTTCAAGGACCGATTCTGGAATCACCGTTTGGAAGCCGCGCTTGCCCTCATTGAGCGGGCGGTCCAGGAGGGGTCGATCAGGAGTGACATACCTGCCATGGTTGTGACTGAACTTCTCTACTCGCCAATCTATTTTCGGTTGTTGCTTCAGACTGGACCACTAGACCGAAAGATGACGGACCAGACGCTAAGGGCAGTGCTGGAAGGCGTCCGCGCATAGCTGGATAAGGAACAAACACAGGAAGGGATTGGCGCTGACAGCGTCAATCCCTTCCTCTTTGCCTGCCCGGGAGCCCGCGCCCGAAGGCGTAAATCACGCCAGCCCTCGCCAGCTGCATCTGGGATAGCCCGGCCGGGTTTGGCAGACAGGCCCGCCCTTGAGGCATTGTCAATACGATACGAACCGTATATATTCGGGCTGGGGCGTCGCGCTGCATCGGCCCGGCGGGTTTTACGTCACCCATTTCCGTGAACAAAGGAGTTCCACGTGACTTATCCGAATCAACTTGGCAAACCATCGAATCAAGGTCCTGAGCCGTACCCGCCCGGCATCCAGGTTCGTGTGGGCGCGACCCTTACCGCAGCCTTTGCCGCACCGTTCGTCTCCTCGATTGCGAACGTCATACCCGGATCACTGAACGGTGTTCTGCAGCAGCACTTTCACGCCCACGCTTCGCAGCTCACCTGGATCACCGCAGCATTCCTGATTCCGGTTGTCGTCTTCGAGCTAACCTTCGGAGCCATCGGTGACATCTTTGGGCGAAAGAGGCTCATGTATCTGGGGTCGCTGCTCCTTCTGGCTGGAAGCGTAGCCTCGGTGTTGGCTCCGACGGTTGAAGTGATGTGGCTTGGCGCTGCACTGAACGGCCTGGGTGCGGGCGCGTTGTATCCGACGTCGTTGGCGATGGTGGCCGCCGTCGTGCACACACCAGTCCAGCGGACCCGAGGCATCGCGGCCTGGGCAGGATTTCTCTCCCTTGGCGGTGCCATCTGTCCCATCATTGCCGGGGCGTTCGCAAACGCGGGCTGGTGGCAGGGCGGCTATGTGCTGATCGCGGTCGGCGCAGTGATTACGCTTGCTTTGGTTATCCGGGCAACGGATTCGTCGGCGCCTATGGGCCGAAAGCTGGATCTTCCCGGACAGGTGACGTTTGCAGTGGGCCTGACCGTGGCCCTTTGGGCGACAGTGCAGGGATCCGAGGTCGGCTGGAGCCAACCGGAGATCATCATCGGCTACCTCGTCGCGGCTGTCCTGCTGGCCTCTTTCATCATCATCGAATTGCGAACACCTTCGCCACTGCTGCACCTGGGCATGTTCAGGATTCGTTCATTCTCGATTGTTGGCATCGTAACTGTGATCGGTACCTTTGGATTTCTCATATATTGTTTCTCCACCAGCGTTTGGCTTGGCGTGCTGCAGCACCAGAATGCGGTCTACATCGGGGTCATTTGGCTCGTGATGCAGGGCCCGTCCTTCGTCTTCGCCCCGGTCGTTGGCAGGCTCCTGCACTCCGTCAGTCCACGGTGGCTTCTCAGTCTCGGGTTCGCGTTGATCGCCGTTGGTGGCTTTATCGCGGTCGGATTTGACCCGCACGACTTTGACTGGACGAAGTTCTTCCTTCCGGGGGCGTTCATCGGTGTTGGCTGGGCCCTGACCATCGCGTCCATTTCGGAGGTATCTGTGAACACCGTGCCGAAGTCCCTTGCCGGGATGGGCAGCGCCACGACGAACCTTGTTCGCGATCTCGGTTTCGCGCTCGGCCCGGTCATTGGCAGTGCAATCGCTTTCGGGACGGCCAACAGCCAGCTGATTCCAGCTTTGGGCGCGCTGAACCTCCCGGCGGAGCAGGCAGGCCCGGTTCTGGGTATCGCCCAGGCCGGTGGAGCAATTGCCGTCAATAGTGTTCCCACCCTCCCGGCTGGTGCGCACGAGGTTGCCCTGACGGTATTGGGCAGTGGATTCCAGTTGGCCTTCCTGATCGGTGCGATCGCTGCCGCTGTTGCAGCAGTGGTCACACTCATCGGCCTCGCTGGCATGGACAACCAACCGGCGGTCGAAGAGGTTACAGCCAAGGACCTGCAGCCTCTGGCCGATCCCGTCTGACGTTACTTCCCAAGGCGTCTCATCGGTCGCCCACGGCGGGTTTGCGTTTACCGTCGCTGCCACCGCGAGCACCTACCCGGATGAGGCAGGTGTTGAATCTGACTGTCATAAAGGGTGCGGGAAGCCTGAAACCAGGTTGCTTTTTGGCTCGAGATTTGTCCGGGATATCGACTTCTCCGATGATGACGACCGCGACGACCAGCCGACGACGGCGGCGAAGTCCCGCCGTCGTCGGCTGCAAGGTCCTCTGGAACCTTCTTGAGATGTGGACGGAAAGCGGGCTACCTTGCGGGAAAGGCTGCTCGCGAACCAGAGAGTGAACTCCGCGACTGCCGAAGGCAAGTCAGCTGGTACTGCTGTGTTCCAGGATGTTGACCATTTGCCTGAAACCTTCAGCATGCGTCTGGCTGAGTTCGAGCGCGACCGGCTGTGGGCAGGAGGAGAACTTCGCTATTACAGTGTCGCTGACAGGGTCAATCCAGATGAATTGGCCGTGAATCCCTGCAGCGTAGACCGTGCCTCGGCCATCTCCGGGTACCCACCATTGGTTTCGGTATGAGCCGTTGGGGTGGACCTGCTGATAGGCGCTTCCTCTCGCCAGTTGCGGGTCTCCGCCGCGCATCGTCTCTTTGATCCACCATGACGGGACTACCGTTTGCCCGTTGGCTTTCCCCTCGTCAAGCATTAGCTGTCCGATTTTTGCCATGTCCCGTGCGGTGCAGGCGATTCCTCCGTTCGCAAAGGCGAACCCCCCGGAATCGGTGGTGATGAGTGCATCATCGCTGGTCCCAAGCCGGGACCATAGTTCGTCCGAGAGGACTTCGGCGTATCGCTTTCCGGTGACGTTCTCAATGATCCATGCGAGCACGTCTGTACTAGCCGAGCAGTACTGGAATGATCTGCCGTGTTCGCCGGCAGGTTGGAGCCGTGTGAGGAATTCGTAGGTGTCCCTTGAATCTGTCTCGAGCTTTGGACGCCAGCCGGCGACCCTGTCCTGCTGCTGGACTTCAGCGTCTGCATCCAGGTAGTTCTCGCTGTAGCGAACGGCGGCGGTCATGTCGAGCACTTGGCGGACAGTCGCGTTTCCGTAGGCGCTTTCCTTCAGCGCCGGCACGTAGTGGCGGACACTTTGTTGGGTATCTATGAGTTCCTGGCCTACCAGGATGCCCATGGTGAGCGCGCAGATGGATTTGGAAACAGACATCAGGACGTGCCGGTCGTGCGGCTGGAAAGCGCCAAAGTAGCGTTCCATGACCACGTTCCCGTGCTGGAGGACCACGATGGCATCTGTGTGCGTGGATTCCAGGAACTGGTCAACACTGCGCCATTTCTCTGCGTGTTCGGTGGTGACTGGAGCGATTCCAGTAGGCGGCTGGGATGAGCTGTCCCGACGGATCGTTGCGGTGGTGATGAGTTCACTGATGTGAGCGAAGCCCCAGCGGTTGAATGGACTTTCCTGCCAGTTGTCCAGGGTGACGTTCCCGTTGAAGTCCTGGCCTGTGTAGCGGTCGATCCTACCGGGATTTGTAAGGAGGAAACCACTTGCTGTTGTCTCTGGCATGTTCTAGTCGCTGCCTTGCGTGTTAAGGGTGTGGGCGTTTGCAATCTCTGGTTGGCCATGTCCTGGGGCTGCCTCGAGGAGTTTGCGGGTGTAGTCGTGCTGTGGGTTGGTGAAGATCCGCTCGGCTGGTCCGCTTTCTACGATCTTTCCGGTCTTCATGACCGCAACGTCATCGCTAAGGTAGCGGACGACGTCGAGATCGTGAGAGATCAGCAGATACGTCAGCCCTTTTTGTTGCTGCAAGTCCTGGAGCAGGTTCAAAATCTGGGCCTGGACGGAAACATCAAGAGCGCTGGTGGGTTCATCCAGGATCAGGAGACGGGGCGAGGTGGCCAGAGCGCGTGCTATGCCGACGCGTTGGCATTGTCCTCCGGAGAGTTGGTGTGGGAGCCTGTGTGCGTGTTCGGCTCCCAGCCCGACCTCGTCAAGCAGATTGTTTACTCTTGCTTGGAGCCTCTGCCCCTTCAGGGAAGTGTGGGTCCGTAGTGGCTCTGCCACTGAAGCCCCGATGGTCATGCGTGGGTTCAAGGCCGCCACGGGATTCTGCAGTACTATTCCCATTCGCGAACGGACAGTGCGCAGTGCCTTGGGTGCGAGCATGCCGAGGTCTTGTCCTTCAAAGATGGCCCGCCCGGATGTTGACCGCATTAGCTGCATGGCACAGCGGGCCAGGGTACTTTTGCCAGAGCCGGATTCTCCGACCAGGCCGTAGACGGTGCCTTCCTGGATGTTGAGGGAGACGTCGTTGACTGCGGTGAAGACTCTTCTATGGTGCGGGAACGTTTTGACGATGTTTTCGAGGGTGAGAACGTTGGTCATAGTTCGGCTTCCTGGAGGCAGGCGACTGCCTGGTGTGGTCCTGTCTCGGTGAGGAGCGGGTCGGTGAGGGAGCAGTCGGTGACTGCATGCAAGCAACGGTTTCTGAAGGCGCACCCGGTGAGGGAGAGGAGGTTTCCCGGCACTGTTCCAGGGATGGCATTCAGTCGCTGGCCGTGGGTTCGCCCTGCTGGGAGGGCGCCCAGAAGGCCGCGGGTGTAGGGGTGGCATGGGTTGTTCATGACCGCTTCGACAGTTCCGGTTTCGATCACCCTGCCTGCGTAGAGGACCGCCACCCGGTCACATACATCGCGAATGATGCCAAGGTTATGGCTGATGAGCAGCACACCGAACCCAAACTTGTGCCGGAGTTCGTCAATCAGGACCAAAATTTGCCGGGCGACAGTGACGTCCAGGGCCGTCGTCGGCTCATCCAGTATCAACAGCCGGGGCTGGCGCAGCAGAGCCATGGCAATCATGGCCCGCTGCAGCATCCCGCCGGACAATTGATGCGGATAACTGCGGTAGACACGTTCGGGGTCGGGAAGGCCGACCAGGCTCAGGTGTCGTATGATTTCAACTTTGCCTTCGGGCCTTGAGATCTGTCGGTGCCGGCTCAGGACATCGCTGAGTTGGCGGCCAAGCGTGAAGACKGGGTTGAAGGCAGTTCCGGGGTTTTGGAACACGATGGCCACTGGCCCGCCTGGTTCCGAGGAGGCGTGTAAGGGATCATTGCTGATGCTCACTTGCCCCGTGCGCCGTGCACCGCGGGGAAGGATCCCCAAGGCTGCAAGTCCTGTGAGGGACTTACCGCAGCCCGTTTCACCTACCAGGCCGAGGATTTCACCCGCGGAAACATCAAGGTCGATCCCGCGGACGGGGCGGTTGGTAACCTTCCCCCGGTCGGTGAATTCGACGTTTAGGTCGCGGATGCTAAGTACGTGTGTCATCGCTTTACCTGCCTGGGGTCAAGGAGGTCGCGCAGCGAATCTCCGAGGAGGTTGAATCCCAGGACGGCCACAAAGATGGCCAGCCCCGGAAAGGTGGCTATCCACCAGGAGCTGAATATAAGTCCTCGTCCTTCGGCCACCATCAGGCCCCAGTCGGGCAAGGGCGGCTGAGTTCCAAGACCGATGAATGCCAGGGATCCGGCGGCCAGGATCACAGTACCGATGTCAACGGTTGCTTGGACGAGGATGGGCGTCATGCAGTTGCGAAGTATATGGCGGCTGATGATGAGCAGTTGCGGAATGCCCATGGCGCGGGCTGCTTCGACGTAGGAGCGTTCCCGAAGGGATTTTGCTTCCGCTCGCACAAGGCGCGCATACCAGGGCCACCAGCTGATGGCCAAGGCGATGCCGGCGTTGGTCAGGCTGGGCCCAAGAATCGCAACGGTCACCATGGCCAGGAGCAGAGGCGGGAAGGCCTGGAAGATCTCGGTCACACGCATCAAGGCTTCGTCAAGCCAGCCACCGCAATATCCGGCGACAGCGCCGAGGGGAATGCCGATGAGGGCAGCGGCCGCGACAACGACGGAAGATATGGTGAGCGCCGGGTTCGCGCCCATGATGATGCGGCTGAGAACGTCACGACCGAGTTGATCGGTGCCTAGCCAGTTTAAGGCGTTGGGGGCGAGGTTTCGGGCGGAGGCATTGGTCGCACCCATTCCCTGATCAGGGAAAGGTGCCAGCCATTGCCCGAAAATAGCCAGGATTACGAGAAGGATAATGATCATGGCGCCGACGGCGGCCAAACGGTCACGGCCCAACGTCTGTTTGAGCAGCTTGATCGGTGTGAGGGTTCGCTGTTCTCCGGTCGTCCCGGAAAGGCTAGGGGCGGCGATTTGGGTGGTGGGGCTCATGACATGCTCACTCTGGGGTCGATTCGTGATTGCAGGATGTCCACCAGAAGGTTGGCCAGCAGGTAGGCTGTGGCGCCCATGAGTGTAATTGCCATGATGGCCGGGTAGTCCACTGCAAGCATGGAGGATGTAGCGAACTGCCCGATCCCTGGCCAGTTGAAGACAGCTTCGACGAAGAAGGTTCCGGTCAGGGCGTAGGCTGCAGCCATTCCGGCGATAGACAGGACTGGTGGCAGAGCATTTTTCAGGGCGAGGCGCCACCGGATGGCGGACTCCCTTAGACCGTAGGCCCGGGCGGTGAAGATGTAATCCTGGTTCATGACATCGAGCATGGCGGCCCTTGTCATTCGTGCAACGAGTCCGAGAGGGTATGCGGCCAGGGTGAGGGCCGGCAGGATCATGTGCTGCAACCCGTCGGTGAAGGCCACGCCGTTGCCGGTGATCATGCTGTCTAACAGGGGAAGACCGGTCACGTGACTAATGGGGTTGGAGTATTTGATGGAGTTGCTGAATTGCCCCGTTGCTGGAAGTATTCCCAGCCCCCCAACGAACAGGAGTTGAAGGAGCAGTCCGAGCCAGAAGGCCGGCACTGAAATCCCTCCGATAGAGAGGAAACGGATTGCTCCGTCGAGGAATCCGCCGGGGCGGCGGGAGGCCACCACGCCAAGGATGATCCCCGCCATAACAGCCAGGACTATGGCAAACCCGATGAGTTCCAATGTGGCCGGAAGGCGGGTGAACAGCTCGTCCAATACGGGGCGTTTTGTGGCAAGAGAATGCCCCCAGTCGCCGGTGACCAGGTTCCTCAAGTATTCGAAGTACTGAATGAATATGGGACGATCAAAACCCAGCTCTTGGCGGACCCGGTCAAGCTCGGCCGGTGGGGCCTTGGGGCCGGCATAAATGACGGCAGGGTCGCTGGGAACGATACGGGATAGTACGAAGACGATCGCTGTGAGCACGGCGAGAACCAGCACCGATGTGATGAGCCGTCTGAGGACGAAGCGCAACATGGTTCTCCTTATCTTGGTGATGGAATGAAGGTCAGGACAGGGGAGACGCGGCCCGGTTCAACGAGCCCGGGCCGCGTCTCTGAAGGGATAGCTAGGCAGAGGGTTTGATGGATGCAAAGAACACTGTGAAGGGATAATTTTCGTTGAACTGGGAAATGTTCAGTCCAGTGGGAACTACGGAGACTGCGCGGGCATCGTAGAGGAAGGCCCCAGGTGCTTCCTTATAGAGGAGCTGCATGGCTTCCTCATAGAGGTCCTGGGCTGCAGACCTGTCCGTTCCTGTCAGTGTTGCCGCCTTATCCACCAATGCGTCGTACTCGGGGGAGTTCCAGTAGCTCAAGTTGAAGGATGGCTTTTCGCTGGAATGGAACAGTGTGGTGAGGTTGTCACTGCCGGCGTCGCTGTAGGTCGGCCAGTAGTACAACACAAAAATGTCCTGAGCTGTTGCGGGATCGGCCTTGGCGGCATCCCACTGCTGGTTGAACAACTGGGCCTTGACGTCCAGTTCCACACCGATCTTGGCGAACGCATCCTTGATCAGTGGCACAAAGCGGGCTTCTGCAGGGTTTTCGGAGGCATAGCTAAGAGTGAGCTTCAGGCCGTCGGCATGACCAGCTGAGGCCAACAGTTGCTTGGCCTTTTCCAAGTCTTGGGAGTACTGCGGGACATCCTCGCTGTACGGGAATATGCCCTTGGGAGCAGGGCCGTGGGACTGCGTACCGTAGCCCTGCCCTCCGATGTCGATGATCTCCTTGTACGGAATTGCGTAGCTGAGCGCGCGGCGGACCTCCGGGTCATTCAGCGGTGCACGGCTGGTGTTAAACATGGCCAGGAAGTTGAAGGGTGAGTTGAAGTCTTTCACCGTGAACTTCGGATCGTTAGCCAGCGTCTTGGCGTTTTCCACGGGGATGCTGGTCGCATAATCGACCTCTCCTGCGGTCAACATTTGCTGGGCCGTTACCGCATCCGGAGTGATGGAGATGTCCACAACGTCGAAATGCGGGGCCTCTTCTTTGTTCCAGTGGGCATCGAACCTTTTCAGCACGACCTCAGAGCCGGGTTTGTAGGAGTCGATGGTGTAAGGTCCGGAGCCCGCGTCAATTCCGGCATCAAAGTACTTCTCGTCCTCAGCCGATGCCGCCAGGGCTTTGGGGGAAACGATCCAGGCGCCATAGGTGGAGGAAGCTACGAGGTCCATCGGGGCAGCGTATTTAAGATTGATAGCCACAGTTGAGTCGTCCGGGGTTTCTATGCTCTCCACCGGGGCCCAGATGAAGGATGCTGCTGCCCGCTCCCTTGCGGCGTCAATGCTGGCCTTGACAGCTGCAGAATTGACGGGCTCGCCGTCGTGGAAGGTTGCGCCTGAACGGATCTTAAAGGTCCATGCCTTTCCGTCCTCACTGGCGCTCCAAGACTCGGCGATGGCCGGCTTGAATTCTTCGGCGGAGCCTTCAGGGTTCTTCCATAGCAGGGGCTCATAGACGTTTCCCATGTACAGCGCCTCGGTTGAAAAGGAACGCACGGGATCCCATGTGGTTATGGCAGCAGACGCGGCGACCGTGAACACATCCGGCTTTGAAGGTGCATCCGGAGAGGGAGTGCAGCCCGCTGAGCTTAAGGCAAGAACCACCGTGGCGGCCGCAGCGAACACGGTCCGAGCCGGGGTTGGAAATGAGAGTGCCAAGAGAGACTCCTTGAAGAAGGGGGGAAGTGTGACGAGTCTAACTAGGCGACACTATGCCTGGGAAATGCCTATAATGGGTAGAACCAATACCTTGGAGGTATATGTGGACTTAAGGCACCTAACATATTTCCTGAGCATCGTTGATGAAGGATCCATCAATGCTGCGTCACGCTCGTTGATGGTGGCCCAACCATCTTTATCCCGGCAGCTTCGTTCGTTGGAGAAGGACCTCGGGCTGACCCTCTTCGATAGATCAGCAGCAAAATTGTCACTGACCGCTGCGGGCACTGCATTTCTGCCCATCGCCAAGGATCTGGTCACTCGCGCAGCCCAGGCCAAATCATCCGCACGTGCAATGGCCGGGGGATCAGTGCAGCGGCTGACGATAGCGGCAGCCTCTGCCACCATCGCCGACATCATCGCCCCCTTCATTGTTTCGCAGGGGCCAGATGGAGTCCTTACCAATGTTGTCGAGGCAACCCCTGAGTTTGTCTACGATGCGTTGCAAGAAGGTAAGGCTGACTTTGCGCTGGGAACAAAGCCACCGCCATCCGAGCTTGAATCAGTTGTAGTGGGGAGGGCGTTCCTTTGGGCGCAGTGCAACGCCGAACACCCACTTGCCGGGCGGGAGAAAATCAGCCTCCAGGAACTCGTGCAATGGCCGCTCATAACCATGACAACCGATTTTGGTGTCCGCACAATGTTCGATGATGCTGTTAGCGCCGAGAGTCTCACGTATAAAGCCGAATTTGAAGTACGCTCCGCCCGGGTCGGCCAAGCGCTGGCGGCCGCAGGCAAAGGCATCTGTGTGCTCTCGGATGATCCGGGTTTTGGAGTGCATGCCATGCCCATAACTCATCGCGGAAAGGATCTGGTGTTCACGCTCTTCGGCGTGTGGAATCCGCTGCACTTCGCCACACCTGCGATAGGGGAGTGCCTGAACAACCTTTCACGTTTCACATCGGACCTGTATCCGGCCGCTCGAACATAGAAGGGACCTCACTCCCTTGTCTTGGTTTTCACCATGGTCCTCGCGTAGCTGATCAGAAACTCGTACTCGTCTTCCGGTGTCAGGTCACCGAGGAGCACGTCCATTACAAGGCCGTCCTCGAGGGCTACGAAGCTCCGGGCCAGGAATCCGGCGGGCGCCGACAGGGTGAAAGTATCCTCCTGCGCGCCTCGTTCCAGGATCCCCTTGTAGAGGTTCGTTTGGCGTTCCACGAACGCCATCTGCTGTCGGGCAGCTGCTTCGTTGCGCAGATAAACCGGGATCAGTTCCACGAGGATTCGGGATGCTGTTTCGCTTTCCCCTGGCCAAGGTACGCCGGAATGGATGCAGGCCCTGAGCTGCGCTTCAGGTCCGCTCTCAGCTTGGATGCGAGCCTCCCTCCGGTCACAGTACTCCGTAACGCCTTGATGGAAGACTTCGCTGAAGAGCTCGTCAACGTCGCGGTAGTAATACAGCACTGCAGCTGGGGTGACACCGGCTTCGTTTGCAATGTCGGAAAGGCGGGCCGCTGATGAGCCCCTGTCCAGGAGGACTCGTCCAGCCGCTGCTACGAGTTGATCCCTGCGTTCTGTCTGGTTCCGTGGTCTTGCCATGATCTCAATGCTTTCACACCGCGCTCAAGGTGAGCCTTGACACACCCAGGTTCCTTAATTAATCTTTAATTAATCTTTATTTAAGAAACTCGCTATACGCAAGGAAACCTCCCTGTCATGACTCGACTTCTCCCTCTGGCTCTTGTGCAATCACCTGCCGAGACGTTGACTGATTTTGCTGCTGGTCTCGAGCGGAAGGTCAAAGCACATGCGGTCGCCGACCTTTTCGTTTACCCGGAGCTGCACTTGAACACTGCAGATTCTCCGGGCCCTGCGGACCGGCAGGCCTTTATGGAAGCCTCGGCCGAACCTCTCGATGGCCCACGCGGGCGTACTCTTTCTGAGCTTGCCGGAGATCTCGGGATCTGGGTTTTGCCGGGCAGCGTGCTTGAACGTGGCCCGGATGGGCGCATCTACAACACCGCCGTCGTGTACTCCCCGCAAGGAAAAGCTGTAGCCGCGTATCGGAAGATCTTTCCCTGGAAACCGTACGAGACCGTTTCTTCCGGCCAGGACTTCGTAGTCTTCGATATGACTGGTTACGGCCGAGTCGGTCTATCCATTTGCTACGACGCATGGTTCCCCGAGCACAGCAGGCATCTGGCATGGATGGGCGCGGAACTCGTCCTTAACGTTGTCCAGACCCCGACCAATGACCGCGTGCAGGAAGTGGTCATCGGGCAAGCCAACGCAATCGTCAACCAAAATTTCGTTGCCAGTGTTAACGCGGCCGGTCCGCACGGGGTTGGACGCAGTTTTCTGGTTGACCCTGAAGGCCGCGTGCGGATCTCTGCGACCGGGCCTGAAGACGCCACCTTGGTGGATGTGATCGACCTGGACCAAGTAGGAAATGTACGTCAGTATGGCACTGCGGGCGTCACCCGCCCCTGGGACCAGTTCGCTGAAAATGATGACAGCATTCCGTTGCCGCTCTACGCGGGTCAGCTGGATCCCCGCCTATGGCGGCAAACCAACTCCCCATCAAACCTGACCAACCTCAGCACTGCCCCAGCCCAAGGAACCTCCCATGTCCGCTGAGAACATCAAACTCACCCCCAAACTATCCCTGCTATCGGTGGTCGTGTTCGGCTTGGCCTATATGGCGCCGGGCATCGTCATGACGATCTTCGGTGTGATCTCCTCCACCAGCGACGGAACAGCCCCGACAGCATTCGCCCTCGCCACTGCCGCCATGCTGCTGACGGCCCTCAGCTACGCAAAAATGGCAAAGATCTTTCCGAACTCAGGTTCGGCCTACGTGTATGCGCGCCGACTACTCGATTCTCGCGTCGGCTTCCTCGTCGGGTGGGCGATCCTCCTGGACTACCTCTTCCTTCCCACCGTGGCCTGGCTCTTCCAATCGTTCTACCTCGCAGCACAGTTTCCCGACATCCCCGTTTGGGCCTGGCTCGCCTTGAATGCAGGACTGACAACGATTATCAACGTCACGGGCATCGTGCTCACCGACCGTGTCAATAAGACGCTGACCCTCCTGGTGGTTACCCTCATCGGGATCTTCATCGCCTACTGCCTGGCCTACCTCGGTGGAAACCCGCCGTCCTCGTTCACGGACCCCTTCTGGAATAGTGCGACGACGGTAGGCGGCGTCGCCGCGGCTGCGGCCATCGCTGCCTACGCCTTCCTGGGATTCGACGCCGTCAGCACACTCAGCGAAGAAACCAAAGACGCCGAACGCAATATTCCGCGGGCTATCCTCCTGACAGTCCTCGTCGGAGGAGTACTTTTTGCCGTTGTCTCCTACATCATGCAGCTCGTTCATCCCGGCGGGGACTTTGAAGAAGCAGCCACTGCGGCATATGCGATGCAGGTTCTCGTCGGAGGGCAGTTCTACGCCAACATCACCAACATGCTGTTTATCGTCGGCGGGTTCGCGTCGGGGCTCGCCATCCAGGCCAGCACCAGCCGGCTCCTCTACGTCATGGGCCGCGACGGAGTCCTGCCCCGCCGGCTCTTCGGGCGCCTTCACCCCCGAACCAGGACGCCTATCTTCAATCTGGTCCTCGTTGGTGCCGTGGCCATGCTGGCTCTGAACATCTCCTTGGAGGTCGCAACGTCCTTCATCAACTTCGGCGCCTTCCTGGCATTCACCACCGTGAACCTCTGCGTCGTCGCCTACTTCATCCGAAGCCGTCGGCAAGGAAAAGACCTTTCGATCATTGGCTTCATCGTCCTACCAATACTCGGGGCTGCCGTCGACATCTACCTTCTAACCCAGCTCAGTCCCATCGCCATCACCATCGGCGTCTGCTGGATCGGCCTGGGCGTGCTCTACCTCGCCTTCCTCACCAAAGGATTCCGCAAAGAACCACCAGAAATGCGGCTACAAGACCGTGAGGGCCAGCCCGGCGAACCCACTAGCGTTCTGCCGCCAAAGGCGGACGACACACGGGCAGCCAGGCAGAAAGCAGCCCCGGTCCAGCCCACTGAAATCTAAACTCCCCGACAACTATAAGGACGGGCCGGGCACGGGTGCCCAGGCCTGTCCTTGCGTGGCATGCGAAATGACGACCAATCCAAGTCGACACAAAGAGCAAAGCAGGAGTCCAATGATCATTACGATCGAGGCCGGCCGCTACTTCCACATCACCGGCCAATCGACAACAGAAATCTCAGACAGTATCAACACGGCTGTGGAGATGACCCGCGACCACTCGATGACAGAAGGATGGCAGGGCACTGTTGTCACCCGACACGGGCCTGACATGTACACGGTGAACCTGAGCTCTGATGTTCCCTATGGAGTAACGGTGGAACGGGATCTCACCAGCGGCAACCAGCCTAAGGACTGGGGACGTCAGGCAGCTATCTAGAAACACGCCGACGACGGCAGCAAAGTCCCGCCGTCGTCGGCTGTAATGTACCCCGAGCTTTCCCGAGGCGCGGACGCAAAGCGCCGCTATCTGGCCGCAGTTGCCGGGGCCTCCTGGAAAGCCGGTACAACGTGCTCGATGAAGAGTTCGAGTGAGCGCTTCTTTTCCTCATGGGAAAGGCTGTTGTCGGACCAGATGCTGAACTCCGTAACGCCCAGTGCCTCGTAGTGGCGGAGCCGTTCGATCACTTCTTCAGGGGTCCCGATCATTGCCGTTTGGTGGAGGGACTCCGGCGTGAACTCCGGACGGTCGGCGAACTTTTCTTCAGGGCTGGGCTCGAGGAAGCCGTTGATCGGAGTGTTCTTGTTCCCAAACCAGGCGTCGAATGTCCTGTAGAACTTGTTGATGGCCTCTGCCGGGCGGCGCCAACCCTCGGGTTCGTCGGCTGAGTGGACATGCGTGTGGCGGAGCACCATGAGATCCGGCCGGGGGACACCCGGGTTGTTTTCGACGGCGGTATCAAACTTGCGCGCGAGGTCGTCGACTTCCTCGTCGCCTTTCATCAGCGGGGTCACCATGACGTTGCAGCCGTTTGCGACCGCGAACTCGTGCGAGGAGATGTCGCGGGCTGCGATCCACATGGGCGGGGTCGGTTTCTGTATGGGCTTGGGGACGCTGGTGGATGTGGGGAACTGCCAGATCTCGCCGTCGTGTGCGTAGTCACCTTCCCAGAGCGCGCGCACGGCGGGAACGATTTCGCGAAGGTGCTTGCCGCCGTCCACCGCGGACATGCCTCCCATGAGGCGGTCGAACTCGAACTGGTAAGCGCCGCGGGCGAGCCCTACCTCCATTCTGCCGTTGCTGATGACATCCAGAAGTGCGGTCTCTCCAGCCACTCGGAGCGGGTTCCAGAAGGGCGCAATAATGGTCCCGGCGCCCAGCCGGATGCGTGAGGTTCGCGCCGCCAGGTAGGCGAGTTGGGGCATGGGGCTGGGGGAGATGGTGTACTCCATGGAGTGGTGCTCACCGATCCAGACGGTGCTGAATCCTCCAGCTTCCGCGAGGAGGGCCAGCTCCGTCAGGTTCTCGAAGCATTCGCGGTGGGAGACGGACTCGTCCCAACGCTCCATATGGACGAAGAGGGAAAACCGCATTAGTGACTCCTTCGTTCTGCGGCGGCGTGTGCCGGCGAATCGATGTTTGGGGCAGCTTCCTGGGCTGCTGCATTGCGTTCGGCAATGGTCTGATTGCCGCGGGACCAGTGTTCGTGCTGGATTTCGCGGATGATGACCGTGGTATTTTCGGGCAACGCGCCCACAGAGATCTCGGCGGCGCGGTGGAGCTCGTCAATGAGCGATCGGAGCTGCTCGGGGGTCCTGCCCCGGGCGATTGAGACTTCGATAAGAGGCAAGATTGTCAGCTCCTCATGATGAAGGGGTCGGCGATGGGGGATTCGTCGGTGTTGATCCAGACACTCTTGACCCTGGTGTATTCACGGATGCTTTCCATGCCGTGTTCCACGCCCACGCCGCTGGTCTTGAAACCTTCGCGTGGTGATTGGGGAGACATGGTGCGGTAGGTGTTGACCCAGATCGTTCCTGCCTCCAGACGGCTGGCCATCCGGTGTGCCCTGGCCAGGTTGGTGGTCCAGACGCCGGCGGCGAGTCCGTACGTGGTGTCGTTGGCAAGGCGAAGTACTTCGTCCTCGGTTTCAAAGGGCATGATCGCTGCGACCGGGCCAAAAATTTCCTCCCGAACCACACGCATGGAGTTGTTCACGTCGGTAAGGACGGTTGGCTCGAAGAAGTAGCCGCCGAGGCCGGTGTTGGGTCGGCCCCCGCCGGTCAGGACAGTAGCCCCTTCAGAGACACCGAGATCCACGTAACTGGCCACCTTGTCACGTTGGTCCTGGAATGCCAACGGTCCCAGTTCAGTGGCGTCAAGCAGGGGATCGCCAATGACAATGCTGCGGGCGCGGTTGGCAACGCGCTCAAGCAGTTCGTCGTAGATGGATTTGTGGGCGAACACACGACTTCCTGCAATGCAGGTCTGCCCGGCGGCGGCGAATATGCCAGCTACTACTCCCATGGACGCATTGGCAATGTCAGCGTCGCCGAAAACAATGTTCGGGGATTTGCCGCCCAGCTCCAGCGTTGAACCGATGAAACGGGACGCGGTTGAGGAAGCAATGCGGGCGCCTGTGGCGGTGCTGCCTGTGAATGAGATCTTTGCCAGGCGGCGGTCCTCCACCAGCGCGGCCCCCGCCTCTGCGCCGAACCCTGTGACGACGTTGATGACACCGGGCGGAAAACCGGCTTCATCGGCCAGCGCGGCGAGGCGCAGGACGGTGGCCGAGGTGTATTCGGAGGGCTTGATGACAATGGTGTTGCCGGTCGCCAGTGCGGGGGCCAGCTTGCTCGTGGTCAATGTCAGGGGCGAGTTCCACGGTGTAATGGCACCCACGACGCCGAGGGGTTCCCGCAGCGTGTAGTTCAGCATGGCGCGGCTTGAGCCAGGTATGGTGTCGCCCTGGATCTTGTCCGCGAGGCCTGCGTAATAGTAGTAGTACTCGGGCATAGCGGCGAGCTGGGCGCGCATTTCGCGCAGGAGCTTACCGTTGTCCAGGGATTCCATGCGGGCGAGTTCGTCACCGTGCTCGCCGATCAAGTCACCGAGCCGGCGGAGGAGGTGTCCGCGCGTGGTCTGGCTCAGGTCCCGCCAGGCCGGGTTCTCGAAAGCCGCAGATGCTGCTGAAACGGCCTTGGAGACATCGGCTTCGTTGCCGCGTGCTGCGCGGTAGAGGACGTCGAGGGTTGCTGGGTTGCTGCTGTCGAAGTAGTCCCCATTGGATGGCGCAACCCACTCGCCGTTAATGAAGTGTTCGTAGCGGCGTTCAGTGGACATTCGAATGCTCCTTGATGAAGGCTGTCAGTTCGTTGGCGAGCTCTTGGGGACGCTCAACGGGCATCATGTGGCGGGCCCCGCTGATGATGGAGTACGTGCTGCCGGGGATGGCCGCCGCGAGCCGTGCACTCATCTCGGGCGTTGATCCCGGGTCGAGCTCGCCTGTCACGGCATGGGACGGAACGGTAATCCGGGGAAGCTCGGGGGCAAGTTCTGCATCCGCAGTTGCGAATACCCGGTAGCAGGCCACGAAGGATTGGGGATCGTTGCGAAGCAGGACCTTTCTGGTTGCCTCGACCACTTCGGGCGTCACGGAGGACCCTTCCGGATACCAGCGAAGGATGGATGCTTCCACGGTGGCGGGAAAGTCGGCAGCGGCTGAGGCCAACCGCGTCATCACTGCGGCGTGCTCCTGCGGTGTCCGGTTACATACTGATCCGACCGAAACCAGGGAGGCCACAAGATCGGGCCGGTAACGGGCCAGATGCTGGGCGACGAGGGCACCGAGCGAGAACCCCACGAGGTGGGTGTCGGGTTCGAGGTGTCCCGCGACATCCGCGGCGAGTTGGGCGAGCGTCACTCCTTCCGGTACGGCCTGCCCCCGGCTTCCGTGGCCGAGGAGTTCAATCACTTGAGTGTCGAATTCAGGTTCGAGGAATTCACGGAGCGGCCCCCACATCGACCCGTCAAGGCCGACTCCGTGAATGAGTGCGATGCGGGCGCGGCTCACTGGGCAGTCTCCTTAGTTGGCTTCGGTGCTGAAGGCGGCCAGGCGCTGCTGGGGCCGTCCCTGGGCTGCTGCTGCGAGGGCAATCACGATTTCATCGGCGTGCGGCGCATCGTTAATCCGGACTTCGATGCTTTGGTGGTGGGACCGGATGGTCGCATCAGTGATGTGCTTGAGGGGAATATCGAAGACAACACCAGCAGGGCCACGCTTTTCCACGGCCGGCAAGAGGGTGGTGGCGTTGGCAGCGTCACGGAAGTGGTTTCCGAACGCGAGGGTGTGGATGAGGCCGGAACCGTGCTCGATTTCACCGTTCAGTCCCACGATCGCAGCTTTGCCATATGCTTCGGCGGGGGAGCCGAGCGCTTCAAGCACGCGGGGAGCGAGGAGGGCCCCGATGTCCGATGCATTGCCATCGATACCGGCGGAAAGGTCCTCAACAAACCCTTGACCTGCCCACGGGTTCTTAATGATGGCTGCGACAACCGCGACCCTTGCGGTCGGGCTGACTCCCCGGCCTCCTTCAGTCAGGACGTCTTCAGTCAGGGTGACAATTTTGCGAATGCTCATGAAACAAGTTCTCCTAGGGTGTCTGCTTTGACGATGGGATCAGTGCGGCGGTCACCAATGCGGGAATGCGGCCTGGGCCCGGTTGAGGCGCCGAGGACGACGACGATCTCGTCTGGGCGCGGGGCGTCACCGATGCGTGTGGTGATGCTCTGGTAATGGGTGCGGGTGGCGGCGGCGTTCTTATGCCAGAGGGGTACCACGAGCGAGGTCCCTGCCTCTGCACGATCGTCTGCGAAGCAAATGATGGATTCGCCATCGAAGCTTTCACGGACCAGGTTGCCAAAGAACGGTGTGTGGATAAGTGCGGCGCCGTGTTCAATTTCGCCGTCGATGCCGACCAGTGCGGCCTTGCCGAACGCCTCGATGGCGTCCACGCCGCCGAGGTTGGCAGCGAGGACGTCGGTCAGTTTTCGTGCAAGCACCGGAGCGAGCTGTACTACTTCCTTGCCGAGGTCATCGCTCGCGTCGCCGCCCAGCCATGGGTTGGTGACTACGGCAGCAGCTGTTGCGCGAACCGCTGGAATGGCAGGAGAGGCACCGTTTTCGAGCAGGATTTCCTCGCTGTAGTAGACAATCTTGCGGATGCCGAGTCGTTGGTCGTTCATTGTCGGCTCTTTCCAGTAATGGTGAAGCGCATGGCTTCCTTTCGTTGTGGTTGCTTCAGCTCCGGCGGCCCGGAACCGGTTCGGTGAGGGCCTCCCTGGATGAGGCGTGAACATGGTTCCTCATGGCGGATTCGGCCCCGAAGGGGTCCTTGTGCTCGATCATGTCCAACACAGCCCGATGTTCACGCGTGGAGGCTTCGAGCCTCCCCGGGTGTTCAACCGTGCGCAGAACAAGGCGTTGGTACGCGAGCTGGTTCATGAGCCGCTCATAGTGCTCAATAAGCTTTCGGTTGTCCGAGCCGCGCACGATCGTCCAGTGAAACTCATGGACCAGCCGGGCATAGGTGTCGGTGTCATGGGTCAGGGAAGTCATTTCGGACTCTTCCAGGTTCCGCCGCAGTATTGAGAGCTCCTTGACCTCTCCGCGTCCGGCGAGCAGGGATGCAGCGAGTCCCTCCAGGGACTCCTTGAGCTGGAAGAGCTCGATGATCTCCCTGCGCGTGGGCTCACGCACGAAAGTGCCCACCTTGGGCCGGATCTCAACCAGACCTTCATGCTGCAGCTGCTTTAGTGCTTCGCGGATAGGGGTCCGGCTCACGTCGAACTCCTGGGCCAGGAATGCTTCGGGAAGAACTGCGCCCGGAGGAAAATCCCCTCCCAGTACCAGTCTGCGGATCCGATCAAGGAGGGCGTCGCGGTCAGCCAGCGCATTCTCTACTTCCAGGTTCTCTTGCATACATGAAAGACTATGTTGCATGCATCAGCGGAGTCAACAGTAGGTCGCGAACTTTTAATAAAGCCCGGCATTACAAGGAATTTCCCAATTTTGCGTTGGCCTATTGACGTTGGCATGTGACCTGTCTTACGGTCATTGGTATGCAACAGATGCTCGAACCGCTTATCACGTCAGCTTGGCTCGCCGCTTGGGACAAGGGAGACCTTGATGCTTTGGACAGCCTCGTATCTCCCGGTTATACCCGCACCAGTAAGGCGACAGGCGCAACTGTCGACCTCGCCGGCCTCAAGTCGGAGATCGCCGCCGTTCGGGAGGCCTTCCCGGACCTGCGCACTACTGTCGATGACGTCGTCGAAGGGGACGGCACAGTCGCCGTTTTCTGGACCTCCACCGGCACCCACACCCATGAATACCTCGGCGTACCGGCCACTGGTCTGACTGTGCAGACCCGTGGCTCAAACATCCTGATCCTTCAGGACGGCAAAATACTCAACGAAACCGTGACGTGGGACGGCAGCGAACTGCTCGCCGGCCTTGGAATCCGGCCGCTGCGCGGGATTGCAGCCCCGATTGTTCCGGATGGCGACGAGTTTGCCGAATTGGACCCATCGCTGATGAAGGCTTTCAACCGCCAGTTCATTACAGGAGTTACGGTCGTGACCACAAAGGAAGGGGAGACCCCAAAGGGCCTGGCAGCCAACTCCTACTGCTCGGTCTCCCTGGAACCACCGCTGGTGCTTGTCTGTGTCCAAAAGACGTCCAGCACCTACCCGGCCCTTTTTTCTTCAAGCCATTTGGGCATCAACATTCTCGGCACGGAGCAGTTGGGCACTGTGAAGACTTTCGCTTCGAAGGCTCCTGACAAGTTCGCTGAGCTCGACTGGCACGAAGGGCCCAAGGGAAGTCCTCTGTTGGACGGCTCGGCCGCTTCCCTTGAAGCTGAAATCCAGGAACGTTTCCAAGCCAAGACCCACACGGTCTTCATCTGCAGGGTCCGCCACGCGGAAATCAGCGAAACTGCGCCGATGGTCTACAAGGCCGGGCACTTTTTCGACGGCGCTCAACTCGCCGAACTTTAGACGGCCGGCGCGGCCAACAATCCCCGACAGGAAACCAACCGCGCCGACCGAACTGCTCGTAAGCAGCGCACCGAGGTGCGCATCCAACATTAGGACAAAAATGAGCCCGGACACCATTCGCGCTGCAGAAAGCAGCATTGCCGAAGATCGCGGTTATCGCGACAGCCTCACCAAAATCGAGCCTTACGGCATCGAGCACATCCCCGACGTCGAACGCCACGGCAAACCCCGTTCCCAGTTCTTCCTCTGGTTCGCCGCCGGAATGAACTTCCCCATCGTCGTCCTGGGGTTCAGTGCCACATATTTCGGCCTGCCGTTCTGGGCTGCGGCCCTGGCGATCATACTTGCCGGCGTGACCTCCTCGGCGGGAATGGGCTACCTGTCCGCAATGGGTGTTCGGCTGGGCGTCCCACAGCAGATGCAGGGGCGCGGTCCTCTTGGTTTCATCGGCAACCTCTTCCCGGTGGCCTACGTGAATGTCTTCGCTGGAATCGGCTGGGCCGCCGTTACAGTGATCCTCGGCGGCCAGGCGATCGCCCTGCTCACCGATATCCCCTTTTGGCTCTCGTCACTGATCCTCATGGGCATCCAGCTTGGAGTGGCCGTCATTGGCTACAACCTGATCCACTTCCTGCAGCGCATCCTGTCATTTGTCCTGGTGATCGGGTTTGTCTTCATCACTATCGTGGCAGCGGCCAACGGACGCGTCGAGACCGACTTCAACCCCGCAGCCCTGGGCTTTAACGGCGTCGGAGGGTGGATCGTCTTCTTCGGCTGGTTCTTCTCCTTCATCGTCGCGTGGATGCCCTTTGCGTCCGACTACTCCCGTTACCTTCCCAATACAGCGGGGAACAGGCGCGGCGCCGGCTGGGCTACCATGCTGGGCAACTTCGTCACCCTTGTCTGGATGGGGATCCTCGGAACCCTCCTGGGAACCACCACCACGGCGTCCGACAGCATCGGTGCGCTGAAGGAACTTATGGGCCCTTGGGCCGCCGTCGGCCTCGGCGTCGTCGCTTTGTCCTCGTTCACGCAGAACTTCCTCAATGTCTACGGCGGTGCCATTTCCATCCAGACCATGGGCGTCCCCGTGAAGCGACACACAGCAGTAGTCTTCATCTGTGCCGCATCGTATCTCGTGGCACAGTGGGGCCAGACCGGGTTCAACGAAGGCTTTACTGCATTCCTTAACCTGACTGCCTACTGCATCGCCCCGTACGTCGCCGTCCTGGTCTGCGATTACCTGTTCGGAGGCCGACGCACCGATCGTGGGCTGCGCGAACTTTTCGATAAGAGTCGGAAGTTCGAATGGGGCTTCGTGGCTTGGGCAGCCGGCGTCGTGCTTTCCTCCCCGTTCTGGATGTCCTCGATCTATACCGGACCGATAGCCGCTGCTTTCCCGCAAATGGGTGACCTCTCCTATTACATTGGTGCGGCCATTGCTGCTGGCACCTACCTCGCCACGCATCGCCGCAGGCGTCTTTCAGGGCTGGAAATGCTCGACCGCAGCCCCGGCGCGCAAACCCTCTAACCATCAAGGTGGCAAAGGTCGGGGAGTGGTCCACCCAGGATCCTCCCCGGCCTTTGCACAACAACCTTCAAACCCCGGGCAACCGAACGCATCAGGAGCACCGATGAGTACCGCAACACTGCAAGGGACGAGCGCGGAAGTAGACTTCACCGCAGTCTTCCCGCCCCGGGCCGTTGTAGCTGTGGTGGTTCAATGGCGCGGACGAATTGCCCTCTTTAAGCGCAGCCAGTCCGTCGGTCATGAACGCGGACTCTGGCACTGCATCACCGGATACCTCGAACCAGCCGTTTCGCCGCTCCAGCAGGCACTGGCTGAACTCGAGGAAGAAGCAGGTCTCGCCCTCGGGGATCTCGCCAGCTTCCGGACCGGTGAACAGCTTCAAATTTCTGACCACGAAGGCAATCCGTGGCTGGTCCATACCTATACAGCCGTCAGCAAGAGGCGACGATTAACGATCAATGACGAGCATGACACTTATCGCTGGGCTGCTCCCGGGAAGATCCGGCGGTTCTCAAATCGGGTCCCGTGGCTGGACATCGTTCTGGGGAGCCTGATGCCGGGTGCCGAAACGAATGCAGGACGATGAACGCAGCGTCGGGTCCTGGAACACAACATGAGCTACGCAATAGTAAGGAACCCTCTGTGGCCGAAAACTCTACTTTGATGATTGACCGGGAAACGAGCATCCTCGCGTCCGTGCCTACCGGCCTCCTGATCGGGGGTGAGTGGCGGGACGCGTCCGACGGCGGCACGTTCGATGTGCACGATCCCGCCACCGGGGAGGTGCTCGCCACCCTCGCCTCCGCGACCAGCGCCGACGCGATCGCCGCGTTGGACGCCGCCGACGTGGCCCAGGCCTCCTGGGCGCGCACCGCGCCCCGGGTGCGGGCCGAGATCCTGCGCCGGGCCTTTGACTTGGTGACTGAACGGGCCGAGGACTTCGCTTTGCTGATGACCCTGGAAATGGGCAAACCCCTGCCCGAAGCACGCGGCGAAGTCACGTACGGGGCTGAGTTCCTGCGTTGGTTCTCCGAAGAAACCGTCCGCGACTACGGCCGCTACCTCACCACCCCCGAAGGCAAAAACAAGATCCTCGTCCAGCACAAACCCGTCGGACCCTGCCTGCTGATCACCCCCTGGAACTTCCCCCTGGCCATGGCCACCCGCAAAGTCGCCCCCGCCGTCGCGGCCGGCTGCACCATGGTCCTCAAACCCGCCAAACTCACACCGTTGACGGCCCAGTACTTCGCCAAGACCATGCTCGACGCCGGCCTGCCCGCCGGAGTCCTGAACGTCGTCGCCTCCTCCAG